>NZ_JAUBOS010000028.1:25987-74003 GCF_036700365.1 Microcoleus sp. w2-18bC1
AAATTAGTAGATGCACCCTGATTAATTAACTCCCGACCAATTTTGGCCGGGTTTTTTTTTCGTATTGCAGCCAAAACCACAAATTTTCCCAAATTTTCGCAAACAGTCCGGAACAGGTGCACCTCGAACCGGAGACTAAATTAGTAGATGCACCCTGATTAATTAACTCCCGACCAATTTTGGCCGGGTTTTTTTTTCGTATTGCAGCCAAAACAGCAAAATTTCAATAAATCAAAAATTATCCGCGTTAATCTGCGTGCATCTGCGGTTAAAAATCAAATTTCTCCCGAACATCGTACTAGCCACTGGAAAGTAAATAAAGATGCACCCTGATTAATAAACCCCAGCCAATTTTGGCCGGGGTTTTTTTTGCTCGAAAGCTGGATTAGTCGATCGACCTACAACACTTCAAAAGACTGCACCTCAAGCACCGGGCCGATCATAGCAAACGTCATCACATCCTTGCGGACTTCACCTTTAACACTCACTTTCAAACCAGCTTTTTTCAAGTCAGAAGGAGCATCCTTAAGTTCGTAAGTTTCCCCATCTTGGCCAACCAATGCCCAAGTACCCGGGCCTAATCCTTTGCGTTCAATTTCACCTTTGACAGTAATACTCATGCCGATCGCACCTCTGTTTTAATTGCTAAACGCGCCAGTCCGAAACACAGAAAAGCATTGACAATTAAGAATGTTTGTGATATCAAACCTGTGCCCAATCCCCAGACTGTGGGAGAGACAAAAGCATTCACCGCTAAACTGCTGGCAAAACCGATCGAAATTGCGATCGCGATCCACTTCCACTGTTGATGTCCCAACAGCAAAGCAATCAAAACCCCCGGAATCAAAACGCTAGCAAAAAAGGGATTCAGCATACTGCTGCCATTAATTGCACCGCCGAGTTCTGGAATAGAACTGCCCATCACCCGCATCGGCCACTGCGGCAAGTCAAATACAAACAAGTTCCGCAAGAAAAAGAACCCAGAACTACCAGCCATCAAGCCGCCGGAAAAGCCCCAAGTCCACTGGAACGGAAAATAATTCCGCATAAAGAAAGCCAGCAGGTAAGAACCGAGCACCATTGCAATTTTAGGCAACAGGGCGACTGCGCCGCCGTCAATCCAAAAGCGGGGGTTGAGATAGCCGTTATCGCGCAGCCAGCGGAAGAAATCGCGGAAGTTGATTTGTCCGCGCTGGGCTAGCTGAACTGCTGCGGCTGCGTCTAGGTGTCCGGAACCAAAATGGTTTAACGGATCTTCAGTGACTGTTCGCGACGACTGCAAGAGTACGCTGCGAATTGCGTCTGGTTCTGTGATGCCGGAGGCCTTGACAAGGGCTGCAACGGCGGCAACGTGGGGAGAAGCCATGCTAGTGCCTTGGTAGCCTTCAAAGACTTCGGCGCCGGTTTCCGGGTCGATCGTACTTTGCAGGATCTTGCCCATTTCAGAACCGCCGGGGGCTGCAATATCAACCCCTGCGCCGAAATTCGAGTAAGAGGCTTTTTCGTCGTCGGGGCCGAGGGCGGAAACGCCGATGACGTGGGGATAGCGGGCGGGATAGGAAGCGGAACTGTCGCCGGAGTTGCCGGCGGCTGCGATGATGACAACGCCTTTAGAGTGGGCGTAGTCGATCGCCTCTTCCATTAACTGACTTTCACCGCCGCCACCGAGACTCATGTTGATAACATCTGCACCGTTGTCAGCAGCAAATTTGATCGCTTCGGCAATGTCGGAAACCGTGCCGCCACCGCTGCCGCTTAATACTTTTAGCGGCATTAAAGCTGCTTCGTAGGCGATGCCCGCAACGCCGTAATTGTTGTTAGTTGATTGGGCGACAGTACCTGCGACGTGAGTACCGTGGCCGTTGTCATCGTAGGCTTCGGCGCGATCGTTTACAAAGTCGTAGCCCGGTACAAATTTGGTTTCTTTTAAGTCAGCGACTGGAGTAATACCCGTGTCAATTATCGCTACTGTTGTGCCGCTGCCTTTGGTTTCGTTCCAGGCAGATTCTACGTTGATACTGCGGAGATTCCACTGCTTGGTATACATGGGGTCGTTGGGAATCTCGAAAGCGCTATATACGTAGTTCGGTTCAATGTATTCGGTATCTTTAGCCAAATTTGATTTTCTCAGGGCGTTTAGCAAAGTACGATCGCCCTTAACTACATATACATTGTCTGCCGCTGAGAATTCGCTGTTGAGTTGCGGTGCGACTTGGTACTGTTGGGCGATCGCATTTACTTCTTTCGCAATCTCAGCAGCACCCAAATCTTCGCGGAAATCCAGCACAATCGAGTCGTAAGTGCCTTGAGTAGCAAGTCCTGGGAAATTAGAAATCGCCCAGCCAAGCCCGATTAAAAATAAGCACAGAAGGAAAAACTTTTTCATTGCCGATCGTCCGTTTAGGGAAGGCGTGTTCACCACAATAACCCAATTTTCACCGCCAGCGCCAGTTTTCCTTGCTGCGACTTGTGGATATCTCCCACGCGAGCGTTTGGTAGTTTTCGGCAGTGGCTGTTGCTCGCTCAAAAATTGCTCTAATTTCTAGTTTAAATTGCAGAGCAAGTTTGAGGAGTTCAATTAATTGTATCATTAGAGAAGATGAGAAACTGAACAAGCGATTATTTTCAAAAAGGGTATTGCATGGAAAGAGGTTTAATGTGGCTGCCGCTGCTGGCAATTTTTATTGGGCTAGCTTGGGCAGGATGGAACGAGTATCAAAAGCTGGAAGCGTATCGCGTCTGGGCAGAACAATTCGCTAAAGCCAAGTACGATATTTATGCTGTACTCGGTCAGCAAGAAGACAGTTTAACTTGGGGAAAACCTACTCGCAGCGGGCCGGTAAATTTGCAAACTTTTTCTTTAAAAGACGTGCAATCGCTGCGGTTGTTAGTCAAATCTCAGGCAGTTGATTTAGATTCGCCACCGAATTCTGGGAGTCCAATCGCCCTCGAATTTTTGTTGAAAGATGCTCCTGCGGTGCAGGTTCCTTTTACAGAAATTCCTCTAGCGACTAAATGGGGAAAACACTTGCAGCAAGAATTGCAGCGCTTTAGGTAAAAACACTCTCCGGCGGGGCAGCGTATAAGATGTGAACTCTGCTGCTTTAAGTTACAAAAGTCTGTAAAACTGGTAGTAGAAATAGAACTTACGCAACAAATCCTTTGAAGTGTCATCTATAGAGGTACAGTACCCACGGATCACCCGGAGGACATGAGTTCTTGCAGTAAGTAGTAGGAGTAGTGTCCCAGTGCCTAACCCGCTCGTGTTCCGTGCGTACCTTAGAGTTAAAGTTATGAACCGCGCGTCCTAAAACAGCTAAATTGCCAGCCCCCCAATCTGCGGAATGCAAACACAAGAATTTTTACAGCGCTATCAACAGGGAGAGCGTAACTTTGGTCACATTGACCTCAGCGGCGCTAGTTTAAGCGGTGTTAACCTGCGAGAAATAGACTTCACTGGTGCTAACTTGACCGGTGCTAATTTGAGCTGGTCTTTTTTGAGCAATGCCAAGTTGATAGGGGCTTGTTTGCGCCGCGCGGATCTCCGCAGTGCGGGGCTAGCTGGGGCGAATCTGAGTGGGGCAAATTTGAGCGGGGCAAATCTTGCGAAAGCGGATTTGCGCCTTGCTTGTTTGGCAGCAGCAGAACTCAATTGGGCTGCGTTCCCCGAAGCGGATTTGGGCGGTGCTAATCTTCAAGGAGTTAAATCTGACCAGATTAATTTTGCCGGGGCTAAACTCGACGGCGCGAAGTTGATGGCGGCGGAATTGATGGAGGCGAATCTCAACCGCGCCAGTCTTGTTGGTGCTAATTTAACGGGTGCTAATTTGCGGGAAGCGCATTTGGTGGAAGCGAATTTGCGATCGGCAATTTTAATCGGTGTAAATTTGATTGAATCTGACTTGAATGGCGCTCAAATGCGATCTGCAAATCTGACGGGCGCTGACTTGCACCGAGCTGTGCTGGCGGGGGCGGATTTGACTGAGGCGGTGCTGGATAACGCTGATTTGAGTCGAGCTAATCTGGCAGGTTCTTATTTATTGAAAGCGAGTTTTAAGAAGGCGCTTTTGCTGCGAGCTAACCTGCAAGCAGTGTATTTGTTGCGGGCGGATTTGAGCGAAGCTAATTTGCGAAGTGCTGATTTGCGGAAAGCTGATTTGAGCGGCGCTTATTTGATGGATGCGATTTTGGGTGAGGCGGATTTAAGAGAAGCTTGTTTGATTGAGTGCCGTTTGATTCGGACGAATTTGGAGGGGGCGCAGCTTACGGGTTGCTGCATTCAAAATTGGCAAGTTCAAGATGTCGATCTGTCGAGGGTTGACTGCAGCTATGTTTTTACTGAATTTGATTATACTGCGAAAGTTGCGGCAAATCGCTTTCCGGTCAATCGCGATTTTGAGTCGGGGGAATTGGGGCGGCAGCATCAAGAGGACAGTTCTATTGTGAAGGTGTGTTTTGATGAACCTCCTAATTGGGAGGCTTTGGTTTTTACGCTGCGTCGGGTGGAGTTGGAAAGCCACGAACTCAAATTTAACGTTCAATTTTTTGACTCTGCGGGAGAACAAAATTTACTGAGGCTGAGCGCGAACCGTTTGGTGAACGGCAAGATTTTGGGCGATCGCATTTTGGAACTTTATCCAGATATGTTGGAAAAGGTTTTAGCCAAGGACGCTGAAATTTTGAGTTTGCTCGACTTGGGGGTTCCTAGTAACAGTGTGGAGTCGGTGGAACCGAGTCACAAGGAAATATTGCTCAGAAGACAGGAAATCTACCAGCGAATGGTGCGCCAAATTTCGTTTATTTTGATGTCTCAGACGCCGGATAAATTCTCCGAAAGCGTGCAGCGGCTGTTGGATTATTTGAAGCAGCAAGGTATCCCGACAGAGCAGATTCAAAAGAAAGTCATCAGTCAGGCGATCGTGCAGCGGGCGAAGCAAGACCCGGTGTTTCGGGAACAGTTGCTCACGTGGGAGAAAACGGCGTCCGATCGCGTTCGTGGTTCGATGATGGGGGAAGCGGTGCGGTATGCGATCGGCCTTTTGAGCGATTATTAACAGTTAATTGTTAACACTTGAAGCGGGCGGCCCGCACTTGTTCTACTGGGTCAGAAACTACAAGCCTCGTGCAGTATGCCAAGCAAGACCCGAATTTTCGGGAAGATTTGATCAGGTGGGAGAAAACGGCTTCGGATCGCGATCGGTGTTAGGTAATGGGGGAAGCGGTGCGGTTTGGGATGCCCTGTTGTGGGAATGAATACACACAAAATCTTACCCCCATTCAAAATCCTCCAACCGGATCTCGATTTAACGGTGCGGTTAATTAGGATATAGTTCAGTTTCCTCCTTCAAAAGCTTACACAACTCATCCAAATCTTTCTTACTATGTTCAATGAGTTTTTCACCTCTGTTCTCTAGGTACTCAATATTAGTGGGACTTGCGTTGTCGATTTGATCGTGACCATTATCGCTACTCAATTGAAGTTGAAAACGATAGTAGTTTCGGTTATTTTCTTGATCTTTTTTAGTCACCATTAGCTGAGCAAGTTCATAGGCAACCGATTCACTTTGACCATCTAGAACAACGTTAAGTAAGGGAATAGCCCATTTTATTTGACCCCAATTTTTGGCTTCTTTATACTTATATTTCTTAGTTAGTGAACCCGTACCCAAAGAAACAACAAGGGTCTCAGTACGTTGTAGTTCTTCACCCGTTTTTTTCTTGTAAGAAATCATCGCCTCCATCATTGCAAGTGAGGAAGGATTATTTGCAAAAATTCCGCCGTCTACCAAAGCGTAATATCCTTCATCGGTATGATGTCCCGTTTCGAGTTGGTAGGGTGGAAAGAATGTCGGTGCAGCAGAAGTTGCCATTGCTGCTTCCCACATTTTGAATCCCGTACATACTTTCCGGCTATCAAAACTCTTGATTTCCTCTGCGTCCCGATTGCTTGTAAAAAAAATTGGTGCTCTGAGTTCGATATCATAGCTGGGGATGAAAATTTCTCGTAATGCCTCTTCAACCTTAGCTTCACCTAAAAGATCCTTTAAAACTTGTTGCCTACCTTTTGGGTTGTGCTTGGGTTGTAACAAATCATCAATATCCCCTATAATATACTCATTAAAAATCTTTTGTCCATATTTGCGATAGAAATTTACAAGTTCGGCAGCGGTATACTCTGGCTCACTATTGATGCTAGAATCTGAGTTTTTTCTAGTTAAACCCAGTGCTAAAATTCCTCCGGTTGAAGTGCCTGCAATAAAATCAAACATTGTTGCTATGCGTTTTCCTGTGCGCTCTTCAATGTAGTTGAGAACGATCGCAGGAATAATACCCCGAATACCACCACCATCAATTGAGAGAATTCTTCTCTTGAATTTAGTACCCATCACACGTACTCCTTTAGATATTGCTTAAATTATCAACAGAAATGAAACAAACTCCTACAGCATCAAAATACCAACAGCCAAGCTCATCATATGGTTTCCGGTTGCATCGGAATAATCAAGTCGAGTCAACAGTTAACAGTTAACCATTCTGTTTTTTGACCCCGAGTTAACAGTCAACACTCAACAATTATTTCGCTCGTGCAACCGGAATTTATATGAATCCCACCCGTTATTAGTGCCGTAACTTGCTGAGGGCGTGCCACGTTTTGTAGCCGACAATTCCATCTTGCGGTAAAGCCTTGCTGAGTTGCAATTGTCGCACTGCTACATCTGTCATCGCCCCGAAGAATCCGTCAATGGAACCGAAATAGTATCCATTGATTTTCAAGACATTCTGAACAATTTTAACAGCATTACCAGAACTGCCCTTCATGACTACCGGCATATTCACAGGTGCACCAGAGTATAGTGCTTGCCAAGTGATAGGGCCGACAATCCCATCTTCTTGTAAAAAGACGCGGTGTTGATAGCCTTTGACGGCGTTGTGAACTTGGATGCCGAAAATACCGTCAATCGCCCCGGAATAATAACCCCAATGATATAGAAGCTGTTGTAGTTCCTTGACAGCTTGACCTGTTGAACCCCTTTGTAAAGTGGGTTTGTTTACTCCCGTTGTTTCAGCAAATGCCAGAGTTGATTGAGAAGTAGTTTCGGCGACGAGAGCCATAGTTTCATTGTTCAAGCTTCTTTCTTCGGTGTACATAATGTGGTTCCTCTCAACATTTAAGTTTTGGTCTTTGATATTTCAGGTATAACTGGTGGAATTTGTGGATGCACAGTAACTTTTTCGAGTGTCACTCATTTGAGTGTCACTCGTTTGAGTTAGTCCCAGTGTTAACTGTTAATATCACTTCCGGCTGCGCCGGAATGAGATACTGAAAGAATGTTAAGAGTGCAATGAAGACAAGTTATGCCTAAACATCTAAAGTTGGAGCTTCCTCAAACTCCAGAAATAAGAGCAGGCATGATTAATTTTCCGAGGTGTCTAAAGGATTGTTTCTACTTACCAGTCTTGGCTGCGTAGCCGGCGACCCGCTAAGGCCCGCACTTGCTCTTCTGCGTCGGAAACTGCAAGCGATCGCAACAAAGGCACAACTCCCGGATTTTCGGGATAATGTTCGATAATCGCTTCGAGTGCTGTAAATCTGGGGTTGTAAGGAAAAGAACCGTTTTGATTTTCAGGATCGCTCAAAGTTCGATCGCGCAAAAACTCAAACATTCCCGGCTCGTCTTTCCATCCCCGCATTAACTCTACCAGGGCGATCGCCCGCACCTGCGAATCTTCATCTTTTTGAGCTCTACTTTTGAGCCACTCGAAAGTTTGAGACTGATTTGTCCACCCGCGCGCTAAGTTTTGCAAAGCGATTTGCCTGACAGCGGGACTCTCATCGCCCTCTGCTTTAGCCTCTAGCAGCATCCAAGTTTCAGGATTGTCTGGCCAGTTGTAAGCGAGTTCAAGCACCGCCGCTTCCCTCACTAGCGCTTCCCCAGAATCGAGCTGAATTTTCAGCCAAGACAAGGTTTCCGGGGCGTCGGGCCACCCCCGCACGATCGATCGCACCAGCACGCTCAGCAGGTGAGAATCATGCTCCAACTCGACCCGGCTTTTGAGGAAAGGCAGCGTCTCGCCCCGGTGAGACCAGCGTTTTGCGATTTCTTCCACCGCAGTTTCTCGGACGTTCAGGTGTCTGTCTGACCCGGCGAGATTTTGCAACCAGCCAAAGACTTCGAGACTTTCTGACGCCAGTGTGGCGACAGCCTCCACTACTACTTGCCGCACAGTCCAGTAATCCTCGGAATCAGCTATTTTTTGCAGCAGGGGCAGGGTTTCTGGGTGGTCGGGCCAACCTGCGGCTATCTGTTGTAGGGCTATTTCGCGCAGGTCTGCGTCGCGATCGCCCAATGCTATATTTTTCAAAAAAGTCAGAGTTTGGGGGTTCCCAGGCCAGCCAGAGGCAATTGCTTGCACTGCTGAGCGCCGGACGCTCGAACTCGCGTCGGACTCGGCTTTATTCTTCAGCAGTGGGTAAATGTCTGGTTCATTGGGCCAGTGCGAGGCCAATTCTTCTAAGGCTGCTGTCCGCACTTCTTTACTGCTGTCGGATTCGGCTAGGGTTTTCAGCAGCAGGTAAACGTCGGCTGCGGCGGGCCAGCCTGCTGCCAACTCCCGCACCGCTACGGTTCGCAGGATAGAACTTCCTGTCTGAGCAAGGTTTTTTAGCAGGGAGGCGGTGCCTAAAAGGCTGTGCCAACCTCTGGCTATTTCTTGCCACGCACAGACTCGTACTCCCAAATTTTCGTCGGATTCGGCGACGGTTCTCAGCAGCAGCAAGGTATCTGTGCGATCGGGCCAATTAAATGCCAACTGTTCGAGTGCTGCGGTGCGAACTGCGGGACTTTGATCAAACTGAGCCAAGGCAGTCAACAGTGGCAAGGTATCGCTCGTGTCTGGCCAACCAAAAGCCATTTCTCGCACACAGGTCGATCGCACTGCCCAGCTTCTATCGGATTTGGCGAGGTTTTTGAGCATCAGGTAAATTTCTGGCTGGTCTGGCCAACCACGGGCTATTGCTTCGACTGCTGTGGCCCGGACTTCGCCACAGTCTGTGGAGTGAGCGAGTATTTTCAGCCAGGGCAGGGTTTGCGGGTCGTTTTTCCAAGTTTGGGCGATCGCCGCGATCGATCGATTGCGAATTTGATAAGTTTCCTGCAACTCTTGAGCGCTTTGATAAAGAATCAGGAAACCCGTACCGTATTGCGATAACTTTTTTAAAGCGCTTAACAGTTTTTTGGCGGTTTTTTTATTAACATCATTTTTAACTTTTAACAGGCATTGCGCTGCTAAAAACAAATTAATAAATTTTGCTTGTTGACCGTTTTGATCCGTGAGATATTCTATAATTTGGCTCGCTGTTTCTTTGTCGAGCTTAGCTGCAATTTCTCTGAGGACTTCGTGCAAAGATTCGTCCCGCCAGTGCTGGCCGAAAACTTGTATGTTGAGTTCGCCCCAAGTCAGTTGACCGATTTTGAGTTGGGCATGGATTAACTCTGCTACCGTCTGGGGATTATTTTCGGAAACAAGTTTTTTTAACAACATACCGATACCCTGCTCGCTGAAGTTTGTTTGCATTGACAATCCTCCCATCAGCTCGGATATTAGTTGAGATTTTTTTGAGCGAGCCTGGAGTATGGAGCCAATCGACTCTATTTTAGACGAAAAATACTGAGTCGGCAGGGCCCCAATGTAAAATCCGCCAGCACCCACAGGAATGTTAGGTGGTGGCGGATGGCGATCGAACAATTAAGCCGCTGAATTTAACTAACAGCTACTTGGACGCGATCGGCTACAACCCGAACCGCAAAAGTAGGAATCTTTACCGTTTCATCATCCAGACATTGCCCGGTAGTGAGACTAAAGTTTTGTTTGTAAATGGGAGAAGCAACTTTGAGAGTCCCGTTGCGATCGCCCACAATTCCCCGCGACAAAACAAAAGCTTTGCTAAACGGGTCGTAATTGCTGAGCGCATAAACTTCATCTCCGTTTCCCACTCGGAAAATCGCCACTTGTTCGCTTTTAACTAAAGCGCAAACTCCAGTATAAGCGGCGATCGCATCCAGAGAACACACATCTACCCAAGTAGTCACAGTATCCGAAACTTGTAATGATTGAACCATCTTCTTTTCCTGTTATTTTACTTCAATCTCGTTCCCCGTCTCCGGCTGGGAACGTAGGTTTCGAGGCTCTGCCTCGCCTCGCCGAAGGAGGCAGAGCCTCCCGGACTTCATTCCCAGGCAGAGCCGGGGAACGAGATTCTTGCTCCCTCCCCTGATTCAAGGGGAGGGCTGAGGATGGGTTATTCCGAAACTCCAGCCAGAGCCTTTTCATGTTCGTTAGCCGGCCGCGTTTGTCCCCGTTCCGCAACACGAACAATACTCGGATCGGGCAAATCGGAATTCACAAAATGCTGGAACCGCTGCACCTTTTGTGGGTCTTCAATCGTCGTTTTCCACTCACATTGATAAGTATTCACTAAATGTTCCATTTGCGCTTCCAATTCAGCACAAATGCCCAGAGAGTCCTCAATTATCACTTGTTTCAAGTATTTAATCCCGCCCTCAAGTTTGTTCAACCAAGTAGCAGTGCGTTCCAATCTGTCGGCCGTGCGGATGTAGAAAACCAAGAATCGATCGATATACTTAATCAAAGTTTCCTTATCGATATCCGTAGCCAGCAAAACCGCGTGCTGTGGCTTAATGCCACCGTTGCCGCACACGTACAAATTCCAACCATTCTCTGTCGCAATTATCCCAAAATCCTTGCTTTGAGCTTCCGCGCATTCGCGAGTGCAGCCAGAGACAGCAGATTTGAGCTTATGGGGCGATCGCAAACCACGATACCGCAATTCAACTTCGATCGCCAAACTCGTAGAATCCTGCACCCCAAAGCGGCACCAAGTGCTACCAACACAAGATTTTACAGTACGCAGAGCCTTACCGTAAGCGTGTCCCGACTCAAATCCCGCATCAATCAACCGACGCCAAATATGCGGCAATTGATCCACGCGAGCTCCAAACAAATCAATCCGTTGCCCGCCAGTAATCTTAGTATAAAGCCCAAAATCCCTGGCAACTTCACCCAAAACAATCAACTTATCCGGCGTAATTTCTCCCCCCGGTATTCGGGGTACCACCGAATAAGTACCGTCGCGCTGAATGTTTGCCAAAAAGTAATCGTTCGTATCTTGCAAACCGACGTGAGACTTCTCTAAAATATGGTCATTCCAAGTAGAAGCCAGCATGGAACCAACAGCAGGCTTGCAAATTTCGCAGCCCTTACCTTTGCCGTGTCTTTCAATCAACTCCTCAAAGGTTTTAATCTCTTGAGAACGCACTAAATGGTACAATTCTTGACGAGAATATTCAAAATGTTCGCAGAGATTATTTTTGACTGCAAACCCAGCTTTCTTCATCTCCGACTTGAAGATATCCGTCACTAAAGGCACGCAACCGCCGCAGCCCGTCCCAGCTTGAGTGCATTTCTTGACGCTGGCAACATCGGTTAAATTATGCTCGCGAATCGCTGCACAAATCTGCCCTTTGGTAACATTATTGCAAGAACAAATTTGAGCCGAATCCGGCAAACTGTCAACTCCAAAACCCGCCGATACTCCCCCTTCTCGCGGTGGCATTAACAAATCTTCGGGATGCGGCGGCAGAGCAATTTCATTTTGCATGAATTGCAGCAAAGTGCCGTAAGCCGAAGCATCTCCCACGAGAATTCCGCCTAAAATCCGGCTGCCGTCTTGATTTAAAACTAATTTTTTGTAAATGCCTTGGAAGGTGTCAGTGACAACAATTTCTTTAGCATCCCCCGACTTGGGAAAAGGATCTCCAAAACTAGCGACATCCACCCCCAATAATTTGAGTTTAGTGGACATATCCGCACCAGTAAAAGTGCTTGTGGGACTGGCATCTTGTCCGTCATCTGCTACACGGCTCAAAATATCTGCAGCTACGCTTGCCATTGTATACCCAGGCGCAACTAAGCCGTAGATGCGATTTTGATACAGCGCGCATTCTCCGATCGCATAAATGTCAGGATCGGAGGTTTGGCAGCTATCATTTATGATTATGCCACCGCGTTCTCCTACTTCTATACCGCAACTTCGGGCAATTTCGTCGCGGGGGCGAATGCCAGCAGAAAACACAATCATATCTGTTGCCAATTCCGAACCATCAGCAAACAGCATTTTAGTAACTTTGCCATCTTCGCTAACAATTTCTGTGGTAGATTTGCTGGTATGAACCGAAACGCCCAACTCTTCTATTTTGCTGCGGAGAATTGCCCCGCCAATCTCGTCAACTTGCACGGGCATCAGCCGCGGCGCAAACTCAACAACGTGAGTTTTTAAGCCCATATTTTGCAGAGCATTAGCACACTCTAGACCTAACAAACCGCCGCCAATTACTACACCTGTTTTGCAATTTTTAGCGTAATCGGACATCGATTCCAGGTCGTCAATTATCCGGTAAACAAAAGTTCCTGTAGCGTCTTTACCTTTAATTGATGGCACAAATGGATAGGAACCGGTCGCGAGAACAATTTTGTCGTAGGGAACTTCTAAACCGTTGGCTGAAGAGACTATTTTGTGTTCCCGGTTAATGGCGACTGCTTTGTCGCCGATATAAATTTGGATGCCGTTTTCTTGATAAAATCCCGGTGCAACTAAAGATAAATCTCCCGCTGTTTTGCCAGAGAAAAATCCGCTGAGGTTTACGCGATCGTAAGCAACGCGCGGTTCTTCACAAAAAGTAATTAAATTCCAGTGTTTGGCAGCATCCGAACTCACCATTAACTCCAGGAACTTGTGACCTACCATGCCATTGCCGATTACAATGAGGTTTTTTTTGGCTGTCATTAGAATCTCTTTTATCCCGTTTATCAGTCGTTGGATTTATTAATATAAGAATTTATTGTAAACTTTTGTACTTATATATACAAAAAATGGATGTTTATGCAATTGTCGAATACTCGCGATTGCATTTTTGCATGATGTGTGCGATTTTAGATTTTAGATTTTAGATTTTAGATTTACTCTACAGTTAATTCGGGTGGGTCAGTCGATTTTAGATTTTAAATTTTAGATTTACTCCACAGTTAAGTAGGATGCGTCAAGTAAGTCTTTTTGACAAAAGGATTAACATTTTACTGTGACGCAGCTTACTGTTTTATAATTTTTAATTATTATTTAAGCTCCCATACCCGAATACTGCTTCAAGCCCTGTCGCCAAAGCCAGCGATTCCACACAAAAAACACCGCACTCCAACCCAACATTACCAACAAACCGCGGCCTAAATCTACGGGCAATCCTATCAAGATTGAAGCGGGAAAATGAATCAAATAAGGAAAAGGCGTCCACAAAACTACTTCGCGCACGGGTGCGGGGAAAACTTCCAGCGGCGCGATAAGTCCCGATAAAAACAGGTAAATTAAAAACCAGAATTGTTCGATCGCACTTGCCCTCTCCAGCCAAAAAGCAAACAGCGCAAAGGTATACTGTATCAAGAACCGCAAGCAAAAAGCCAAGACGATAACCAACAAAAACAGCAAAAACCTGCCCAAACTCGGCAGCCAAAAAGCCTGCGGGTAAAGTGCAAAAAACAGCAGCACTAATCCGCATACAAAGGGCAGCCTCGCAAACCTTTCGGAAACGTGAGATGCGAAGTGGTGCCATACGGGATCGAGAGGCTGCAACAATCTATTAGATAGCCTGCCTTGCACTACTTCCTTTTCAAACTCCCAAATCACCCAAACTACATTTGTTTGCCTGACAATGAAAGCCGCTAAAAAATAACGGGCAAAGTCGATCGCATTCAGCCCAAATTGACCCGTTTCTGCCGCCTGCATCCAGACACCCATCAAGATAAACGGCAAAGCTCCCGACAGCGCCCACAAAAACAATTCCGCCCGGTATTCGAGCATATAAGCGTAGTAGGTAACTAGCAAAGTTTTAGCAATTTTGAGGGATTTTGTCATATCAATTGTAGATTTAATTTTTCGGTGTTAGCAACAGGTAAGATGCCCGTTCCACAAAACATTGAAAATTTAGTGGAACAGGCATCTTGCCTGTTCCATTTTTCGGTGTTAGCAACGGGCAAGATGCCCGTTCCACAGAACATTAAAACTTTAGTGAAACAGATATCTTGCCTGTTATGGAGAATGAACCCAGCCAAAAACATTACACTTTTCCCGTGCGAAAAACTCTACCAATTACCTCTTCAATTGGCGGATCGGTAACAGTCAAATCTATCACTTCCAACTCCGCCAAAATCTTCGCCACACTCACCGTCAGCTCCTCCCTTTTGACTAAAAACCGCACCGATTGTCCCTCAATAGATTCTACCTCTCCGTAAGTAAAAGCACTATCTTTTTCCAGCGGCTTAGCTAATTTTACCTGAACTTCCCGATAAGGTGCAAACCTGTCGAGCAATCCGTCCAAACTGCCATCATAAACTAATTGCCCTTCATGGATTAACAAAACGCGCTTGCACAAAGCAGTAATGTCAGCCATGTAATGGCTCGTCAACAACACCGTTGCTTGATAGCGCTCGTTATATTCTCGCAGAAATTGCCTGACGCTAAACTGTGCGTTTATATCCAAACCTAAAGTCGGTTCATCTAAAAATAATACCTCCGGCTGGTGCAGCAGCGCCGCCATCAATTCAGCTTTCATGCGTTCGCCTAAAGAAAGCTTTCGTACCGGCTGATTCAACTTGCCTTCTAGTGACAGCATCTCTGTTAATTCTCCGACTCGCCGTCGATAATCTGTATCGGGAATGCCGTAGACAGCGGCATTGATTCGCAGAGAGTCAAGCACGGGTAAATCCCAAATTAACTGCTGTTTCTGCCCCATCACTAAAGTGATTTTTTGCAGAAAATCTGCTTCCCGACGGAAAGGAGTACGATCGCACACACTCACCGTACCCGCAGACGGATAAATCAAACCAGTCAGCATTTTCAGCGTAGTAGTTTTGCCCGCACCGTTAGCACCGAGAAACCCCACGACTTCCCCCGGTTCAATACTAAAAGAAACGCCCTCAACTGCTTTGATATTGCGGTAAGTGCGACTAAAAAAGTGTCGCACTGTTCCTTTAAGTCCCGGTTCTTTAATCGCTACCGGATAAACTTTGCTCAAGTCTTCAACTAAGATAATTGGCATCGGCTCAAATTTTAACTTTTATTTTAATCTAGGGTATTTCCATCAGGCTTGTGCCAAGATGGAGCGATCGAGCTGTCTAGTAGGGTGCGCCAACGATTGCTCGATCGCGAGTCAGGAAGTAACTGTGTTCTGGCGCACCCTACTAAACTGTAGAATATTGCACAATATCCATGCTCACATCGCACAAAGTTTACAACTATGGTACTCACCCCAGATAATTCAGGCATCTCTCGTTTGGTAGGAGACAATTCTCCTGAAAATATTACACTTGCACCAGGACAACTTGCTAGTTTTCCTGGGGGACTTTGGATGGTGGGTGGCAATGATACTGTCAGGGGATCGTCAGATGCAGAACGGATTTTCGGCAACGATGGTAAAGACAGTCTGCTAGGCGGTGTCGGCAATGATTCTATTTACGCCGGCAAAGATGATGACGATGTTTTGGGAGAAACTGGCGACGATTTCTTGACAGGAGATAGAAATAGCGATTTCCTTGATGGGGGTGCGGGAAATGATTTGCTGCGCGGAGGACAAGGTGTTGATTTGTTACTGGGCGGTGACGGTAATGATACTTTAATTGGCGACAGAGATATCGATATTTACCAAGGTGGTGCAGGTAGCGATGTATTTGTTTTGAGAGTCGATCAAGCGGGAATCCGAGTAGTTGGAATTGAAGTTCCTGACGCGGTAATTGTGGATTTTGATAAGTCTAGCGATTCGATTGGCATTAGTGTGGAATTTACCAGCAGCAATATCTCATTGGAAGAGGTAAGCTATAGCTTGAACGATCCGAGATTATTGCTGATCGATCCTGCAAGTATAGCCGGTGGAACTAGCTTATTAGCTAAGGGCGGCATCTCCCAGCGAAGTCTCGATCCCGATGGCAACGGTCGTGTGGAAGCTACTAATATTAGATTTGGTTTTACTAATGCTTTGTTGGGTACTATGTTGAACGTGACCCCAGCCGATTTAAATGGTCGTTTTATTAATGCTAATTCTTTGCTTTAATTCGTTGCTTATATATCTTTAGTAGGGTGCGCTAGGCGCACCTTACCCATTAACCATTATCTAACTCACTGTCAAAACTGCGCGATAGCGTACTTGATTGTCGCGGACTTTCTGAATGGCTTCATTCGCTTGTGCGATCGCAAAAACTTCGACAATCGGCTCAATCTCAAACTTCTCTGCAATTGCCAGCATTTCATTAATCATAGCGCGACCGCCGATGAGAGAACTCACAATTCGGCGTTGCTTTACCAGCAGCGAAAATAACGGAATGCTCAAAGGTTCGTCGGGAACTCCCACAAAAGCAAGCGCACCGTTAGAATCGAGAAAATCAATGTACGGAACCCAATCTAAAGCAGCAGGAACAGTGCTCAACAAAATATCTAATTTGCTGCTGGGGGCTTGAGGAATTTCGCCTTTTCCTACTACAATAGCTTCGTCCGCCCCCATTTTATGTGCAAATTCTGCCTTATCTTGGGAAGTAGTAAAAACTGTAACGCGGTTGCCTAATTTTTTCGCAAATTGTACCGCCATGTGTCCCAAACCACCGATGCCGAGAATGCCAATTTCTTGCCCGGAACTCATCCCCGCATTTCGCAAACCGGCGTACACCGTAATTCCGCCGCACAACAGCGGCCCCGCTACGTTGGAATCGATGCCTTTGGGAATAGGAAAAGCAAAGCGGGAATCTACCATCAAATAATCGGCAAAACCGCCCGGGCCTGTAACAATTAATCCCTGGTTTTCATCGCAGAGATTTTCGTTACCCCGCAAGCAGTCGCAGCACTGCAAACAAGACGACCTTTGCCAACCGACACCAACGCGATCGCCCACTTTTAAATGAGTCACTTGCGGCCCTATTTCTGCCACTTCTCCGATAACTTCGTGGCCGGGAACGAGGGGATATTTGGCTTGACCCCAATCGTTGTCAATCATGTGCAAGTCAGAGTGACAAATGCCGCAGCTTAACACTTTTATAAGGCATTCATGTACTTTTGGAGGTTCGACATCGAATTTGTATTCTTCAAGCAATCCGCCTGTTTTTTTAACTGCTAGTGCTTTGATTTGCATTGTGTATTTCCTGGTTTGTTTGCCATTATAGTGTTCGGGCCGCTTTCCCAGTCTCTTTCTTTAGTTGTATATATTCAAGGGAAGCTTCAACTAGGAATCAGGCGCGTTACTAATAATTTGTCCGGTGCGCCCTGGGTACTTTACTAATTACCAATTATCCATTACTAATTAGTCTCACAACTTGCCTTTTTCCATTGCCCACTGCATCAAACCGGGGAACAACCGATAAGCTTCCGATGCCAAAAAAGCAGGGCCGACGGTAACTTCTGCACGCTGATTCTTCACAGCATCCCAGATAGCTTTAGCAATATCTTCTGGCTGAGTTGCCCACTCAGATTTCAGCATTTTGCTCATTTGCTGGCGGCGCAATTCGACTGCGGGTTCGTCTCGATCGCGAAATTGAGCTCTTTCTAAAAAATCGCTGTTAATCAGGCCCGGATGCACGGCGCAAACGTGAATACCTTGAGGCGCTAATTCCAATCGCAAAGTTTCTGTTAAACCGGTTACTGCATATTTGCTGGCGCAATAAGCAGTCATTTGAGGCAAAGGCATTTTGCCACCAATGGAACCAACATTGACTATTGTCCCAGTTTTTCGTTCCAAAAAATGTGGCAAGATTTCTTGAATTGTGTTAACGCAGCCCCAAAAATTGGTATTCATTAATTGCTGCCAGTCTTCAGAGGTAGTGTGCTCGATCGCCCCCGTGAGACAAATGCCAGCATTGTTAACTAAAACATCGATGTTGCCGCAGGCATCTAGGGCTTTTTGGACGATCGCGCGCACTTGTTGAATGTCGCCGACATCCCCCGGAATAGCTACAGCGGAAGTGCCTTCTCGCTGGACTTGAGCCGCTGCTGCTGCCAATCTCTCTGGCTGGCGAGCCACCATCACTACATCGTAACCTTTGCTTGCAAATAAAATTGCTGTTGCTTTGCCGCTTCCTTGAGAAGCGCCTGTAATCAAAACTGTAGGAGCCATAGATAGTTATAAATTGTAATATCAATTCCGGCTGAACCGGAATGAGTGTTGACTGTTGACTGTTGACTGTTGACTGTTGACTGTTTGAATAATACCGATGCAACCGGAAACGAGATGATTCGGACTTGTTTGATGTTGAATTTTGTAGGCGGGTTCGCAAACAATAATTGCCCGTAATATACAATTTTATCAACCCGCCCTGCCCCTACTATACATTAATATTTCTTGGATATGGGAATTTTTTAAGAATGGCGATCGGTTTTTTTTTAAACGAACCACGAAGACGCGAAGGACACGAAGGAAGAGAGGAGAAGAGAAGGGAAGAGAAAGTCTTCAGAAAGTGTTCAGCATTATGTGAAAATTGCTATATAAATTTTCCCAATGCCCAATGCCCAATGCACAATGCCCAATACCTAAAAAATGAATCTTCCGAAACAAGCACCTAATTGGTCGATCGCCCTAGTGTTAATTATCGGGGTTTTAGCCGTCTCAACTTCCTCAATCTTAATTCGGCTGGCTAACTTTTCAGCGGGGGCGGGCGGTTTGGGTTTCAGTCTGGTGCTCGCGGCCTCTCGTCTGACTTTATCTGCTTTAATTCTGCTTCCGGCTTGGCGAAAAATTCAGTGGAACGCCCTGCAACCGGGGGCTAGGCGCTATGCTGCTGCTGCGGGTTTGTGTCTGGCCCTGCATTTTGCCCTCTGGATAACCTCACTTTCTTATACTTCGATCGCCGCCTCGACTGCCCTCGTCACCACTAATCCTGTCTGGGTAGCGCTGTTGTCGCGCTTCTGGTTCGGTGAAAAACTTAGCAAACTGTCGATCACGGGCATTACTATAGCCCTGACTGGGGGAATGGCGATCGCTCTGGGAAGTGCGAGTGCAGCCGATGCTGGCAGCAGCCAACTGCTTGGCGATTTCCTTGCTCTGGCTGGTTCCTGGGCTGTCAGCTTGTATTTGCTGCTGGGGCGGGAAGCTCAGCGGCGGGGACTGGGAATTGGTGGCTATATCGCGATCGCCTATACTATTGCTGCGATCGTACTGCTGCCTCTCCCCTTCGCCTTCGGCACTACTTATACTAATTACCCCGACATTGTATATTTTTATATTTTGTTAACGGCCGCTTTGCCTCAGTTAGTTGGCCACACCATTTTGAACTGGGCCGTAATGCAGATTTCCCCAACTCTGGTAACTCTTGCCATCTTGTTTGAACCGGTTGGGGCGAGTTGGTTGGGTTATTTGCTGTTTGGGGAAGTGCCCGCGCCGGCGGTACTCGCAGGTGCTGGGGTGCTGCTGTTGGGGGTAGCAACCGCTACCGTCGGAGCAAAAAAAATTACTGTCAACAGTTAAGAGTTAACTGTTTTCGACATTGCCACTACACTTGCCGTGAGTCAGAATAAAACAAATTAGGGCTTAAAAACAAAAATAACTCGTCGCTTAAATATTGGTTCCAAACTCTCAAATGTCTGACTAATGACTAATGACTAATGACTAATGACTAATGACTAATAATACTCGGTTGCCTTTAGGAGAATAAAATTATGCTGCCAGAACAACTACAGCGGATCATCGGCTACTTTATCGAAGAAGCCACAGAACAGATCCAAATTATCGAACAAGGCTTGCAAGATCTGCAAAATACCGTGCCAGCTCCCCAAAGAATACACCAGCTCATCCGAGCCTCGCACTCGATTAAAGGGGGAGCAGCTATGCTCGGATTTAGCAGCATTCAGCGCATTGCTCATCGCTTGGAGGATTATTTAAAGCTGCTCAGAGAATGTCCGATCGCCATTGATAGCAGGCTAAAATCGCTCTTAAGCGAAGTTTTTGATATTTTAGTAGCCCTTGTGTCCAAGGTTTCTAAGGGTTTTGGGCTCAAGCACGAAGACGCAAACCAAATGCTCTCCCTCGTCGAACCGGTTTTTGACGAACTCGACGCTTACCTGAGATTGCGAATTCCCACTCGCCTGACGGTGAGAGCTACTACGGACGAACATATTCACGTTTTCTCCGGTTACTGCACCTCCCTGAGCGAATTTTCCTCGGCTATTGCTTCGGGCGTCGGTTTGCTGGGAGGCACTATTACCCGCCACGATCAGGATAGCCAGGGCCTACGCCTTTGTATTGACATTTACCTGCCGCCTTACACTAGGATCGAAAACATCCGCCAAGCTGTCGAATTCTCCGGCGCTATTATCGGGAATGTTCAGACGCAGCGCGACTTTTCGCTGCTGGCGACTGCGGATTATCCGGTTTACCAAAGTACGATCGAACCTCCCGCAATTTGCATCGGATGCCGCTACTATTACGGCAGAAGCGATGGCGGCTACCTGCTCAACTGCACGATCCATCCCCGCGGCCCGGAAGCAGAAGATTGTCGCGATCGCGAACCGGAATAAGCGCTGAAAACTCAGCCCTCAGAAGCACGATTTGTTTTCCGACAAACTATTCTGAAACCCATATTTTCCCTGATTTTTTTCACATTACCCCCTGCCATTTTTTGTTGAGTTGCTAGATAGCTATATCTGTCTCTCTTAGACAACTACATCCTTCTTCCTTCTGAAATATCCCCTAACAACTGATACCGCAACT
Source organism: Microcoleus sp. w2-18bC1 (assembly GCF_036700365.1). Lineage (NCBI taxonomy): Bacteria > Bacillati > Cyanobacteriota > Cyanophyceae > Oscillatoriales > Microcoleaceae > Microcoleus > Microcoleus sp. w2-18bC1. The sequence goes on from NZ_JAUBOS010000028.1 coordinate 46,798, forward strand.
CGAATTAATTGCATCATGCTTGCAGGATGAGCGATCGCCCAGACATTGATTGTCAGACAAGTAATTGCCATAACTAGCAAGATGTATGTCGGAGGCATTACTACCCCGATCGCGAACCAGGTAAAAACGTGAAATATCATTGCTGTAGCCCAAAGGCTGGCCACAGCGACAGACGCCCAAATTTGCATTCGAGGTCGGTTTAGTCCTATCAAAATCGCTGTATGCAAAGTAGTCAGCAAGTTTGCCGGAACTAAAAAGGCACAGATAGCTATGCAGTAGGTATGAGAAAATTCAGTAACTGTATTGAAGTCGATCATCAGTCTAATTGTCGGGCCTGTTGGGTATACTTAAAGAGCTTAGCGTGACTTGACTTTCAGATCTTGTCACCCTTACCTTAACTTAATATTTCAGTAAGTAGGCCGCTCTGGAGACGCATTTCTCTCCCCCTTTTCCAGCAGGCAAAATTTTACCACAAATATTAAAGTTTTGGGAAATTATTAAACATACTAGAAGAATGGCAACAATTGCTATGATAATTAACATCGGGAAGCGATAGTATAGAAGAGCCAAGTCGGTAAAAATTCTAGAACGCTGAGGCGGCTTAAACAGCAACACATACTGCAGGCTGGTTTTCGACTAAATCATTTTTGATTCGCTGAGTATCGGGTGATTGATTCTCCGTGTCCGTCAAGGGATCGAGCCATTATGCGATCGAACAATATGAGATTTTTATGGAAAAGCCAATTTGCTCTCAAATCTCAAATCAATAGAACCTCTCGAAATTTTACAGCGGAAGACAAAGAAAATGGATCTACAAATCACAATTCCCGCACTCGAAGAAGTGGACTTGACAAACTGCGACAGAGAACCCATTCACATATCGGGGCACATTCAGCCACACGGGGTTCTACTTGTTGTACGAGAACCTGAACTAGAAATACTGCAAGTCAGCGAAAATACGCAAGATTTGTTAGGAGTAGAGCCGGAAAGTGCGATCGGTCGAAATTTGAGCTTATTCTTCAATCGAGTTCAACTAAAAAAACTCAAGCTTTGTTTGTGTAATGAAAACTTAAAAACCGTTAATCCCATCAAGCTCTCTGTCATAAACAAAGGTAAATATTTAGAATTTGACTGCATCCTCCACCGAGTAGAAGAAGTATTGATGGTCGAGTTGGAATTAGCCACCAGCCCAGAAAATCTTTCTGTTTTTAGTTTTTATCATTCAGTGAGAGCCACTATCAGCAAAATTCAAAGCGCCCAAAATCTCAAGGAATTATCTCAAATAACTGTAGAAGAAGTCAGAAAAATATCTGGTTTTGATAGAGTCATGGTCTATCAATTTGACCACGAAGGCAACGGCGCTGTAATCGCTGAAGACAAAGCAGAAATCCTGAGTCCTTTCTTAGGATTAAACTACCCAAGTTCAGATATTCCCAAACAAGCCAGACAACTGTATGCGTTAAATTGGCTGAGGTTAATTCCAGATATCAATTATCAACCAGTCCCCCTTGTTTCAGGAAATAATGCTGTCACGACCCAGCCCCTCAACCTTAGTTTCAGCGTATTGAGAAGCGTTTCTCCCATCCACATAGAATACTTGCAAAATATGGGCGTTGCAGCTTCGATGTCAATCTCATTAATCAAAGACAAAAAACTGTGGGGATTGATTGCTTGCCACAACTATACACCAAAACACCTCAACTATGAATTGCGCGCAGCCTGCGAATTTATCGGGCAAGTAATGTCCTTAGAACTGCAATCAAAAGAAGGAAACGAAGACTACGACTACAAACTACACTTAAAATCCATTCAAACCAAGATTTTTGAAGACATATCCACGTCCGAAAACTTGTCAGAAGTGTTAGTTAAATGTCAGCATAATTTACTAGAAGCAGTCAACGCCCAGGGAGCCGCAATAGTATTTGGAGACAATTGCTATCAAGTAGGGCAAACACCTCAAGGAGAAGCGCTCAAATACTTAACTAATTGGGTGCAAGAGCATTTAAATAAAGAAATTTTTTATACAGACTCGCTCACCAAATGCTATCCAGAAGCTGAGGAATTTAAAGACACGGCCAGCGGGTGTTTGGCGATAGCAATATCGCCAACTCAGAAAATATACGTTTTGTGGTTTCGCCCGGAAGTAATTAAGACCGTAAATTGGGCGGGCAACCCCAACAAACCAGTTGAAACCGATGAAGATGGCAACCCTCAACTGTCTCCTCGGAAATCCTTCGAGCTGTGGAAAGAAAATGTGAGGTACAAATCGTTGCCTTGGAAACAATGCGAAATAGACGCTGCATTGGAATTGAAAAAAGCAATGATTAATATAGTGCTGTGTCAAGTCGATAAACTCGAAAAATTAAATACAGCACTAGAAGCATCAGTCGCCAGAGAACGCGAAAAAACTGCTAATTTAAAAACAGCGATGTCCGAGCTTAAGCGGGCGCAAACTCAATTGGTGCAAAGTGAAAGAATGTCAAGTTTGGGACAGTTGGTGGCGGCGGTAGCTTATGAAGTCACTAACCCGATTAACTTCATCTACGGCAATCTTAGCTATGCTAATGAATATAGTCAAAAAATGATCAATTTATTGCAGCTTTACGAGCAGCACTATCCGTCGCCTTCGCCAGAAGTTCAAGCACAAATAGAAGCAGTAGAATTAGAGTTCATAGTTGAAGACTTACCCAAGTTGCTGGGCTCAATGAAAGTAGGAGCTAACCGCATCCGCGAGATAGTTCAGTCGCTGCGAAACTTCTCTAGAATTGACGAAGCAGAGATTAAACCAGTTGACATTCACGACGGATTGGACAGCGCTTTATTGATTTTGAGCAACCGACTCAAACCGAAGCCCGATCGCCCAGCAATTCATCTCATCAAAGAATATGGCTCTCTGCCTTTGGTTGAGTGTTACGCAGTTCAAATCAACCAAGTATTTATGAATGTACTGACAAATGCAATTGATGCTCTCGAAGATGCCTTTGTTAACAATAATTTATCGTCGCACGGCGACGAAGAACAGCCAATTAAGTACGGACAAATTCGGATTGTGACTGAACTTTGTCCCGGAGAAAAAGCTGTAGCAGTTCGGATCAAGGACAACGGTTGGGGCATGGAAGAAAAAGTTCGCCAGAAAATTTTTGAGCCTTTTTTTACCACAAAACAGTTGGGGAAAGGTGCAGGGATAGGTTTGGCAATTAGCCACGAAATTGCGGTAGAACAACACGGTGGCAAATTGACTTGCTTTTCAGCCCCCGGAGAGGGAACCGAGTTGATTATTGAGATTCCCTTGAGCCAAACTCATCCGACACCCATTGTCAAGTGAAAAAAAGTCCGCGCTAGCGAAGCTATCCCCAAGGCTAGGAAATCGCCCCAATTCAAAAATCGAAAATTCGATTAAAATACAAAAGCAGCTAAGTAGATTTGAGCCAATTCAGAGGAAGCTAGTATGACTGAAAAAAAAACCGCCCAATGGGATGCCGGCCGGTTTCTCAAAACCTTGGCTTATTTCGGCGTCATTCCCTTCATTGGCAGCATTAGCTGGCTGCAACAACTCTTTGGAAGCAGCAGCAAAACTAAAAAAGACCAACCTAAACTGATACTGGTAGCCGGTGCTACCGGCGGCGTCGGAAAGCGAGTTGTCAAGCGGCTGCAACAGCGGGGATATAGAGTGCGAGCCCTCGTCAGAGATACCAAAAGAGCAACAGAAATTCTCGGCAAAAATGTCGAGTTAGTCGAAGGAGATATCACTCTCCCAGAAACCCTAACACCGCTAGTAACCGAGGGCGTGGAAGCAGTTATCTGCTGTACCGGCACTAAAGTTCAACCAGTAGAAGGAGACACCCCAACCAGGGAAAAATACTATCAAGGCATCAAATTTTATATGCCGGAAGTTGTGGATGTTCCCGAAATAGTCGAATACAAAGGCCTCAATAATTTAGTGCAAGCTGTTCGCCGCCAGCTAATTCAAGCAGGCGAAAAAATAATTTTCGACTTCACAAAACCCAGCCAAGATTTAAAAGAAACTTGGGGTGCGCTAGACGATATCGTGATGGGTGGCACCAGCGAAAGTTCGATTCGGCTGACAGACAATACAGCTATATTCACAGGCAATGTTTCTACTGCCAACTCGGGCGGCTTTGCTTCGGTGCGTACCCGCAACTTTGATCCTCCGCTTAATCTCACAGGATTTAGCGGCATCCAACTACGTGTCAAAGGGGACGGCAAGCGCTACAAATTGATTGTTCGCAGCGAAGCTAAATGGGATGGAATTGGCTATTGCTATTCGTTTGATACTGTTTACAATATCTGGATTACTGTCACTGTTCCTTTTGATGAGTTAATTCCAGTATTCCGCGCCAAAACTGTCAAAGATGGCTCTAAATTTGATGCCAGCAGTATTTTTTCTTTTCAGTTAATGTTGAGCAAGTTTGAATATGATGGCGCGCTCAACCCGAAATTTACACCGGGTATTTTTCAACTGGAGTTAGAATCTATTAAAGCTGATGGGGGACAGACTTTGCCGCGATTTGTGATGGTGAGTTCGGCAGGAGTTACCCGCCCAGGTCGCCCCGGAATTAACTTGGAAGAAGAACCGCCGGCAGTCAGGATGAATGATATGTTGGGGGGAATTTTGACTTGGAAGTTGAAAGGGGAAGATTGTGTGCGATCGAGCGGCATACCTTATACTATTGTCAGACCCTGCGCTTTGACTGAAGAACCGGGAGGCAAAGCTTTAATATTTGAGCAAGGAGACAATATTAGGGGCAAAGTTAGTCGGGAAGATATTGCAGAATTGTGCGTGGAGGCTTTGGAACAACCTCAAGCTTGCAACGTTACTTTTGAGGTGAAAGAGGGGGAAAATGGCGGTTCTCCCGGAGACTGGCAGGGTTTGTTTTCGGGAGTTAAATAATTATTATTTGTAGGGTCGAAGTCTAGATCCCCCCTAACCCCCCTTAGTAAGGGGAGGACAAGAAATCGTTTCAAGGACTCAGCGCTGGTGCGCCGAATAGTACCCTACAAATGCGAGTTTTCTAACTGGTTCCCAGGCATAGCCTGGGAATCAATGTCCAGAGGCTCTGCCTCGCTTGTTAGTAGGAAAATTGGAGGCCGAGCCTCCAGATATGCGTTACCAGGCAGAGCCTGTTAACGAGTAAAGTTACCAATTACCAATTACTATGTCTGTGACTTTTTCCCGACGCTATTTGACGCCTTATTTGTTTTTACTTCCGGCTTTATTTATTTTGAGTTTGACTGTTTTGTGGCCGGCGGTGCAAGCTTTTTATTTGAGTTTTACTAATTACGAATATGATTTAACTCAAATGCCACAGTGGGTGGGTTTAAAGAATTTTAACAGGTTGTGGGGCGATCGTACATTTTGGCAAACTTTGACGAATACGCTGCTGTATCTTACCTGCGTTGTGCCTGTGTTAGTTGTTCTACCGTTGGGAATGGCGATTTTGTGCAACCAAAAACTTAAGGGGATGAACTGGTTTCGTGCAGCATACTATACGCCGGCGGTGATTTCAATGGTTGTCGCTGGGATTGCTTGGAAGTGGCTGTTTGCTGAGACTGGATTGCTGAATCAGTTGGGGGAATTGTTGGGTTTGCCTCCTGTTTCTTGGCTGGCTAATCCGAAGTTAGCAATCTTTAGCGTCATGGCGGTTACTATCTGGAAAGGATTGGGTTATTACATGGTGATTTATTTGGCAGGGCTGCAAGCTATTCCGGCAGAACTTTATGAGGCGGCTGCTATTGATGGTTCTGATGGTTTGGGAAAGCACTGGGATATTACTGTGCCGCTGATGAAGCCTTATTTAGTTTTGGTAGCCGTGATTTCGGCGATTTCTGCTACTAAGGTTTTTGAAGAAGTTTATATTATGACTCAAGGCGGGCCGCGAAATAGTTCTAAGACTGTTGTTTATTATCTTTACGAACGGGCTTTTAAGGATTTGGAAATTGGCTATGCTTGTACGATCGGGCTGGTTTTGTTTTTGCTGATTTTGGGTTTGTCGATTTTGCAAGTTAGCCTTCAGGGTTTGACTCGCAATGATTAATATTGGTGACAGATTGGTAGTGATCCAGATATTGCAACATTCTCATCTCAAGAACAGGCAAGATGCCTGTTCCACAATACATAAAATCTCCAAAACAGGCAAGATGCCTGTTCCACAATACATGAAATTCCTTGTGGGGTGTCCCGCCGGCTCTAATTTCTCCTAATTTTAGACTTGAATATCGATAAGGCCATCGCTCACGGCTTTGGGCAGGTTTTATTGGCGAAATCACAGGTATAAATATAGGGTTTCTGCCAGTTCAAAGGAATTTCTAATAAATCCCTGGTTCCGGTCATTCCCTGTCCCAGAAAGAGCAGCACAGCGATCGAGTTCAATATCACATGGATAGTGCGCCAGCGATTTGAGCGGTCTTTGTAAATGTCTTCAATGATGGCAAGGGAAAAAACCATAATTAGCGCAGCGGTGATGCCAATGTAGTAGTGAGACCAATACCATTCATTGGTTCGCCGATAAACGCCATCTTGAGTGCCAAGAATCACCAAACCAGTACCTGTTAGCGTTGCGAATATGCCACGCCATAAAGCGGGTGTAGCTCGATAAAGCATCACCAAAGAGGCGATCGTTGCAACAAACATCAGCACAATGAAAATGACCTGAAACGAGTTTTTGCTCCAAACATCCTTGCTCAAAATATGCTCAAAAATCGGGTAGGCGAGACCCAACAACGTCACTCCTACCACAGAACCTGACAGAATTCGACCTGCTTTGACGTGTTCTGGACCGACTACAGGTGGAATTTTGCTCTTGGTGTCGATCGCAATTTGCTTCCGACGCTGCATGGTTTGCCACCCCATATTGAGAACAACACCAAGCATAGGAAAAACAATCGCTACAGCTAAAATAGGATGCAGCAAACCCAGAAAATCTTTAAATTCCATAAATAACCTTTTTGTTGAGGAGGGTTGGCTTCATCAACCCGGTTTTTGCCATACATAATATCATATCCGGCCATCTAACCACAGTAATTTTGTAGTCAGGACTCATAGTAATTGTTCATCTGCCTAGAGATAACTGAAGTCCTGACTACAAACACGCTTTATCAAGGGTAACTCACCGGAAATGTTGATAAATCCGAAAATATAGCAATTGTCAATTGGGTGAGGTACAGCTTTCTCAATTACGCAATTACGCAATTACAATTACCTTCTTCTCAGGGAAATGAAAACTGCTGGTGATAATCTAAGTGGCAGTTAGCGGCGACTAATTGCCTTCATCACTTTGAGCTTAGCGCAACAGTTCTTTGTTATTCAGAATAGCCGGCCAATTTTTGTTTCCTGAAAAAATGTGACCAGGAATATCCCCCATCCATTGTGCTTGTACTGTTTTATCGTAGTTGAGATAAAGCTTCCCATTAACGATTTTCCAGGCGTCAGGCTGGGTGACAACAAGATTTCCTTCACTGGTACCCTGGGCGCAATATCCACCGTATTGAGGAGCATACTTTTCAGGATTGTTGGCAAACATATCACGGTTTGCTGCACTAGCAAACATCCAAGTTGTTCCACCCCAATTATGTTTAAATTGGCTAACTCCCATAACTAATTTGCTTTGGGTGAAATAGGCTACGACATCCTGACCATCAAGAGCCACACCGTTTTCGGTGTAGAATTGAGGATGAAGGGTTGTTGTGCTGCTTTTACCAGCACAAGGATTGGCTTTACCCGCGCAAGGATTGGCTTTACCCGCGCAAGGATTTTCTTTACTCGCGCAAGGATTGGCTTTACCGGCGCAAGGATTGGATTGTGCAACCTTGGATGAAACGGTTGTAGAGTTTAAGTTTGTGGAAGCCTTGGAATTGGCGTAGCTAAAATTAGTTGTTACCAAACCGAGAATGGTGGCAATGGCGATCGTGGTAATGTATTTTACTTTCATGTGTCTAATTTCCAGATCAGCGGTTCAGAGTATTCTTTTTTTAGGTGGGCGTACTTACTTAAAAGCCTTCACAAATCTTACAAGAACCAGCGAGTACCCTCAATTATGTAATACAAACCTGTCAGAATTAGAGCGATACTGCCAAATCGGAGAATTGACTCGGAATGCTGCATCAAAGTCTTAGCTTGCTTGGCAAAACCTGTCAATAGACTGGCAAGAAAGATGATGATTGTATATCCCAGAGCATAACAGATCATGGTCAAGGTTCCTAGCAATTGTGAACCAGTCGCCGCTGCCGCTGCCAGTACAGCAAATAAAACCGGGCTGGCACAGGGAGAACTCACCAAACCAAATGTCAATCCTACCCCATATGGTCCCAAATTTGAAGCATTTATATTGACTCCTGGTAAAGGCAACTTCACAATTCCTAGCAAGCTCAAACCCATGATAAAAATGATGGTTCCTACAACAATGTTGATGTACCCCCGGTAATCCACCATCACAGCCCCGGCAAAGGAAGATGCCAGCCCGAACAAGCTGAGAATTGTCATAACTCCCAACACAAATAAACTGGCTTTAACGAAAGCATCTCCCTTGGAAGTGATATTACGAGTACCAATGTAGCTCAAATTAACGGGTAACATTGCCAGAATACATGGTGAAATACTGGCGATTAAACCACCGATAAACGCCAGGGAAAACAACATCAGTGGGTTGGCTGTATCTTGCTGAATAAACCATTGCTGATAGCGGTTTTCAGTTACCGAAATTAGATGTTCAATCGCCTGAGAAATGGGGCCTGTGATGACCAATGCAAGCACTAAGCTCAGGACTACCAATCCACCCCAAAATAACCATCTATTCGGAAATTTGAAAACTTTGGGGGTTTTGGTTTGGGACTGAGGCTTTTCAAGATTTGTCATGGGTTTCTCCTGAAATAAATATTTAATCTGCTTATACCAATTTCATGTGAAGTTGCACCTATCCCTATGCCCCTCTAAATTCCCCTTAATAAGGCGGACTTTGAGTACGCTATTGTCCCCCCTTTATTAAGGCGAGTTAAGGGGAATCGGGATATGTGCAGCCTCATAAAAACTTGGTATTACCGAGAATCTGAAACCAGCTATTTTTTGGCAAGCGCCTGATCCAGCACGGTTGTATAGGTAGATTTGTTAGGATTGTTACGATGCTGCGCTAGAATATTTCCTGTGGCAGGGTCGATGATGGTTAGACTTCCCGTTTGAGACTTATTTGCCGCTAAAAATTGGCTGAGTCCTAACTGTTTCGCTGTCGCCTCTGCTTTAGAAATGGTTGATTTATCTGTCATATCTAGCACGACAAAATGCACTTTTCCTGCATATTGCTGTTTCAGTTGGGAAATGGTAGGGGCAATGTTTTTGCAGCCAGCACACCAGCTTGCATAAATGTCAACCACAACAGGCTTTCCTTGCAATTGTTTCGCTAGTGGACCTCCTACGTTTCCTTGCTTTGACGCGCAGGGATTTTTGGACGCGCAGGGGTTTTTGGACGCGCAGGGATTGGTTTGCGCGATCGCACTATTAGGTGTAGCAGAGGTGTTGAGTGTCGTTGCAGTCACAAGCGATAATGTAAGCACCAAACTACTTAGACATAAGCTGAGCCATAATGCTGGTTTACGCATATTCAACCTCCAAAATCTAGGGTTTATGTACAAGAGGGATAGTAGAAAACTTTTTGAGTCTCAATCCGGCTGCCTCTATGAATTGAGATTAACTGCATTTGATTCTAGAAATATGAGTGTAAGATGAAGAGCAGATGGATTTTGGATAAAACCATGAGCAGTTACTAATTGGTCAGCAAAATTTCGTTTGGGATTGCCATATCCATTGATTTACGTGGTTCTTCAGCTAAAATTTATCTGTGCCTTATGAACAGATCATCTAGTTGCAAGGAATGTTTTATAGAGTGGAGATTAAACCTGACTATATTTTAGTAGTGCAGTAATTTAACCGCGAGTTGAGCAACGATGACAGGAAAAAATTGGTTTGTGACTGATGATGGACAGTGCAATATTTTTGAGCCTACAAGTCAAATTGAAGATTTGACCCATCCCTACCGACTTTACCGCTTTTTAACTGACTTGGAAGATGTATTAGAGCAAATTAGTGATGATTATTTACGACTCCAGGCAATTTGTCCTCTTGTCCGCAGGTTGTTAGATAGTTCTTCCTGGTTTCAAATTGCTCTCCTTGAGCCTGACTCTGAGACAGGCTGGGCCGTACAAACACTGTATGATGAACCATTTTTCCCTCTGACGGTGCAGTTGGTCGCTTGGGCTCCGGGTGCAGTTTCTCCGATTCATAATCATGCCAGTTGGGGACTGGTGGCGCTACTTGATGGACAGGAGAAAAATACTTTTTGGCAGCGATCGCCAACTCGCAAGTTTCCAGATCAAATCACAACAGTAGGAGATATTTTGCTAGCCCCTGGTGACGTTTTGTGCTTCATGCCAGATGCGATTCATCATGTGGAAGCACTCGGAGATAAACCAACCATTAGTTTTAATCTTTATGGTGTAACAGATTACGATCGACGATTTGAGTTTAACCAGATTAAAGGTACTGCGGACAACTTTTAAGATAGCAGCCTGATGAAAGCAAATATCAACAAATATCAAATATATCGGGCGATGGCAATCGCGGCTGCACCAACTTTCAGGCGTGGTTCAGGCTTCGAGACTGGACGGGTTCGGAGGCATGAACCACAACTCCGGCTTTTGATTGCTATAGTTTGGATTTTCATAATTTTGATGCTTAATTATCCTCACTACCTGACGATATAATGAAGCTAATTCGCCAAGTTAGAGCCGCTATCAACCCTCTCACGGGCAAGCGAATTTCCACCTCTTCGCTTCAGTTTCGCCTGACGCTAGAATTGCTGGTACTCTCGATTTTAGGACTTAGCAGTGTGGCATTTTGGGCCGGCTGGCAAAGGTCACAAAATCTAGTCGGTGCCCATAAAAAAACCCTAGAATACATTGGAATACGCTTTCCCGAACAGGTTGAGCTTTATAGTGAAATGGGCTCACTAGAAATTGGCTTAACCCGAAGCGTCCATAAAGCTTCCACAGGAGGAATCATGGTGTGGGTGAAGCGAAATGATGGGATGCTTTTGGTAAATTCACCTGATATGGATCTGCAATCTTCTAAGGTTACGAAGATGATATCGTTGACGGAAGTACCTGCTGAGCCTACTTTTGTTCAGGTGGGCGATCGCTACTTGGTGATCTGTAGCACAACTCTGAGGATTAAAAATGAGTCGCTGGGTACGGTATATTTCTCTCAAGATATCACTGATGAGCAACGTCAATTAAATGATGGGATTCGCAGTCTAATTTTTGTCAGTATTGTGGTAATCTTAGTGTTAATGTTGGCGATCGCCAGTCGCATTCGTCATGCTCTCCATCCTTTGGAACATATGAGTCAGGTAGCTAGCACTTTGTCTGCTGATAATTTGCAGGCGGCAGAACTCCAACTGCATCAGGCTCCTGATGAGATTTTAGGACTAGCGCAAACCTTTAATGAGATGTTGTTTCGCTTATCTAGTTCTTGGGAGCAGCAACGCCAATTTGTCGGTAATGTTTCCCACGAATTACGCACTCCTCTGACGGTTGTAGTTGGTTATTTACAAAGTTTGCTGCGACGCAGCACTAACTTAAGTGACTATCAGCAACAAGCACTGGAAACAGCCGTTGGGGAAACTGAACGCACGATTCGGATGTTAGAAGATTTGCTCGATTTGGCACGGGCTGATAGTGGCAACTTGCACTTTCGTTTGAATCCGGTGATACTGAATACTCTGGTGGCTGAGGTAGCCCAGATGAGTCAAAAAGTTAGCAATCGAAAAATTATTTTCGTGTCAAATGATGAGGATGTTGTAGCCTGTGCGGATCAGGATCGTTTACAACAAGTGTTAATTAACTTAGTCGATAATGCAATCAAGTATTCTGCTCCCGAACAACCAGTTGAGTTAGTCTTGGAAAAGAGGGAACAGCAGGTGATGATTCACGTGGGCGATCGCGGCATTGGTATTTCTCTCCCTCATCAAAACCGGATTTTTGAGCGATTTTACCGGGTGGATGAGTCAATGACGCGCTCTAGAGACGGTACAGGGCTGGGATTGGCGATCGCCAAAAGCCTGATCGAAGGCATGGAAGGACGTATTACGCTCCGCTCTAAACCGGGAGAAGGTAGTATTTTTACTATCACCTTACCTGTCTGGAATCCGCAGCTATGAGCGATCGCATTCTCCTTGTTGAAGATGACCCTAAACTGGCAAAATTCATCGAATCTGAACTTACTCTGGAAGGATATCACGTCACTGTCGCCCCAAATGGATTGGATGGATTAACGATCGCTCGTGATGTTCAACCGCATTTATTAATTTTAGATTGGATGCTTCCCGGCATCTCTGGATTAGACATCTGTTTAAGGTTGCGATCGACTGGTGTTCAAGTACCAATAATTATGTTGACAGCAAAAGATGAAGTACCCGATCGCGTGACTGGATTAAATGCTGGAGCTGATGATTATGTTACCAAGCCTTTCAGTATGGAAGAACTCCTCGCGAGAGTTAAAGCACGTCTGCGCCGAACTCAAGCAAATGACCCGGATAATTTACAGTTTGAAGACCTAGTATTAAACGGTTTAACCCGTGAAGTTTATCGAGGCAGTCAACTAATTGAACTCACTGCCAAAGAGTTTGATTTGTTACAATTTATGCTGCAAAATCCCCGTCAAGTCATTACCCGCGACCGAATTTTAGAAAAAGTATGGGGTTACGATTTTATGGGCGAGTCAAACATTATTGAAGTGTATATTCGTGCGTTACGGATTAAGTTAGAAGCAAATAACTCAAAACGCCTGCTGCATACTGTTCGGGGAGTTGGATATGTGTTGCGAGAGCAAAAGTGAGGAGGGGCGGATTTACAAATACTTGGGATATGAAGTATGGATAATAGTGAACCCGCTCCTATTCTAGTACCTATTTTCTGGTAAAAAATTGACCTAAAAATCCGGTCGTTCCTGATAATCTTCCGCAGAACTCGGATCTAATTCCCACCGACTTTCATCTCGATGTTCCAGCATCTCTGTTGTGTGCAAAATAGCCCCATCTGGCAATTCTATGCCCGCAGCGGCTCCGAGTTCGTCAACAATATCCAGGTCGGGAGTAGGCGTGGTTCCGCCCACCGATTGCTCGCCAGTGGCACTTTCTTGTTCCGCAGCAGGATCGCCATCCTCGCCGCCGATTTGGGAACTGGTGGAAGAGTATCCCGAACTGCTGTCCTGCAGGGTTGTTATGTCGTCTTCGCTCACTCCCGGTTGATCGATGAAGCCGGTACCGTAAGATTCGGTAATTTCTTGAGGCAATTCGCCCAAATTATCATTATCTCTTGTTGTTTTTGCGTTGCGTTCCTTTTGCTGTGCCACGAGACTTGCTCCTGTTTGTTTTTGAACTCAATTAAATTAAAAATGTCCGAATTTCGCTTGATCTGAATTATTTTTACTTATTGCTAATAGCTGTCATTAAGTGGCATCATAATTGCTATTTAAGCTCAAAGCTTCTATCCCAGGAAATATATTGATTCGGCTCAGCTATTTCATTGGGAATACAAAAAGCGATCGCCCTTTTGCAACGGGCGATCGCTTTTTAATGTGGATGTTAATTCTATTCGGGAAAATCAGGAATTATCCATTTGGGGGGTTCCGTCCGTTTCCTTCTCACCGCTTCCTCTGCTATTTCTAGCATTTTATCCAGAGAAGTATTTTCAATGAAGTTGGACGTTGCTTCTGCGTATTCCCGCTTCGGGCACTTGTCGCCCAGAACGCAGCCATTGACGCAAGCTACAGCACAATCGACAGTGTTCTCCACCATAACTTTTTTTCCTTTCACGGTTCCAACAACTAATAGGCAGGTACTCTGGGTGAATTTGTCAAGAGACTGCTCTATATCTTTATTTTACTTCACAAATTGCCATCAAAGGTCGATCGCCAGGGCAAAACTGTTATAAAATCAAAGCAACCTACCTAATCTGCCGATCGTGAGTAATTTTCTGCGGCGCTTAAAACTTTTACCTTGGCGAGAAATGCTGCAAATTGCCACCCTCGTCAACTGCATCGTGGTTGGATTGGAGTTATTTTTAGCCTGGGGTTTCACGCAATCGCGGCCAATCCGCAACGTCGTGACGCTTCTTTACGGCCCATCCCTCGGGACATTGATACCTTTCGTTGCTGCACTGGGAATGGGAGCTTTAGCAGTGTACTTTTTAGAGTATTGGCAACAACAATTTTTGCTCAACCGAATTAGTTTGTGGGTTTTAGTTTTCTGCGTGCTCTTGGGTTTGGTGTTAAAGTCATTCCTACCCATCCCTCCTTTATTAGCAAGTTTATCGGAAGCTGCACTAATCGGAGTTACTGTGGGAGTTTTTTGGAAGGGCCGGCCTTATTGGCGATAGTCATGCCATTTGAGATTTGAGATTTGAGATTTGAGATTGGCTATGACTGATAAAGATTCGGGTTTGGTGCTTGTCTATAGTTACATTTTTTTTGATGAGAATATTATTAGACCTGTTGCGAAAGTCTCAGGCGATATCTAATTTAGTCTTTAAAGAAAGTTCATAATTATAAATACCAGCGATTAAATTCAATCTTAATTTGAAGGATATGTATTTTTATACCGGATGAGCTGGGATAATTTTAAGGAATCAGGAGACTTGAAAACCTCAGTAGAAGCTTATTATAGCTTCACAGGATATTATCGGTGAGTCCGTTCATACAGAGCGGATTTATCGTACGTAAAGCGAGAAAACCGAGCTTGGTGTAAAGAAAAAGGAATTAGAATCAGTGAACCACCTCTAGAAAGACCTCCAGCCAATGTGAGTAAAGAAAAAAAGAAGCAAACAAAGGAAGAGGAGAGGATTCGTCAGGCAATTGAAAGAAAATTTGGGGCTTGCGTAAACGAAGATTTAACCTGAATCTGGTAATGACAAAACTTGAGAATACCTCTATTACAGCTATTGCTATCACTATCACTTTATTAGTAATGAACCTTTCTACCTGGTGGCGCCGGGTTTTTTGTATGTTTGTATGCGGTTCGGGGAAAACAATCCCTGTTTTTGGGCTTAACATAATTTGCGCTTATATTTTACTCAAAATAAGGCTGAAAAAACTCATCTTTAACTCTGGTTGAACAATCAATCACTCCCCATCGGCAAAAAGCGATCAATTATTCAGCAAGCCCTATTTAGTTATGCACAAATTCACCTTGTTATCAAATTAATTTAGATGCGTTTACCCTGGCTATTCGTAAGGCGGCAATAGCGGACACTAGCAAGAGAAATTGTGCGCTATTGCCACCTTACAGAATATAAATTGTGCAGAATTACCGATCGACTAAAAACACAATTCTCAATTCCCCAATTTCATCGCATTTCAGGAACTCTCACAGTCTCTGTAGGAGGCATCATGGCTTCTTTAGCATTCAACTTTTGATTCAACTCCCGAATCCGGCGCGAAAGCAAGCGAATAATATTCACCGCAATTCCCGGCGTTTCATCAATCGCATCATAAAGCTGCATTTGAGTCAGCATCAAACACTCGGATTGTTCAAGAGTAGAAATAGAAGCCGATCGAGGTTCCGCATCAAACAGCGACATTTCTCCGAAACAAGCCCCTGCTTTCAACTGTGCCAAATCCCGATCGCCGATATGAACCCGCACCGTTCCCGATACCAAAATATAGAGAGACCGCCCTTCTTGTCCTTCCGTAAAAATCCTGTGCTTGGAAGGAAACGAAAGTTCATCCATTACCGATGCTAGACGCACGAGAAAATCATCCCGCAGTTCCTTAAAAATCGGAACCTCCCTCACAAACAATAGGCGTTCGACGCTTGTTAACATAATGAGATGCAATGATTAATTTAAACTTAAACAAAGGAAGAGGAAGAGGCATTGGGCATTGGGCATTGGGCATTGGGCATTGGGCATTGGGCATTGGGCATTGGGCATAGTTTCTTTTTGTTCCCTCTTCCCTCTTCCCTCTTCCCGACATCCGTTACATCCGTTACATCCGTCGAGCGAATCCGTTGCCGAACTTCCTTCTTCCTTCTTTACCTTTTTCCCCCAGCACCCAACTCTGCCATCATCTCTTCAACTTGAGCGGATACCAAATTATCGGGGTCATTTTGCAGCCTGGGCAACAATTCGACCAAAGCCCGGGGCGAGGCTATTTTCAAATAGGCTAACACTGCTTCGCGGACAAAACCCGTCGGGTGCTGCAGACAGACGAGAGTTTGTTGAGCCGTAAGACTCCAGCGCGCTTCCCTCGCCAAGTGAAAGCAGCAGGCCAAGGCCCAATCCGAAAGGAAGTGGCGCAATTCTAGCAAGCGGCGCAAACGATCGCTAGGGGCTAGAGGTTTGTAAACCATCAATTCCGAGAGGTTGCTCAATTTTTCTCTTTCCGAGTGTTGGTCTAACAAATTGATGAGCGATCGCTTCCTAGCTATATCCACAGTATTATCGAGAATTTCCAATCCCCTAGCAACCAAAGAAGGTTGGCCAGAAGCGATGTTGAAAGCAGCGGCTTGTACCGTGTCCAGCGGATAAAGAAACTTCATCAGCAAAAAACACCGGTCCCTAGCATCAGCTTCCAACCCAGCCAGAGCCCGCTGCAACAATTGAGCCGTATCGTTCCCAGGTTTCCGAGCGCTGTTGGCCTCTCGCTCTGAGAAATGGCCGTAGCTTGTTACCCCAGACAAATCTACCAGACCTGCATAAATTTGACCGATAAACATTAACTCCTGTTCGATAAGAGTTTCCAAGCCGCTACGGCCGATGCGGTCTAGAACCCCTTCTATCCCAGCTTCCGAAGGCATTTTCAACAGGATGCGGAGGATATTGCGCCTCGTCGTTCCCCAAGCCGTCATCAAATTGCTGACCAAAATGTCGATCGCCTCATTTGTCCCAATTTGACCCAGAGCCGTCCAAGCTTGCAACCTGACCAAATCCGACTTGTGGATATCCTCAGCCAAATACACGAGCAAAGGAATGGCATCGTTGTGAAGTTTGACTATAGCCTGCAAAGCCGCTTCCCTAGTCGACTTGTAACCAAGTCCGCGCAGCAGCGAAGGATAATATTCTTCCGAATGAGTAGACGAAATCACGTCTAACAGAGCGCAGCGCACTCGCAGAGACTCATCTTGCAACAGATTCGGGATATGCAGCCGCAGTCCTTGCAAATAATCAGCTTCTCCCAGAGCCCGCGTCCCCATAACACGTTCCCGCTCTTGCTTGTGTGTCAGCATTTGCCGCAGCGTGTTAGTAGCCTCTGCCTTTTGCAGGCGATCGCCCCTTCTCATAATTAAAGCAGCCGCCGTCCCCCGCACCACCGGATCGACCGTCGGCTGCAAGTAAGGCCTCAAGCTCTCAATATTCGGTTCAGCTTCCGTCAGCCAGATGTAGCGCAAAGCCAAGGCCAGAACCTCCGGTGGCAAGGATTGCTGCGAGAGTGCGCGGACTGATTCTAAATATGCGGGGTTCGGGTGTTGCAGCATCGTTTCCAAGCTCTGGCGCTGCAAACCTGGGGACAGCGAATCGAGGAGGGGAGCCAGAACTTCTCCGACATTTTTGGGGTCAATTTGCGTCAGGAGTTCTATGCAAGAGCGCTTTTCATCTTCGCCCCCCGGCTTTTGTAGAGTTTCCACCACTGCGCGTTTGAGAGCTTTGAGGTCAACGTCTGTGACTCCCAAGCGCCCCCGCTCCGCACTTTTGACCAACAAACCCACGTATTGAGAGCGGATCAACCATACGACAAACACCCACAACAGTGCCAATATGACGATCACGCCAATAAATATCAAGCTTTGCTGGTCGTGAAATACATTTTCGTCTTGCTGGGGGAGTATCTTGCCTGTCACCCACAGCATAATCAGGATGCCTACTCCTGTAGCTCCGCAGGACAAAGGTTCGCCCACACCGTTGACCAGAGTTTGAATGCCCGATCGAATATTGTCGGGAATCGGTTGAAATAAAACCGGGCTAACGGTTTCCAAAAGCGTGTAGTGCAGCAGTTCGTCTAAAAATCTCAGCAATATTAGCCCGATAAACACAGATACTAGCTGACCCAGAGATGCTCCTATGGTCAGCACCCCTAGTATAGCGATGCCCGCCGGCAAAATCATCGCGGTCACGAATACACCGATTCTTTCCACCAAGCGGCTCGAAGCGAACCACTGAGTCGCCACTTGAAAGAGGCCTTGTATGCCTTCATAAATGCCCAGGAAGCTAGCGATCCAGCTAGCTCCGTCCCCCGGGTTTTGGTATTCTAGCTGGCTGTAGAATTGGAAATCTACCAGCACATAGACGACTTCTGCGAGGATGAAGAAACTGACTAGAGGTACGGCGTATTTTTGAAGTGGGCCTGTAACTTTGCGGGCGGTAAATTCTTCTTGGTCGTCGTCTTCGTCGTCATCCGTCCAGTGAGCAGTTTCCGGGAATGCTTGGCTGTATTTTTCCGTGAGGTAGTAGAGCAACACCGAGCCTGTTGCCACCATCAGCCCCGATATGAGGGTAACGTTTTTGAGTCCGACTACGTACAGCAAAACAGGCAGAGAAAATCCGCTGACTACTCCAGCTACTAGATAGCCGCTACTGACTAACGGATAGGTGCGCTTGATTTCTCTAATATTAAACAGTTGGTTGGAAGTGATAGAAGTATTAAGGTCATTGAGGACATAGCAAGCTTCCACCCATAGCCACATCAAAAAAATAGTAATAAAAGCGATGCTGATGCCAGCTATCTTAGTATTTTCGTAGCCGATGCCGAATCGAAACAAAAATAGCGGTACCGACATCATGCCCAGAACCACTACGACGGTGCGCCTCAGCGGCAGGATTTTTTGCAGCCACGAGTAGACAAATCCCAAGCCAGAACCGATAAAGGCACTGGCTATGTAGATAAAAGGCATTTTGTCGGCACCGTACTCGTCTAAAAACAGACCTACTGTGCTCAGTTCCAGCCAGATCAGCCCGACAGAGGTTAGAGTGTAGACGAGGAACATGAGTACGGTTCGCTCTACTTCTTCCGATCGCAGGTTGAGCGATCGTAGCACTCCTTGTCTTACTCCCGCCGAACCGCTGATTTGAAAATTTTCCATGCAGCGTTGATTTCCCTGTGTGGTAGCTTATTCCTGACTAACTTCGGAAGTCATCAGCTATCAGTCACCAGTTTATGACTGATGACTGCTCACTAATGACTATCTATTTATACTTTTTTCGGCGACAGCAGCATCATCATACTGCGTCCTTCTTTTTTCGGCGCTTGCTGCACTTCTGCGATTTCCTGCAAATCTGTGGCCATGCGCTTAAGCAAGTCCTCTGCTAGGTTGCTGTGTTGGATTTCCCGACCTCTGAACATGATCGTGGCTTTTACTTTGTCCCCAGATTTGATAAAGCGGTCTGCTAGTTTGAGGCGCACTTGGTAGTCGTGTTCTTCAATTTTGTAGCGCATCTTCACTTCTTTAACATCGGCAGTGTGCTGCTTCCGCTTTGCTTCTCGCGCTTTCTTTTCCTGCTCAAATTTGTACTTCCCATAGTCCATTACCCGGCATACGGGCGGGTCAGCTTTGTCGCTGACAAGTACGAGATCGAGTTCTTTTTCTTCTGCCAGGCGCAGCGCTTCTGCAGGCGTCAATATCCCTAGTTGCGCGCCGTCGGTATCGATTACCCGGATTTTGGGGTATCGAATATTTTCGTTGATCTGGGGTAGGTTGCGATTTTGTCTTCTTTCAATCACAGGCATGAATGGTTTTACAAGCAGTAGTTTAATAGCGAAGCTTTTTGATAGTTACAGGTTTGATTGGTCAATTTTTCACGATTGACGATCAAACTGTTTTATAAGGTGTTACCCTTACCGGACGTACTACCGCGCCCTGTGTCCCCTGCGCTAAAGCCTTGGGGAATATTTGGACGATCGTAAATGAATTCTTACAATACTTGCTATTCTACTCAGTCTGGCTGAGTTTCTGCCTAGTTTTATTTTAACTTCACACACGATCGTCCGCCCCCTTGCCCGATTGACGACAAAACCGTCACAAATTCAGGGTAAAAGCTTAAGGATGAGCTAAAGTCGCTTTTCCACGCCCATCTCGCCCGGTCGGACAAGTCCCCCAAGTCGCCTGATTTGCCTTGTAGAATAGGTATAAGCAAGTGTAAATTTATGTTGCGAGCTGAGGCAAAATTGACAAATTCTCTGCTGTGGCACCAACGGGTGGGAACTCAACGAGACTGGATGTGGCGGGGTTGGCAAACTCGCTACACTTATTTGCGGCCGACTTTGGGGCGAAATCAAGGCGCGCTCAAATCTCAAGATTCTGCGGCCCCGGCAATTGCCCAGCACGCATCGGGAACGCCGATTATTTTACTGCACGGGTTTGGAGCTTCGATCGGTCACTGGCGACAAAATCTCGCCCAACTCGCCGAAAACCAAACCGTTTATGCCTTGGATTTGTTAGGGTTTGGCGCTTCCCAAAAAGCTCCGATCGACTACTCTGTGTCTTTGTGGGTCGATCAAGTTTATGATTTTTGGCTAACTTTTATCAGAGAGCCAGTAATATTGGCAGGAAACTCGATCGGCTCACTGATTTGTCTGGCCGTCGCCGCAGCTCACCCGGACATGGTGGCCGGCACGGTAATGATTAGCCTTCCAGACCCCTCTGTGCGAGCCGAGGCGGTTCCTGGATGGCTGCTTCCGGCGATCGAAGCGGTTGAAAGTTTGTTTGTTTCTCCGATCGTACTCAGGCCTCTGTTTTATTTAGCCCGCAAGCCTTCCTTTGTCCGTCGCTGGATTGGCTTTGCCTACTCCAACCCCGAAGCTGTTACCGACGAATTAGTGGAAATTCTAGCAGGACCAGCGGGCGATCGGGGAGCCGCCCGCGCCTTCTGCGCTTTATTTAAAGCTGTAGGCAGCTCACAATTTTGCCCCAGTGTCAAGATTGTGATGCGAAATTTAACAATCCCCATGCTGTTAATTTGGGGCAAACAAGACCGGATGATTCCCCCTCGGTTCGCCCGACCCCACCAATTTGTCGAATGCAATCCCAATTATGTAGAGCTAGTAGAATTAGACAATGCCGGCCACTGTCCCCAGGATGAATGCCCGGAACAAGTAAATCAAGCAATTTTGAACTGGATGAGCCGGAATTTTGCACCTATGGGCGAGAGCGAATTGCAGCACTGTTGATTAGACATCGGCCCGTGGATTACTAAGGGAAAAAATAACTTGCAGCTATCGATCCCGCTCAAAAATAAATTTGCTAGAACTCGATCGCACGGGGGGGTATTGTATAGCAGATGTTGAAAGCTCTAGGGGCGAAGCAAAGCGGGTAAAAAGAAGTCCTGCAAGAAGGCGCAATCGACCGCTTAGGTTTCACAAATTAAGAAGGTCCTCACCGTCAGGGCATTTGCTATAGTACAAAACTTCCCTATCTTGAGAGTCAGTCGATTTGATCTTCGAGATTGACTCCCCAGCGGCTATCTACAGGCTTGAGCTAACCTAAACCACTTGTTTGCTGTGGACGACTCCTGCAGGAAAGTAAGTCTCCGTCTTTCTGTGATGTCATGTATCTACTGTTATTGATTGCCATTTTTTTAGAAGGTCAATCGATTTTAGATTTGAGATTTTAGATTTGAGAATTGAAGCATTGACCCCACGGATCAATTCGAGAGCTTCTTTATCGGATACAGGTTTTTTATTTCACCGGTCCTGAGTCTGTGCGTTGGAATGAATCCGGGGGCTTGTATCCTGGATGCTTTCGGTCAGAGATTGACACAATCACCAAGATAGTGTATCTTCTCTAACTGGTAGTACACATCCAAGTTATGCAGTTAGTCGAAAGGCAAGTCATTAAACCAAATCACAGGTTTTACCCAGAAGCCGATCGATTGTCTTTGCTGTCCAACAAACTTTACAACTGCAATAACTATTATATCTACGGTCAAAACTTTTTCTCAGGTCAACCAACCAATGCTCTGGGTGTCGATCGTTCACTCAAAAAGAGTCGAAAGTACAAAGCATTGCCGACCCAAGTAACACACAAAACTCTCCCGTTACTGCTGAAAACATGGACTAGCTATCATAGTGTAAAATTGGCGGGCGCGATTAAGATCGCCCCACTAAGTGTCAAGCAGCACCGAAAGCCACTGATTAAAAAAATCCAGAAAAAAAGAGAGCAGGGGCGATATGTAGTTGTATTTAACTGTCAATCTCTTAGCAAAAAAGTAGCAAAAAAGCTTTTTCCAAAAAATATGTCAGTTTGTCAGGGACTAACATTTGGTGACCTTGAAAAGTTACCTCAATCTTGGAAATCCGGATTGTTACCGAGGTAAGTTGTTAAGTTATTGAGGTAGTTTAGGAAAAGTTAGAACAAAACGCAAGTGTAAAGCGGATTATAACCCTTGCCGTAACGAGCTTCGCCAACATTAAAGAGCGATGAAACCCCTCCCTGGAAGAACGGTAAAATTCTATTTTCTAACTTGTACCTTCTAACTTGTACCTTCTAGCTTCAAGAAACACCTTGTTTCTTGCTCCTAAAAATAAATACCTTCCCTTGTGCCAACAATCTTTCAGTCTGCTTATAACCGATCGCCCCCAAGTATACGGGAAAGTTCAAAAATGCCTGTATCTGGCATTTGGGATCCTGTTAACGCATAAAAAAGTCAATTTAGCCAACAACTGAGGGCTCCCGTGCCCCCGGTCTGCTGGCGGCTAACTGCTGAAAGCCTCTGAGGGCAAGCAGCGCCCTTCCAGCTTTTGGCAGTAACGCAAACGAGGAAAAAACTGTCGTGAAATTCCACTGGCTACTACCGAGTTTCTTAAGTGTATTTTTGCTCGCCGGAGCCGCCGAAGCAGCTAGACTGCAATCTTGGCGGTTTGATGCTTCAGAGAACCGGCTTTACATTACAACAGACGGGGGAGTACAACCCAAGGCTCAACTGATTTTCAACCCGATGCGGTTGGTAATCGACTTGCCGGGGACGAGTCTGGGTCGTCCATCGGTCAGCAGACCGCTCTCAGGGGCGATCGAATCGGTGCGGGTAGGGCAGTTTGACAACGATACGACCAGAATTGTGGTCGAGATCAGAGACGGGTTTACTATAGACCCTCAGCAAGTAAAATTCCGGGGGATTTCTCCGAGCGAGTGGACAGTGGATTTGCCAACGCCGGTGCGGGGAGAAACTCAAAATCCGATTTCAGAGCCGGGGGGAGAAAGGTTATCGGTTGAATCTTCAGCACCCCAAGCCCAGTCGGCCGAGGCGACTGTAGTTCAGAACGTTCAGGTGACGGCGGACGGTTTTTTAGTCCGCACGGAGGGCGGTCGCCCCCAAATTAATTTTCAACAAAGTCGGGCTGGGGACATTGCCACCCTCGATATTGAAGGAGCGAGTTTAGCTCCAAGCCTAAGCAGCCAACAGCCTCAAACTAACGGTCAGCACGGGGTTGACAAGATTGAAGTCCGGCAACTGCCAACAGACCCGCCCGTTACCCGCGTGACTTTGCGGATGAAGAGTCCTAATACTCAGTGGCGGGCGTCAGTGAGCAATTTGGGCGGGGTTGTGCTATTGCCTGGAAGTGTAGTACGACAGCCCTCTGTTCCCCGCCGCCTGACTGTAGATCCTCCGGCTAGACAAGCTCAAGGAAATTTAGCGAGAGTTCAGTCAATTGATTTAGCCAGTAACGGCACGCAACTGGTGGTGAGAACTGACCGCCAAGTCTCCTATACCAGTGGCTGGGACCAGGGGTCGAGATCTTACTGGATCAGGATCGCTTCTGGTGTCCTAACGGGGGAAATTCCTCAGCTCGATGCCAACAGTCCTGTATCGTTTACAGCCAGCCAAGAAGATGCGGAGACTGTGGTGATTTGGGTGCAGCCGCGATCGGGGGTAGAGGTAGGTAGGGTGACGAGACCAAACCCGCAGTTGCTGTCTTTGCAGTTGCGATCGAATGCTAGCGCGCAGCAGCCTTTCACTCGCACTCCCAGCCAGCAGCAACCTTTGCCGAGAAGGACTTTCGGAACCGATGAGTTGCCCCAAGCTTCAAACCGCCGCGCCGTAATAGTGATCGATCCTGGTCACGGTGGCCGCGATCCGGGGGCAGTCGGGATTCAGGGCATTCAGGAGAAGGAGATTGTTTTGGATATCTCGCTTCAGGTGGCGAGGCTGCTGGAACAGCAAGGCGTGCAGGCGGTGATGACTCGGACTGATGACAGGGAAATCGACCTGGAACCCAGAGTTTCTTTGGCGGAACGAGTGAATGCTACTTTGTTTGTCAGCATTCACGCGAATGCGATTAATATGAGTCGGCCGGATATCAGTGGGATTGAGACTTATTATTTCAATAACGGCCAAGATTTGGCGAGGGTGATTCACGCCAGTATTTTGGAGGGCACGGGGGCGCCTGACCGCCGGGTGCGGCAGGCGCGATTTTATGTTTTGAGGAAGACTTCTATGCCTTCTGTTTTGCTGGAGGTGGGTTTTGTGACGGGTGCTGAGGATGCTGCTAGGCTTTCTGACCCAGCTTACCGCAGTCAAATGGCGGCTTCGATCGCTCGCGGCATTTTGTTTTATCTTCAACAAAGATAATAGGCAGTGGGGTGTTGACTGTTGACTGTTGACTGTTGATTAATCTTATTGGTTATCTGTTATTAGCCACCGCAAACGATTAACAAATGACAACTGACAACTGCCAACTGCCAACTGCCAACTGCCAACAGATAACTAACTATTAACAAATGACAACAGACTCTGGACAACAAAGAATCGGTATTTTTGACAGCGGCGTGGGCGGTTTGACTGTTTTGACCCAGTTGTACCGACAATTGCCCAACGAATCGATACTTTATTTTGGAGATACGGCGCGGCTGCCTTACGGCACTCGCACGCCGTCGGAAATTGTGGAGTTTGTCCGCGAAATTATGGCGTGGTTGGTGGAACAGGATGTGAAAATGGTCATTATGGCCTGCAACACCAGTTCTGCTTTGGCGATGGAGATGGTGCAGGCTGAATTTGATATCCCGGTGCTGGGAGTAATTCTGCCGGGGGCGCAGGCTGCGGTGCAGCAAGGCAAGCGGATCGGGGTCATCGCAACTCCTGCTACGGCTGCTAGCAATGCTTATCGAAATGCGATTTTGGAGATGGACGATTCTTGCCTAGTTTGGCAGGTTAGCTGTCCGGCTTTTGTGCCGCTGGTGGAGCAAAACCGGATTCACGACCCTTATACTTGTGAGGTGGCGCGGGAATATTTGGCTCCTTTGATTCAGCAGCGCATCGATACGCTGATTTACGGCTGCACTCATTATCCGCTGTTGGCTCCTGTGCTTCGCTCGCTTTTGCCTGCTGGGGTGACATTGATCGATCCTGCGGTACGGGTGGTGGCTGCTGCAGCCAGAGAATTGGAGCTTTTGGGGCTGCGGAATCCTGGTACTGCGCTACCGACTCGTTTTTGCGTGAGCGGCCCCCCGCAGCAGTTCGCCGAGTTGTCGGTGCAGTGGCTCGGTTGTACTCCTGCTGTTGAGAAAATATCCCTGCCGACAGTTGTACGTAGGGAAGCGGGGCGTAAGCCATCGCCCGTATCGCTGGAATCGGCCGAATAAACTGGAAAATTTATCCGTTAATCTAACCCCCCAAAACTCAGGTAAAGCTGGGTCTGGGGGGTTTAATTATTGCGATGTAACCTAGCAATTACACATCAATAGGTAATATTATTGAACAAAAGCTTTGATGAACAATGCAAATAATGTCCTATACGTGCTGGAGCTCTTCAGCCTTGAACCATGTCACCCTATGTATCACAAGCAGTTTTACTTGTAGACGGCTATAACATAATTGGACTTTGGCCTCGACTCCGAGAGAAGCGCGATCGCGATGAACTCGAAACCGCTCGCCGCGAGTTAATAGAGGTTTTAGTTAACTACAGCGCCGTTCAAGATTTTGAGGCCAGGCTGGTGTTTGACGCGCACTATCGAGATACTCCCGGCGTTAAAGAAATTATTACTAAAAATTTATCAGTGCACTACACTGACTTCGGTCAGACAGCAGATACCTATATTGAAAAATCTTGTGCTAGTTTGCGCTACGAGTTGCGATCGGTCAAAGGCAAAGGCCGCATGATTGTCGCCACCTCAGACCGAGCGCAGCAATTGACCGTAGTCGGCTACGGTGCCGAATGGATGTCCGCCGAACAACTAGCGGCTGACGTAGAATCCACCGCCCGCCGCAGCGAGCGCCGACACAAATCCCGCAAGCAAAATTCCAGTCGCTTTCTTGCCAGTTCCCTCGATCCAGAATCCCAGCAGCGCCTCGCCAAGTTGAGAATGGGGCTGCATTAGCTGCTGAAACCCGCTCGCTGTCTGATAAAAAAAAAGTTTCTCAAAGGCCTTGCCAAATCGAGTAAGTTCAGCTATTGTTAGTAAATGTGGGTAACAAAAACCCCCAATCCTCGGTAGCTCAGTGGCAGAGCGGTCGGCTGTAATGAATGCAAGCCTTTGGCATCAACCAAAAGCCCTAGTGACATAGCAGCTCTATCCGGTAACGGGTACTGAAAAATCGGGTGAATTCAAGGAAACCGCAGCACTTCGGGTGGCGGCAATCTTGAGCCAAGTCTGGCGAAAGGCCGTGGTTTAAACCACAAGTAGCCAGAAAGGTGCAGAGACTAGAGATGAGGAGCCTAACCAATAAATCTCATAGCGCCCGACATCCGACGACAGATCACAAACATGATTTGTAGGGATGATGAAATAGTCCGCCCCCTTCGGAAACGTTGGGATAAGTGTAACCGATTGGTCGTAGGTTCAAATCCTACCCGGGGAGTTAGTAAAAGTCTGAAGTTGGAATTTTCCAGCTTCAGATTTTTTGTTTTTATTTGTTGAACCATTTGTGTATTGTGACTCAAGATGACCATCGGTGAAATGTAGCCCAACCGAACAATTGAGCGGCTGCAAACAACCTTTACAACAGCACCAATATCTATCGGCAGTCAGCTCAGACCGGGTTGTTAGCTAGCTTCGCCACCAACGGATTTATTGGCAATCGAAGTCTTTTTGTATTAAGCTGTTGTGCATTTAAAACGCATAGTGGTATAATATAACATACTGATATTCAGACAAAGTGAATGCCTGCTAAAAATTTTCTAAGTTCTGAAACAAAGGAAACTCTTCAACAAGTATTAA
>NZ_JAUBOS010000170.1:0-1079 GCF_036700365.1 Microcoleus sp. w2-18bC1
TAGCTAGTAAGGATTGAGCCAACTTGTGGTAAAAAAAGATAGGCAGCAGAGTTGTTACACGCTTGCCTATCCAAAAAAATAATGATACTAAGATTCTACCAGGCTCACTTACAAAAATACCTGACGCCATCTCAGTTTTTGGTGATGACAATTTTGCTATCCTTGATGCAATCAGAAAAACAAGTGAGATTAGAGCGGCTCTCCCGAGTATTTCCCTGTCTAATTACAGCCGAAAGTCGGCGACGGAAATTGCAAAGATTTTTGGATTTACCGAATTTAACAATCGAATTAATTTGGTTTCCATTAATTACTTACTGGTTGACTACTTATTGCTCTGTCGGTCAAACCTTGTCAATCGCAATCGATCGCAGTCAATGGGGGTGTATTAATCTTTTCATGGTTAGCTTAATCTGGGAGCGAAGAGCAATTCCATTATACTGGTCATTGTTGCCCAAATTGGGGAGCAGCAACTTCGAGGAACAGACTACAAATCTACAGCAAGTTTTACCGTTATTTTCAGAATATAAAGTCATCGTTTTAGGAGACCGTGAATTTTGTTCGGTCGACTTGGGAAACTGGCTCAAGGAAAAGGGTGTGTCTTTTTGCTTAAGACTGAAGAGGAATCATTGTATCGAAACAGAGCATTTAGTTTGGCAGCGATTAGATGAATTAGGAATAGTGCCGGGAACCTCTTTATATTTTCAAGGTAAAAGAGTGAGAAAAACTCAACCTGCCACTGGATTTGATGTTGCTTGTAAGTGGAAAAGAAACTATGGGGCATGGCAGGTTGATGAAGCATGGTTTATACTCACAGATTTAGGGTCGTTGCGGGTAGCGATCGATGCTTACAAGCAACGGATGGGTATCGAAGAAATGTTTCGAGATTGTAAAACAGGAGGCTACGATCTGGAAGGAACTAGCTTAAAAGGCAACCGACTGATTAACATAATTCTGCTAATGACACTCGCCTATAGTTTGGCAATATTTGAAGGTACTGAACTTCAGAAAAAGCAGGTAGGAAAATATGTATGTCGGCGTCAAGAACCTAAAAAAAGATATCGAAGACGGAGTACATTTGG
>NZ_JAUBOS010000171.1:0-1079 GCF_036700365.1 Microcoleus sp. w2-18bC1
CCGCCTTCGCGGATGGCGAAGCGGAGCTTTTCTTCCATGGCGATCGGGGTGATCAGCTCGACGGTCAGCTCGGCGTTGTCGCCGGGCATGATCATCTCCACGCCTTCCTTCAGGTGCACGATGCCGGTCACGTCGGTGGTGCGGAAGTAGAACTGCGGACGGTAGTTGGTGAAGAACGGCGTGTGACGGCCGCCCTCTTCCTTGGTCAGGATGTAGGCCTCGGCCAGGAATTTGGTGTGCGGGGTGATCGAGCCCGGCTTGCACAGCACCTGGCCGCGCTCCACGTCCTCACGCTTGGTGCCGCGCAGCAGCACGCCCACGTTGTCGCCCGCCTGGCCCTGGTCCAGCAGCTTGCGGAACATCTCCACGCCCGTGCAGGTCGTCTTCTGCACCGGACGGATGCCGACGATCTCCACTTCCTCGCCGACCTTGATGATGCCGCGCTCGACGCGGCCGGTCACCACCGTGCCGCGGCCCGAGATCGAGAACACGTCCTCCACCGGCATCAGGAACGGCTGGTCCACCGGACGGTCCGGCTGCGGGATGTATTCGTCGACCGTCTTCATCAGCTCCAGCACGCGCTGTTCGCCGATCTCCGGGTTGACCCCGTCCGTCGCCGCCTTGGCCGAGCCCTTGGTGATCGGAATGTCGTCGCCCGGGAACTGGTACGAGCTCAGCAGCTCGCGCACCTCCATCTCGACCAGCTCCAGCAGCTCCTCGTCGTCGACCAGGTCGACCTTGTTCATGAACACCACCAGCGCCGGAACGCCGACCTGACGCGCCAGCAGGATGTGCTCGCGGGTCTGCGGCATCGGGCCGTCCGCCGCCGAAACCACCAGGATCGCGCCGTCCATCTGCGCCGCGCCCGTGATCATGTTCTTCACATAGTCGGCGTGGCCCGGGCAGTCGACGTGGGCGTAGTGACGGTTCTCCGTCTCATACTCCACGTGCGCCGTGTTGATCGTGATCCCGCGCGCCTTCTCCTCCGGCGCCGCGTCGATGTCCTCATACTTCTTCGCCGTCGCGCCGCCCGTCTTCGCCAGCGTCATCGTGATCGCCGCCGTCAGCGTCGTCTTGCC
>NZ_JAUBOS010000029.1:0-34754 GCF_036700365.1 Microcoleus sp. w2-18bC1
AATATTTGCCCAAATGGAATTATCGAGCCGTACCCCAACCTGAGTAATTCATTAAGTTATTTATTTTTCATTCCTAAAAGCTGATTCCCCTCCATCGGTGGCAGCGTTACAAATAATGAAACTTGTTCAAAACACCCTGGGAGGAATTCCCCATGTTTTACCATAAGAAGCCACTACAGTATTACAAAAGACCAGAAAAGCCAGATGCCGTTTACGCCAAGAAAATACAAGAACTAATTGGCGGTACATTTGGCGAAATGACTGTGATGATGCAGTATCTATTTCAAGGTTGGAACTGCCGAGGCCCAGCCAAATATCGCGATATGTTGCTTGATGTCGGTACAGAAGAAATCGGGCATATCGAGATGTTAGCAACTATGATTGCTCACTTGTTAGATAAAGCTCCTGTATCTATGCAAGAAGATGGTTTCAAGGATGCTGTGGTGGGTGCTGTGATGGGTGGAAACAGCCCGCGAGATGCGATCGCCGCCAGCATGAATCCGCAGCACGCAATTGTATCGGGTTTGGGCGCACTTCCTAGCGACAGCGTAGGGTATCCCTGGAACGGCCGTTATATCGTTGCTAGCGGCAATCTTTTAGCAGATTTTCGCTCGAATTTGCACGCCGAATCGCAAGGAAGATTGCAGGCTGTGCGGATGTATGAAATGTCAGACGATCCGGGCGTGAAAGACACCCTGAGTTTTATGATCGCCCGCGACACGATGCACCAAAATTTGTGGCTGGCGGCGATCGAAGATTTAGAAAGTTCGGGAATGGAAACAACACCCGTTCCGAGTTCCTTCCCGCAGAAGTTGGAAAAATCAGAATTTGCTTATCAGTTTTGGAATCATTCTGAAGGTTCCGAAAGTAGCGAGGGACGCTGGGCGAAAGGCAAATCAATGGACGGCAAAGGCGAGTTTGAATATGTAGCCAATCCCCAACCGTTAGGGCCAGAACCAGTACCGCCGCCGCCCGAACCAAAATTGCACGCCAGTGGCATGAAATAGGCAATCAAAAAGTTAATATAGCCTTTCTCAGTAACATGAGGTACCCGACGTGCATAGGGCATAGGGCATAGGGCATAGGGCATAGGGCATAGGGCATAGGGCATACCTCACGACGCTTGAGAACCGCTATAGTAAGGTTCTCAGTCCCCGATTGACTAATTAAGTAATTAAGGACTAACGTCCTTATTACTAACCTCAGAAAAAACTAAACTTCTTACTACTAACCACAGGTTAGTAGTAAGAAGTTTATTCGCTGATTGGCTAATTAATTAGTTAAAAAGTGAAGTTTTTAGTACAAATCAGGTTTTGGCAAGAAGTCTAATAAGTAAGAGCAAATAACTTATGCAATTGCAAGCAGTAATTCTCGATATTGACGGTACTCTGACGCTCAGCAATGACGCCCACGCTCAAGCTTGGGTAGAGGCATTTGCGGCTTACGGCTACGAGGTGCCGTTCGAGAAAGTTCGCCCGCTAATTGGGATGGGAGGCGACAAAGTTATACCCAAAATGGTATCAGGACTTTCCGACGAAGCAGGCGACGGGGAAAAGATTGCACAGCGGCGCAAAGAACTGATTATTAACCGCTTTTCTCCCGATCTTTCACCAACCCCCGGTTCGCGGGATTTGGTGTTAAAAATGCAGAAAGAAGGATTGCGGTTAATTATTGCTACTTCAGCCACCACTGAAGAACTTTCCGGTTTGCTGAAAGCTGCACAAGTTGAGGATTTATTGGATCAAGCGGCGACATCTAGCGATGCGGAAGCTTCTAAACCGGAACCGGATATTGTGGAAGCTGCTTTGAGAAAATTGCAGATGGAAGCGAGTCAGACTGTGATGTTAGCTGATACTCCTTACGATATCGAAGCTGCGGGCAAGTGCGGGGTGCCAGTAATTGCTTTTCGGTGCGGAGGTTTCGATGATGCTTCGCTGGCAAATGCTGCGGAAATTTACGATCACCCTGCTGATTTGTTGGCGCATTATGACGATTCTATTTTAGGGAAAAAGGAATTAGTAGCGCGTTGAAGTAATACGGGCGCTAGCGGGTGGATTGCCACTATTAAGCGCGATCGCTTACAATCCACTCTACCTGATGCGCTTCTGTGATATCTGGAATATCCAGGCGATCGGCTAATTTTTGAATCACTGCTTCTGGGACTGGGGCAGTGCGGGAACGGTTGCGCTCCTGTATTTCTGCGATCGGTACTTCGATGTAAACAATGCGAATACGCGCTTTGTAAGCAGCAAACAAATCAATTAATTGCTGCCGCATTTGTTTGGTTGTATTCGTGGCGTTCCACACAAAAGAAGTTCCCGATCGCAAATATTCCTTAGCTCTTTGTTTTGCTTTCTCTACAACATCACTTTGGTTTTTTTCCGGCGATATATTCATCTCCAACCTCAGCGCATCTAAAGAAATTATAGGCAAATTGGGCAGGTTTTCTCTAATCCAATAATCTTTGCCACTTCCGGGCAAACCCGACATCAAAACAACTTCGCATTTTGTATCGTCAAACATTTCAGCATCGGGGTTGCCGTTGTCTTTGCGGAAGTAGATAAATCGGCTGTGTGCTGAGGGGAATTGTCGAGGAGCATCCAAACAATTATTTTCTTGACAAAACTCCCGAAATAGTTCTATTTTATCAAGCAGTTCTTGTCTGTCGGCGCAGTGGCGGCCGCGCACGTCTGCTTCGGCTAAAAGTGCGAGGAAATCGCAGCGGACAACTTGACTGACTTTAATTACAGACTGTTGGGGGTTGGGTTTGTCGATTAGCCAGATGGGTAAACTGCCGAATTGGACGATCGCCACCACTGTTTCGCGAATCTCAAACTGCACAGGTGGGTCGAATTGAGATAAAATTTGTCTGACCATTCTCGCACCTTGGCGGGCGTGACCTTTTGAGCTAATTCTGCCGTCGGCTTCTATTTTTGTAAAGGCTGGTTTGGCGACATCATGCAGCAAAGCGGCGACAAAAAGTATCGATCGTTCTTGCACGGGTAATTGACGCCAATTTGGGGATGAGATTAATGCTTCGCAGACCATTTTGGTATGAATTAAAACGTCTCCTTCGGCGTGGTAAATCGGGTCTTGCTGACAGCCTTTTAAGTTTTGAATCCAATGGAAATGATTTTGAATGCTGTCCCAATCCAGGAACCAATCGGGGGGTTCGGGACAAAAGGGAAAAGTCCAAGTTGGGGATTGTGATAATACAGCAGTCATGGCTTCACCTGTTTGTTAATATGGTAAGGTGTGAAATTAGCACCTTTATTTTTTAGTTTGTTCGAGAGGGACGAAAATTTGAGTATTAGCGCTTTTAACCGCAGATTTTTATAATAGCTATTACATAAGCCCTGTGAAATTAAATAAATCTGCACCGGGACGCAGAATATTTGGTATAATTGGGCGATTGAGCCAATGTCCTTCGGCATTTTTAATAGCAGTCAAAAAACTGGCACGCACGTACTTGTAACGCGCCTTTACTATGCCATCTTCTTCTACTTTAAGGTACAGCCCCTCCATAATCTCGCTTTTGTCAGTCTCTTTCAAGCATCGTTCTTCATCTAATCCCAATTCCCCGCAGTACCAATGCAACCGTTCCAAATGTCCGGATTGAATAAAATTAGATTTTCCCATAAACTGCATCATGTGCTTGGGAGATGTCAGCACTCCAGAAAACAGCACGGGAACGGACACTAACGGCAGTCCACTTAACAACTTGCGCCGGGATTCTGTACTCAGAAATTGACGGGTTTCTAAGTCCAGCACATCGTATTCCATAAAATAGTGTGGCAAAAAATCATAAAAAACAGTGTGTTTGGCATACAGCCATTCGCCGTAAAGAATGTAGCGATTTCCCAGCACTTCTCCCAGGGCTCCGCTGAGACTAAAAGCCCACTGTTTGAATAAGTTAAAATGTTTTTCCCTCGGCCCGCCGGTGAGATAGTGGCCGCGACTTTGCAGCAGCATTTGTCCATCTGGTGCAAAGCTGATGCCTGTATTAGCGCCGTCTACCTTTTCTTCAATCACTGTCGGGCGATCGCTCAGGGCGCTAAATGGCACGCTGTCGAGGTCTTCATCACCCGGTTGGAAACGCGAACCTTCGATATGATAAGTTCTAGGATATTTAACAATTTTGAGCATTAGCCCATCCATTGTAGATTGGATATTTCAGAGGCAACCCCATCCATTTTAGATTATAATTTTAGATTTTAGAATTTAGATGCACCCCAATCTATTTAACCATTATAATGGAATGAGCACAAAGGAGCGTGTAAGTTGAAAACTCAAAATTTCCAGAGCATATCATCAGCAATCGCTGGGGTTCTATTAGTAGGCGCGCTACTCATCGGTTTAAACTCTTTTGTCGTCATTAATCCAGGCGAAGCAGGGGTAGTCAGTGTTTTAGGAAAAGCCACAGATGGAGCATTGTTAGAGGGGTTTCACCTCAGACCCCCGCTAATATCCAAGGTAGATGTGTACGATGTAACAGTGCAAAAATTTGAAGTTCCCGCCCAGAGTGCTACTAAAGACCTTCAGGATTTAAATGCTAGTTTTGCGATCAATTTTCGCCTCGACCCTGAGAAAATAGTTGATGTCCGAAGGACTCAAGGAACTTTGGAGAATATAGTGTCAAAAATTATTGCTCCTCAGACGCAAGAAGCATTTAAAACAGCGGCTGCACTGAGAACTGCCGAACAATCTATTACTCAAAGAAGTGAACTGAAGCGAGACTTTGATACTGCGCTAAAAGAAAGGCTATCAAAGTATGATGTAATCGTACTCGATACGAGCGTTGTTAACATTCGATTTTCCACAGATTTTGCGAAAGCGGTTGAGGAGAAACAGGTTGCTGAACAGCGAGCGCAAAGGGCTGTTTATGTGGCTCAGGAAGCAGAACAACAGGCTCAAGCTGACATTAACCGTGCTCAAGGTAGAGCTGAAGCTCAAAGACTTTTGGCTGAAACTTTGAAGGCTCAGGGCGGCGATTTAGTGCTGCAAAAAGAGGCGATCGAAGCTTGGAGAAGCGGCGGGGCTCAAATGCCAAAAGTGCTGGTTATGGGGGCAGGTTCGAGTCGGGTTCCTTTCATTTTTAATATGAACGATATTCAGGAAGAACCCGATCGCCCGCAAGTGACCAACAATTAAAATATGACAGAAGGTAACAAACCCGGTGTCTCAGAAAATATTGGGTTTGCTAACCAGAAATCTCGCAATAAACCGGGTTTCCTCAGAAAGCACACATAAGTCCTATGAGAGTTGCCGGAATATGCTACACTTCTGAAAGCCACAATATAACGACAGTTTGAATCTGTCGCTATAAAAGCGAAGTCCGCAATTAACACGCAGGCAACACACTCATTTTAGGAAGCAAGGAAAAATCATGACCCGCGCTATTATGGAAACCGACAAAGGCACAATCAATTTGGAATTGTTTGATGCGGATGCGCCTAACACAGTGAAGAATTTTGTTGACTTGGCGGAAAAAGGTTTTTACGATGGATTGGCCTTTCACCGAGTCATTCCTAACTTTATGATTCAAGGTGGCTGTCCAAAAGGTAATGGAACTGGCGGCCCCGGCTACAAAATCAAGTGCGAAATCAACTCCAACAAACATTTGGCAGGAACTTTATCGATGGCTCACGCAGGTAAAGATACGGGTGGCAGCCAATTCTTTATTTGCCATTCTCCCCAGTCTCATCTAGATGGAGTTCACACAACTTTTGGCAAAACTGAGGATATGTCTGTCGTCAATGCTATCCGCCAAGGTGACAAAATTATTTCGCTCAAAATTGAGCATTAATTTCCTCTAATTAGTGGCGTTTGCAATAAGGAATTTAGTCCTTATTGCAAACAAAACGTGTGAAAGTTAAGAGTTTTAAAATCTATAATTTATAATTTATGACCAATAATTTCTTGATGGTACCCGCCACGTGATTTATCCGTGGAATCAATCCAAAATCCAAAATCCTTGCATCCTCAAGCCCCCGGATTTATCCGTGGTGTCAATCTAAAATCTAAAATCTAAAATCTAAAATCGAATGACTGTTATCAATGATTCTGCTGTGGTGGCTGAGTTAACTGAACTATATTTAAAATACGAAAAAGCTCTTTGTACGAATGATATTGAAACTCTCGATAATTTGTTCTGGGATGCGCCGGAAGTCGTGCGGTTTGGGGTAACGGAGAACCTCTACGGGAGCGAGGAGGTGAGGGCTTTTCGCAAAGGACGATCGCCTGTAAATGTCGATCGAGAAATGTTCAACCTGAAAGTCGTGACTTTCGATGCAGACACGGCGGCTGTGACGCTGGAATTTCGCCGTGTAATGGATGGAGTGGTGCGGCTGGGGCGGCAGACTCAGATGTGGCGGAAGTTTCCTCAAGGGTGGAAGATTGTTTCCGCTCACGTTTCTTTTTTGCCGGTGTAGATGTTAAAGGCAAGGAAACAATAATTGTCTAAAGCAGGCGGACTTTATGACTAAATCATTCATCCTCTAGAGCAACGTCTAATAATTCAATTTCCCGACTTTCTTCCTGATCTTCATAATTAAATTCTAATCTGCTCTGCTTAATAATCTCGCTCAATATATTGCTTAAGTACCCTTTGGCAACAGCTTGTTCAAATCTTTCTATCAGAATAGGAACATTGATTATTTCTTCTATACATTCCATGTACTGAGATACTATAGCATTTATGGAATAGAGCTTTCGAGCTTGTGCTTCAATCTTTGATTTAATTTCACTATCTGAATCTAAAGATTTAACTACAAATGTTATCGGATACTTTTCAATTTTATCAATGTCTAGGAAATATTTATTTACATCTACAGTTTCAGTCACCTGAAAAAAACGTCCTAGCGGTTTCATTACAAAGTCAATTCCCCCATCATTAGCATTTGTCCTACCTGTTTTAAACAGCTTTAAATTTTCTTGCTGGAGTCTGTCTAGTGCATAACCCCAATAAATAACTCGGTCATTGTAGTAGTATTTTAATATACTGTAGCTGACTATCTCGAAAATTCGAGCATCTACATTTGGCGCTACCATTTGTTTTATAAATTCTCTGACTTGAGCCTCTGTCAATCTTTGAGCATCTTTACAAATTTGAATAAACTTTTCAAAGCTATCTCTCTTAGCTTCAACGTAAGCATCAATTATGTGGATTACTGTTTCTGCTATATTGTGTTCATTCTCATTGATTTTGACTTTTAATAAATTTTCGTTAAACCAATACCTGTTATTTTTCTGATTTCTCAAAATTGGGATGTACTCACAAGTGGGAAAATATCTTTTAAATTCTTCATTCATCCTATGGTTCAAGCCATGATTTTGAAGCTTTTTCCCGAATGGTAATTCACGCTGTCTCTTAAAAAGATTCGTATAAACTGCACCTTCATAATCTGAATACATTCCTGTCTGATGAAAATTTTTCACCAAATAATCTTCAACTAAAACATATATTGCGTATAAGTTGGCAAAACTTCCTCTTGATTTTGAGCCTTTATTTGAAGATTTAGTCTTGATATTCAAATATGAAATTAGCTGGCTTTCATCGAAGATTTGATCCCCCACCTCGCCCAACTTATCCTCTAAAATTGTCTTAATTATTTTTGTAAATTCATGTTCCATTTTTATTAGAGTTGTAAGTTGAGTGTTAGCTGCTGTGGCGAAACTTCACCGGAGTTGACTTCAGACATCAGATTCTCTTCACTCTCATCCGGAGTAATTTGCAACCTCCGCAATCCTATTTGTAGATATTTTTCTTGTAATTCTATGCCGATTGACTTTCTGTTAAGCTGCTTGGCAACAAATGATGTTGTAAAAGTTCCGGAAAATATATCTAGTACAACGTCGCCCTCATTACTACTAGCTTTGATAATTCTTTCTAACAAAGATGTTGGTTTCTGAGTAGGATGTTCCTCATACTCAGGCATACGATATCTAACTCGCGGAAACTCCCAGACATTACCGGGAACTTTTTTAGAATTATATACTGATGGTGTAGCCTTGCGGTAGTCAATTAGTTTTCTAACAGCTCCGGTTTTTGCCTCTACCAGAATATCTGAGGAATTAAATGTATAATTTCGTTTGTCCTTGACGCAATATAAAATTGGTTCGTACAGAGAACCGTAATATTTTTTGGCTTGTACTCCCGAACTGTCATAATACCACACTATTCGAGAAAGGATTGTTAAACGATCGCGCAAATATAAATCAAAGTAGGGCATACTTTGAGTTGACGCCATTAGATACAAACTGCCGTTATGCTTGAGCTTGTTAACACATAAGTTTAACCAACTATAACTCCATTCTAAATAATCGTTTTCAAATTCCCACGTGTCTTTAAAACCATTGAAATCTTTGCCAATATTATAGGGAGGATCGGCAAAAATTAAATCGATTGAGTTGTCTGGGATTTCACTGCCAAGCACTTCTAACACATCTCCTAAGATGAGTTTGTGGTCGTCAATTTTAAAGATTTTCATTTAGCCTAGCCTCTTCAATTAATATTGGCTATTGTCAAGTTTAGTCAGATATGTTCTATAAACATTTAATACAGTTCATATTTGAGTAAAGTACACGGAATCGAGCCATTAAAAACCGGAATTCGCCGCGATGTTCTCAGCCCAACTTTTTTACCCAACTCCTTATTTCCAGTCAAAATAAAGGCATTCCAACCTTTAAAACGATTCTTGAAAATATCCCCCAACATCTTGTACAAATCTCCCAATTCGCTAGCATCTCCCAGGCGCTCTCCGTAGGGAGGATTGCAAATCAGAACGCCTCTGTCTGCGGGTGCTTCCAACTGAGATAGCTCGGTTTGAGCAAACTGAATCTTACCGGAAATACCAGCTTGCTGCGCGTTCGTGCGAGCTTGAGTTAACATATCGGAATCGCGATCGCACCCTGCAATCACCTCTTTAAGTTCCGGTAATTCGCTGTTTTCCGCTTCGGCCCACAATTTATCCCACAAAGGTTCATCAAAATCCCGCCAACTCATAAATCCAAACTTTTCTCGAAACAATCCCGGTGCAATATTCAAGCCCTTTAAAGTCGCTTCCAAAGGCAAAGTTCCAGAACCGCACATCGGGTCTAAAAACGGCAAATCTGGCGTCCATTCTGCCATCTCCAACAAAGCCGCAGCTAGGGTTTCTTTGAGGGGAGCAAGCCCCATCGCCGGTCGATATCCCCGGCGGTGCAAACTGCCGCCAGAACTGTCTAAACTTAAAATAGCTCTATCTTGATGAATGTGAAGGTTAATTAGCAAATCTGGATGCTCTACATCAACATTAGAACGCTTGTTAAATTGCAGGCGCTGTTGGTCGGCGATCGCATTTTTGACCTGCAAAGCTGTAAAGTGAGTGTGGTTCAAGTTTTCGTTGCCACCGGTGCAATTTACTGCTAAAGTATTGTCGGGATATAAGTATTCGTCCCAAGGGATTTTCTGCACTTCGCGGTAGAGCATATCCGAGTTGTAACACCGGAATTCGGCGATCGGCATTAGCACTCTAAAAATTGTTCTCGACCAAAGATTGACGCGGTATAATAAAGCCCGATCGCCCGCAAAGTAAACCCCTGTAAAATCTGGCTTAACATCCTGCGCCCCTAAACGTTCTAATTCTTGGGCGGCAATAGTTTCTAAACCGCGCGCAACTGTAGCAAAATATTGATTCATTGATAATTGGTAATTGGTAATTGGGAATTGGTTTTTATCGATCGCCCTAAATTATATCAAATCCGGTACCATCGGAATTGTAAAATCGAGTCAACAGTCAACAATCAGGGACGTTGCAACCGGAATTGATCTAATTAATCTGCGTTAATCTGTGTTTATCTGCCCTCATCTGCGGTTAAAAGAAGAGAATTTCTGAACCGCAGATGACAATGGATGGACGCGGATAAACGCAGATGAAGAGAAGAGAGATATGAATAATTCTTACTCCTCCGGGTGGGTTTCCGCGAACCTCACCCTTGCAAGTCACAAACTGTCAGTAATACTCGTGAAATTAAAAGCTTTCACGCGCACTCCGGGCACGACACTACCGCCGTAACGCTTCACCGCACTAACTGCATCCACATCGCGCAACATATCAGGTAAAACTTGATTGAAACGCAGGTTTTTAATCGGGTAAGCAATTTTGCCATCCTCAATCCAAAAAGTACCGTCGCGAGTCATTCCCGTTACTTCCAATGTTTTCGGATTAACGTAGCGCACGTACCAAGCTCGACTGACGAAAATTCCTCGCTCGGTTTGAGCAATTAAATCTGCTAAACTTTGGTCGGAACCTGTCATTACGATCGGGTAATAAGCACCTTTCGCCTCTTTGCCTTTTTGTGCGGCCCAGTAGCGGGAATAAGACAAACTTTGAGGGACGCCATCTTTGATGATTTCCAAATAGTTATTGCTCAATCCGTCGCCGAAAAAAGTATTAGATCGCAACAAAGGATGAGCCGGATCGCGCTGCACTTGCACTAACGGGCTGAAAATTTGTTCCCCCGCGCGGTTTC
The DNA here is from genome assembly GCF_036700365.1 of Microcoleus sp. w2-18bC1. NCBI lineage: Bacteria > Bacillati > Cyanobacteriota > Cyanophyceae > Oscillatoriales > Microcoleaceae > Microcoleus > Microcoleus sp. w2-18bC1. The sequence goes on from NZ_JAUBOS010000029.1 coordinate 10,513, forward strand.
CCGCTGGTTTTCCCTCTGCATCGGCGATCGACATAAACGATCGCCCCTCATCCGCCGCCCTCGCATCCAAACTCCAAATTACCCACGGTAGCAAATCCGCAAAAGCAGCACCGTCAAAGATTACAGGATAAATGCCGGGAGTGACTTCGCGGGGGTTGCGGGATGCGATCGCCCGATCGAGCACTTGTTCTGCTAATTGGGCGATCGGCAATTCGTTGATACTCCAAGCAGTGCTCTGAGTCCAGCTAGAACCGTTGTCAATGCGAGCAGTAAAGCTGAAATCTGCCTCTGTAGATTGGTTGCAGGCGCGGAGTCCGGTTGACGAGGCGATCGCATACAGCCACACATCAGCGCTCAAAGTGCCCGAACCATGAGCGCCCCCCTGTCCGGCAATGGCGCAAGCTTGCTGCACCATTTCTGCCCGCGCTAGAGGCGATACAGTTGCCGTTGCTGCGTCGAAGGCGGGCGAGGGCAAATCGTAGGTTTGAGGTGGCAGCAGCGGCATCCATTCGGGGTCTACCGGCGCAATTCGGGCCAATTCTTCCGATCGCTTGACTGCGGAGGCGATCGCATCTTCATCAAATTCTGTAACAGCAGCAGAGGCGCTTTTGTTGCCGAAATAGCTAGTAATGCTCAGGTTAAATACAGTTTTGCTGATATTTTGGCTGATTTGATTTTCCGAGAATCTCGAAAGAGATTCCTCGCCAGTAGAGAGACTGACAAATACTTCCTCTGCTTTGGATAGTTTGACTGCTTTTTCTAGTAAAGATAAGGCTTGGTCTTCACTTAAAAGTGCGGGCGATGTTGTTACGAGCATAAGCTAAAGTTCCGGAATATTTGTTGTATTTGAAAATAGGTTTACCCGCAATACTACGGTTAACTCGCCTGTACTAAAGAGCGTACTGCTAACACTTCATCTGCTCGCAGAGGTTCCACATCTGAAGGAGAAACAGCCACAACTAAAATCGATTCTCCTAAAGCATTAAATATTTCTAGAACGCAGCCATCATCTTCGCCTTCCCTTGGATGAGGTACGCGATCGACTAGCATGGCTACATCACCTTTTTTGAGCTGATATAGCGGCATATCCCGACACAATGCTACACGCTGGTAAAGTTCAAGTTTCACGTCGAGACTCCTTTTTTGGCTTGAGAGTAATAAAATGAAAAGTTCCGTCAATTTGCCACTGCAACCAAATTGTAACAACTGCTAAATTACGTCCATTAGCCCCTCGCAACTCACCTTCGGCGCGAAAGAACTTTCCGAATTCATTAGCACCATTTTCTACTGCCTCAGCCGACGCTATCAAAAACTGGATGGCTCCTAACAAAGCTTCTGGGTTATCTTGACTAAAACCCCCTTCCTTGAGCGAGAAATTTTGACTTGTCATCTTGTGCTTTGGGAACAAGTAAATAGCGCGTCAACTTTGCTTCGGGTATGATAGCATCCGCTGGAATTTTCACATTAAAAACCTACAATCTAATTAAGAATTTCCCCCAATTTGAATATCCCTCACTCGCACCGGCACACAAGCGTGAGTCATTTGAGCAACCTGCATCGGCTCGCCCTTTCCGCACATATTCGTACCGCATTGAACCAGTTCCGAAGCTGGCCCGATCGCATCTATTTGATTCCAGAAATCAGTAGTCATCGCCTGATAAGTTACATCCTTCAACATACCGACAACTTTACCTTTTTCTACCTTCCAAAAAGCATCGCCGCCGAATTGAAAATTGCGCCGCTGCTGGTCAATCGAATAACTACCCATACCGTCGATTAAAATCCCGTCTTCGGTATCAGCAATCATCTCTGCCAAAGTAGCAGTATGGCTGCCGCCATCCGGGCCCGGTTCCAATCCCAAATTGGGAATTCTCACCATCGGCACGCTCGACCAACTGTCAGCGTAAGCAGAACCGTTGCTGCTGGCACGTCCGAGGCGATAAGCCGTCTCTCTGTCAGTGAGATAATCAACTAAAATTCCATCCTTGACAACGTACCACTCTTGTGATTTTACGCCCTCATCATCGTAACCCATTGTACCGCGGCCGCCCGGTTGAGTGCGATCGCACTTAAAGTTCACCCAAGGTGCAGCGTATTGCAGTTTATTTAAATTATCAGTAGTAGCAAAGCTCGTGCCAGCAAAATTAGATTCGTAGCCGTAAACCCGGTCTAATTCAGTTGGATGTCCGACCGATTCGTGAATAGTTAAGAACAAATTTGTCGGCTTAAGAATCAGGGATTTGCAAATACCAGCCGGGACTTTTGGAGCGCTGACTTTTTCAATAGCTTCGGCGGCAACTCTTTCGACTTGACTCAACAAATCATCGGGATTAATATGTTCGTAACCGATATTTAGCGGCGGGCGATCGTAACTGCGACTTTGGGCATCGCCACCCGCAATTGCTGTACAGCTAAAACCCGGATAGCTGCGGTAGATTGTTTGTTCGATTAGCGAGCCTTCTGTGGAAGCAAAAACCTTGTCTTCGCAGCTGAACTGCAAAAAAGAAGAAGCTTTTTTGATGCCTTGTGCGCCGTGTGCTAGTAGCTTCTCGTTGATAGTTAGCAGCAGTTCCGCTTTATCAGCAACGGGTACAGAAAAAGGGTCAATTGCGATCGGAGTAATGTAGGTATCGACATATTTTTCGACAGGCACCAACCGCACCGGTTCCTTTTGAGTTAATCGGCTGCCTTTCGCGATTTCTACAGCCAAAGCGACTATTCTTGCAACCTCTGCGGGTGTTTTGCTGTGACTGGCGGCAAACCCCCAAGCGCCGTCTAGAAGCACTCGCACGCCAAAACCGGAACTTACATTATCTGACAGTTGACTTAAAGATCGATCGCGCGCGTAAAGATTCTGCCTTCGATAAGTGCAAAAACGCACATCACCGTACTCGCAACCTGTTTTCCGAATCAAATCTACAGCCAAATTTGCTAACTCGTTAGCAGAGATTTTTGCAGTTAATTGCACCATAGTTATTCGTCATTCGTCGTTAGTTGTCAATTATTATAGCGCTTTTTAATTTTTTGAACGAACCGCGAAGACGCAAAGAGCGCGAAGGAAGTAAAGAGAGAGGTCTTTATCATATCGTTTACGGTTGTTTCGGAATGATTAAACCGCAGAGACCGCAGAGACCGCAGAGGAAGAAAAGAGAGAGATAAATAATTCCGATACCAACGAATTTGATGTCATTTCTAAGTATAATTATTACCTAAGACATCTTCTTCTTTCTCTTCTTCCTTCGCGTCCTTCGCGCCTTCGCGGTTCATTAAATCCTACTCCATTTCCTGCAAAACCCCTGTCAAAATTTCCACAATGCGATCGATATGTTCCTTCTCAATAATCAGCGGTGGCGACAAAGCAATAATATCACCCGTAGTCCGAATTAACAACCCTTTTTCATAGCACTGCAAGAAACAATCAAAAGCCCGTTTCCCCGGCTTCCCAGCAATAGATTCCAACTCAATACCCGCCACCAGTCCCAAATTCCGAACATCAATTACGTGCCGCACCCCCTTCAAAGAATGCACCGCATCTTCCCAGTAACCAGCCATCTTATCGGCTCGTTCAAACAGCCTTTCTTCCTCATAAATATCCAGGGTCGCCAAAGCAGCCGCACAAGCCAGAGGATGACCAGAATAAGTATAACCGTGAAAAAGCTCGATCGCATTTTCAGGAGCATTCATAAAAGCATCATAAATCCCCTCTTTCACAAACACCGCCCCCATCGGCACCGTACCGTTAGTTATCCCTTTTGCCGCCGTCACAATATCGGGAACCACCCCAAAATATTCCGTTGCAAAACTAGAGCCTAGCCGCCCGAATCCGGTAATTACCTCATCAAAAATCAGCAGAATTCCGTATTTGTCGCAAATCGCCCGCAGTCGCTCCAAATAACCTTTCGGCGGAATCAAAACCCCCGTAGAACCAGCCACTGGTTCCACAATTACCGCTGCAATATTAGACGCATCGTGCAAAGCGACAATCCGCTCCAATTCATCCGCCAAATGCGCTCCCCATTCCGGTTGTTTGCGGCTGAAAGCATTGTGTTCGAGATTGTGAGTGTGAGGCAAATGATCGACTCCCGTGAGCAAACTGCCAAAAAACTTGCGGTTTGTACCGATACCGCCGACAGAAATTCCCCCGAAACCAACGCCGTGATAGCCGCGTTCCCTACCGATTAATCGTTGGCGAGTTCCTTCACCTTTCACCCGGTGATAAGCAATTGCAATCTTCAAAGCAGTTTCTACAGATTCCGAACCCGAATTAGTAAAGAAAACGCGATCGAAATTGCCCGGAATCATCTTTACCAAACGTTCCGCTAATTCAAAAGCGCCCGGATGTCCCATCTGAAAAGCCGGGGAGTAATCCAAACGCAAAACCTGCTGTTTAACTGCTTCGGCAATTGTCTCGCGGGCGTGTCCTGCATTCACGCACCACAGCCCCGCAGTACCATCTAAAATTGAGCGGTTATCATCGCTTGTAAAGTGCATATCTTTTGCCGAAACCAATATTCGGGGATTCGCTTTAAACTGTCGGTTGGCAGTGAAGGGCATCCAGTAAGCGTCCATATTTGTCATCTTTTTTTTATCTTTTTATATTGATGATTCTGCCTTCAAACTATAACTTGCTACCGATCGCCGATCGCCAGACGCTTATTATAATTTTACAAATATCTTTTTTAAACGAACCGCGAAGACGCAAAGAGCGCGAAGGAAGAGAAGAAAGAGGTTTTTCTCATTTACAAGTAGAGTTTTTACCTGAAAACATCTGCCTATGTTCCTCTTTCTTTTCCTTCGCGCCTGCGCGGTTCATTAAATAGATATTCTTTAATTAACGATCGCCCCCACAGACTCATGCTGCAACAAACCGGTCAGCATTTTCACAGGCCGCTCCCCGTAGGGCCACGCGAAAGCATGGCGGAAAGCGGCCTCTTGACACGCTTGCAATTGCCGAAAATCAATGATATCCAAAGTTAACAAATTCTCGTACTCGAAAGGCAATCGCACGTTGTGCAATCCCGCGTTGTCGGTACAAATGGCAATATCGACACCAGCTTCAAAACATCGATCGAACACAATCTTCAATTCGCGCATATCTTGCAACGTCCCCGTTTTGAGATAGGTAGTTGGGCAAACCTCCAAGCATTGACCCCTGCGCGCGACTTCTGGCAGCAATTCGGGATATTTTAACGGAATTTGAATCCCGTGGCCGATACGCATCAGATAGGGCAGAAGTTCGGGATAACAGCCAGAGGTAGTTTCGTAGAGGTGGCCGGTAGTTTTGATGCCGATCGACCTCGCGTACTGGTACAATCCGACAAACTCCTCCAAACGATCGCCTATACAATCATCGCCGCCAGCTATATCGATCGCACAAACATATTCTCCCATCCCGGCCGCCAAATCTACGATCGCCCGATTCACCTCATAGGGTAAACGCGAGTGCATACACAAAATTTGGCTAGTAACAATCGGACAATCGCTAATTTGACTTGCCTTGCCCACAACTTGTACAATTTCTGCCATCAAATCAATGCGTTCTGACTGATTCAAATGTTCTGGAGTCCGCAAATAAGGCGTATAGCGCAACTCCAAATAAGCCAGATTTTCAAACACGTAAGCGCCCCGCATCAACCGATAGATGAAATAAGGCAACGTCTCAACAGTTTGAACGCTTTCTACCAGCGTGTGCAGTTCCAAATACTCATTGAGAGTATTGCGCGGACGAGTGTAAAACTCCTCAAACTCCGAGTATTCTTGAAATCGATTAACCATCTCAGCATTGTGGCGATCGAAATACCGCCACAGCACCCTAGGAACGACAGAACCACCCAGATGGCGGTGCAACTCAGCGTGTAAAGTCATGCGATTTTAGATTTTAGATTTTAGATTTTAGATTGAAAGAATTGAAGGATTGAAGAATTGAAGGATTGAAGAATTTGTAATTTAGTCCTATACGCATCAGTGGTCAGAAACCGGGTTTTCCCACATACCAGCCAACAACCTCCAGCAGGTCAACTGTTCCACATTTAAGCTGCACATTGGATTCCCATAAAAACTCATCAAATCCTCTCTCATTCTCCCCTCTCCCATTCTCCCCCTATGGGGATCTCCCTTCCCAAGTCCCCCGATAGTGCTGGAAGTGGGTTGATGAGAGCAATACAGCCTCACGTCTTTCAATTGTAACAAAAATTTATTTGACATCCGGGACGCATTCGTACATAATCGGAGATTGTGTCAACCTGAACTGAACGCGAGAAACCCTTGGCTAACGTAGTTGTGATCGGCGCCCAGTGGGGCGATGAAGGAAAAGGCAAAATTACCGATTTGCTCAGCAAATCCGCAGATATCGTTGTCCGCTACCAAGGGGGCGTCAACGCCGGTCACACCGTGGTAGTAAACGGTCAGACTTTCAAGCTGCACTTAATTCCCTCCGGAATTCTCTACCCTGATAAAGAGTGTATTATCGGCTGTGGCACGGTCATCGACCCGAAAGTTTTAATTGCAGAGTTAGATCAGCTAGAGGCACTGAATATTTCGACAACCTCCCTGATGATTTCGGAGACGGCTCACGTAACGATGCCCTATCATCGATTAATTGATGTAGCATCGGAAACCCAGCGGGGAAATTATAAAATCGGGACGACGGGACGCGGCATTGGCCCTACTTACGCCGACAAGTCGGAACGCACTGGCATTCGGATGCTAGATTTAATGGACTTGGAAGGGTTGCAAGAACAATTGGAATGGACGATTAATTGTAAAAATGTCCTTCTCGAAAAACTCTACAATTTGCCGCCTTTAAATCCGCAAGACGTAATTGATGAATATCGAGTTTATGCCGAACGTTTGCGGCCGCACGTAGTTGATAGTTCCCTGAAGATTTATGAGGGACTTCAGAAGCGGAAAAATATTCTGTTTGAAGGCGCGCAAGGCACTTTATTAGACTTAGACCACGGTACTTATCCTTACGTTACTTCCAGTAATCCCATCGCTGGCGGTGCTTGTGTGGGAACCGGAGTCGGCCCAACAGCGATCGATCGCGTAATTGGCGTAGCAAAAGCTTATACAACCCGCGTCGGAGAAGGCCCCTTCCCTACTGAAATGGTAGATGGAATAGGAGCAATTTTGGGCGAGAGAGGTGCAGAATTCGGCACGACAACGGGCAGAAAACGCCGCTGCGGTTGGTTCGACGCGGTAATCGGCCGCTACGCAGTCCGCATCAACGGCCTTGACTGTCTGGCAATTACCAAACTAGATGTGTTGGATGAATTAGAAGAAATAAAAGTTTGCGTTGCTTACGAAATTGACGGCGAAAAATGTGTTGATTTCCCGAAAAGTTCCCGGATATTTGCTCGGTGCCAACCTATTTACGAAACCCTTCCCGGTTGGAAACAGTCTACGGAAGAGTGCCGGAATTTGGAAGATTTACCACCGCAAGCTTTGAATTATCTGAAGTTTTTGGCAGATTTGATGGAAGTGCCGATCGCGATCGTTTCTCTCGGAGCCAGTCGCGACCAAACTATCATTGTAGAAGACCCGATTCACGGCCCGAAACGCGCTTTGCTTTCTGCAGACGGTACTCCAGCCTAACCATTTTAAATTGGGAAAGAGTGAGGGGGAGATTGGGAAAGTTGGACATGCCGAGATTCGGAGAATAGCCAAATTCCCAATTTCCAATTATTATCAAATATTTAGCGAATTTAATTAAGTTCGATCGCTTTAGCATAAATTTGATAAAATGTAAAAACAATCAGCAGAAAGTCATAAAATGGAACTCGCAGTAGAATGTCAAAAGCGGGCAGAAGGCAGCAAACCTAACGCCCTCCGCCGCTCTGGATTGATTCCCGCCGTCCTCTACGGTCACAAAGGCTCTGAATCCATTTCCCTTACCATCAAAGCCAAAACAGTTGAACACCTGCTCAAAAAGCACGTAGTCAACAATGCCCTAATTGACCTCAGCATTCCCGACCTCTCTTGGAGCGGAAAAACCTTGCTCCGGGAAGTTCAAGTTCATCCTTGGAAGGGCTATCCTTACCACCTGAGCTTTTTCTCCGTGGCAACTCAAGACAGCCTGGAAGTTGAATTGTCACTGCGTTTTGTTGGCGAACCCGTCGGCGTCAAGTTAGAAGGCGGCATTTTGGATACCGTGCTGACGCAACTCTCAGCTAAGTGCAAACCTGACAGCATTCCTGAAGCAATTGAAGTAGATATTTCTCATTTAAAGGTTGGGGATGCGCTGCACATTCACGAATTAGTTTTGCCTGCAGGAGTGGTAGCTCTCGGCGAACCAGATCAGGTGGTTGTTAGCGTGCTGGGAATTCAAGCAGGTTCTGAAGCAGAAGACGCAGAAGAAGAGGCAGCAGCAGCTTAATTAGTAATTGCTAATAGTTGTTAACTAATTAATTGTTGAAAAAAAAGGGCGATCGCTTTCTCCCAAAAGGGCGATCGTTTTTTGCTAAAAAGGCTATTTTCGTTTAGGTTCGATCGCACATCGGGCGCCGTTTGTTTTGTAATATTTTTTTAGGGGGGTTCCTTTGCCCAGTCCACAACAAAGCATCCCACAAGCAAGAACCTGCCGTGTTTACTTTCCTTTACAACACGGGCGATCGACCCGAAGGTGAAAAAGTCTGGACTGGCGCGCAAATCTCCCAGAAACCGTACTGATTCTTACATATTTAGCCGTAAAATCAAAAAATTAGCCGAGAATCCCGGTTCCTCACCAGCACCGGGAGTCAAAAAAATTAAGAATTGGGGGAACAAGTCCGGTTCTGTTAGTGTCAAACGCGAGTATAATTGTGAAACGTTTTGACTACCCTATTTAATTCCTGCCTCTGGAGCCGCCGCCCATATGCCATCAACAGTGAATACAGAATCAACAGCGGTTCAATTTAACCAACAGGGAGAAACATACTTATCCCAAGGAAAAATAGAAGAAGCGATCGCCTCCTGCGAGCAAGCTTTGAAGATTCACCCCAATTTTGCACCAGCTTACAAGACTTTGGGCAACGCGCTGCAAGCTCAAGGCAGGATGGAAGAGGCGCGGCACTGGTACGCTAAAGCGATTGAAATAGAACCGAATTTTGCGGAAGTATATGCGAATTTGGGCAGCCTTGGCGCGCAACAGCAAAAATGGCAGGAGGCGATCGGATTTTATCAAAAGGCGATCGCGATTAAGCCGAATTTCGCGGGAGTGTACCGGAATTTAGCAAAAGTATTCGGACAAATTAGCAAACCGGAAGAAGCCCAGCAGTGCTGGTATCAAGCATTTAGTTTGGAACCAGAAAAAGTAGCGCCTGGGGAACACTTGAATATGGGCGATGCTTTTTTTCGGCAGGAAAAATACCCCGAAGCGATCGCCTGTTACGATCGCGCCATAAAATTAAATCCTAATGTGGCGACTGCTTACCAAAATTTGGGCGAAGCGCTCAAAAAACAAGGCAAGTTAGAGGAAGCGACAGCATATTATCGCAAAGCTATTGAACTGAACGCAGCTAATGCAAGAAATGGCAGCGAGGGAGAGCAAACTTTGGCGGGTGCAACTGCGAAAAACGGTGCAGTCAAGCAGCAGCCCGCAGCAACCGCAGTTCAGCAGGCAGTTAATTCTACAATTAATATAGAAGATCCAGAAGCATACAAAATACTGGCAGAAGGCTATTTTGCTCAGGGCAAATTAGAACAGGCGATCGCAGCTTGCAAGAAGGCGCTGCAAATTAAGCCGGAAGCGCCGCTTTACAAAATGCTGGGCAACGCGCTGCAAGCTGGCGGGAAAATTGATGAAGCTAAAAGTTGCTATGTCAAAGCAATAGAAATTAACCCTAATTTTGCCGAAGCTTATGCTAATTACGGCAGCATTTGCGCGCAGCAGGAACAGTGGCAGCAAGCAGTTTCTGCTTACGAAAAGGCGATCGTCCTGAAACCGGATTTTGCCGGTGCTTTCCGAAATTTTGCAAAACTTTTGACGCAGTTAGGCAAGTCGGAGGAGGCGGCTGAGGCTTGGTATCGAGCATTTGCGATCGACCCCAAATCCGGCACGGCTGAGGAACACGAAAATTTAGCCAAAACTTTGATCGAGCAAGGTAAGGTAGATAAGGGAATTGAGTGTTATCGGCGCGCGGTTGAGTTGAACCCAAATGCTGGCGCAGCTTATCACGAATTGGGCGAAATTCTTAAGGGTCAAGAACAGTGGGAAGCGGCGGTAGAAGCTTACACTAATGCCATTAGAAACAATCCTAATCTTTCTTGGTCGCACAACAATTTAGCTGAGTCGCTGGTTAAGTTGGAACGCTGGGAGGAATCTGTAAATGCTTACCGCAATGCGATCGAATTAAATCCAGATTTTAGCTGGTCTCACAACAATTTAGCAGACGTGCTGCTGAAGCTGGAACGGTGGGAAGAAGCTGTAGAGTCTTACCGGAAAGCAACAGAATTAAATCCAGATTTCAGTTGGTCGCACAACTATTTAGCAGACGCCCTGATTAAACAGGGAAGGTGGGATGAGGCAATTTCGGCTTACCAAAGGTCGATCGAACTCAATCCCGACCATTTTTGGGCGTACAACAATTTAGCAGAAGCGCTGGTGAATTTGGAACGTTGGGATGAGGCAGTTGTTGCCTACCGGCGTGCTAACGAAGTTAATCCGAATTTCTTCTGGTCGCAGAGCAAATTAGGCGACGTGCTGCTAGAAATGGAAAGGTGGGAGGAAGCGATCGATGTTTACCGGCGCGCAGCCGAGTTAAATCCTGATTTTCCGTGGACTTATTACAACATGGCAACGGCTTTTGAGAAGCTGGAACGGTGGGATGAGTCGATCGCCGCTTACCGCCGCGCTGCGGAAATTCAGGCGGATTTGCCGTGGCTTTCGCAAAAGTTGGCTGATGCTTTGAGGATGCGATCGCAGTGGGATTTGAAGGAAGCGATGCGTTTGTACCGGCGGGCGATTCAGGAGAATCCTGATGACGTGCAGTTGTATCACAAGGCCCTGGAGATTGCGCCGAATGATGCTGACCTTTATGTTGAGTTGGCTAATGCTTTGGTGCGGCACAGTTGGCCGGATGGGGCGATCGTCTTTTATCAGATGGCGTTGCAGATTCGACCTGATGACAAGGCTATTTCTGGGCGGTTAGAAGAGGTGTTAAAAAAAAAGGGTGTAAGTAGGGCGGCGGAAAAGAGCGATCGGACTCCTGGGGATGCTGTGGATTACCACAAATTAGGCGAGAGTCTTCAGGGAGAAGGTAAAATAGATCAGGCTATTGTCGCATACAAAAAAGCAATAGAAGTTAACCCGAATTACTTTGGAACTCACCACAATTTAGGAGACCTTTATCAGCAAAAGTACAAGTTGGATGAAGCGGCAGCTTCTTACCAGATGGCCATTGAACAGAATCCAGGCTTTGCGTGGTCATACCACAACTTAGGGGATACTCTGTTGCGGCAAGAAAAATTTGAAGAAGCCGCTACCGCCTATCGCAAAGCCCTTGAACTCGATCCCAACTTTGCGTGGGCTAACTACAATTTGGGGCGAGTATTAAACCAACAGAATAAGCTCTATGAAGCGCTAGGTTACTACCAGAGAGCTAATGAACTCAATCCTCAATTATTTCCTCTAGACTTGGATGTTTTGCGGGAAGGGCTAGTGCAAAGCCAAGATGCTTATAGCAGGTGGCGGGCTCAGAATTGCCCCAGAGAAGCCGACTTGCGGCAGATGGCTGAAACAGTAAAATTGTTGAATTACAAGCCTCTGATCAGCGTGATTGTACCAGTGTACAACACGCCGGAAAATTTTCTGAGGGAGGCGATAGACTCAGTTCGGAATCAAGTATATCCTTACTGGGAATTGTGCATCGCTGACGATGCTTCCACTGATACTCACGTCAAGAAAATTTTGTCAGAGTATGCGGATAAAGATGGTCGAATCAAAGTTGTTCATAGAACCGAAAACGGTCATATTTCCCGCGCATCTAATTCAGCATTGGAGGCTGCAGAAGGGGAGTTTGTTTCGCTCCTAGATCACGACGACTTGCTGACACCAGATGCACTGTATGAAGTGGCGTTGATGTTGAACAGCCATCCAGAAGCGGACATGATATATTCCGATGAAGATAAGCTGACTGCTGATGAGAAGCTCATGGGGCCGTATTTCAAGCCTGATTGGTGTCCCGACTCGTTCCTGTCTCGGATGTACACTTGCCATTTGGGGACTTACAGGCGATCGATTATTAACGAAATTGAAGGTTTTAGAGCGGGTTTTGAAGGTGCTCAGGATTATGATTTGGTTTTGAGGTTTACAGAAAAAACTAACAAAATTTATCACATTCCCAAAGTCCTCTATCACTGGCGAATGCACTCGGGTTCGACTGCTAGCAGTTCGGAGGCCAAGCCTTATGCTTATCAAGCCTCAATGAAAACTCTGCAAGAAGCTATTGAAAGGAGGGGCGAACCGGGCAAGGTGGAGGGAGTGCCGGACTATTTAGGACACTACATCGTCCGCTACGAAATTCCTGACTACAAGCTGGTAAGCATCATTATTCCTACACGGAATCTCGGCAACATTTTAGATAAATGCCTAGAATCTATCTTCACTAAGAGTCTGTACCCAAATTATGAAGTTATAGTTATCGACAACGGCAGCACGGAGTTAGAGACGGCTCAAGTAATTGCTAAATGGACAGCGAAGGAACCCGATAGATTTACCTGTTACCCGTTCGACGTTCCCTTCAATTTTTCTAAGATTAATAACTACGGGGTTAGCAAAGCGCAGGGAGATTATTTGTTATTTTTGAATAATGATACAGAGGTGATTACTCCCGATTGGCTCGACGCGATGGTGGAGCAAGCTCAAAGGTCTTCTATCGGCGCTGTGGGAGTTAAGTTGCTATATGCTGACAACACAATCCAACACGTTGGAGTTGTGCTTGGAGTTGGCGGCGTTGCCGGCCACATATACCTCGGTTTTCCCGCTAACTTCCCTGGATATTTCAGCAATGTGGTGGGGATGAACAATCTGTCAGCGGTGACAGGCGCGTGTTTGATGTGCCGCCGTGAGGTGTTTGAGAGTGTGGGGGGATTTGATGAGGAACTAGCAGTTGCCTATAATGATGTGGATTTATGCTTGAAAATGGTTGAGCAAGGCTATCACAATATTTACGTACCTCATGTTTCTCTCTACCACCACGAATCAAAAAGCCGTGGTTACGAAGATACGGCGGAAAAAAAGGCGCGGTTGCAAAAAGAGGCAGATACTCTAGGAAAAAGATGGCAAAAATTTATTGAAAACGATCCTTGTTATAGCCCGCACTTAACTAGGGATCGTCAGGATTTCAGCATTAGAGCATAAGACCAGGCAGACCAAAAAGTAAAGTACACAATAACTTGGTAAACATGAATAACTCATTACAAGTGCATGAAGAGACTGCTTCTAATTATTTTCACAGAGGCAACCTTCTGAAACAGTCTGATAAATTAGAGGAAGCCGCCGCCGCCTACCAGCGGTGTACTGAACTAAACCGAGATTTTGCATGGTATCACCACAATTTGGGTGAAGTTTTGGCGAAATTGGGGCAGCGGGATGGGGCGGAGAAAAGTTACCGCAGAGCCTGCGAACTTAACCCGAATTCGGCTTGGTCTTGGCACAATTTAGGAGAGGTTTTGGAACAGCAGGGAAATCTAGATGAAGCCGTGGCTGCGTACCGCAAAGCTGTGGAAATATATCCAGATTTTTATGAGTTTTATAACAGCTTGGGTAAGGGTTTGTGTTTGCAAGGTCAACTGGATGAATCTATAAGTTGTTTGCGAAAAGCGATCGAACTTGACTCAGAATCGGCTTTGCCTTACCAAAATTTGTGGGAGGCTTTGGCAAGACAGGGGCGGGTTGATGAAGGGATTGAGTGCTTGCGTCATGCGATCGAGCTAAATCCGGGTGATGGGGAATTGTACCTGAAGTTGGCAGAGGCTTTGCAAGGTAAGAATGAATTAGCAGAAGCCGTGGGTTATTACCGAAAGGCGATTCAGTTAAAACCTGATTTCCATTGGCTTTACTATAAATTGGGAACGGCTTTATCGGCACAGGGTCAATGGGAGGAGGCGATTACATCTTACTCGAAGGCTGCTGAGTTGGAACCGGGTTCGGGGATCGTCCATCACTATTTGGGGCATACTTTGTCGATCGTGCAGCGGTGGGAGGAGGCGATCGCATCTTATCGGAAAGCGCTTGATCTCGTACCGAATGCGGCAGTGATTTACCAGCATTTGGGCGATGCTTTGGCGACACAGCAAAAGTGGGAGCAAGCTGTGGGCTCTTATCGCAAGTCGGTTGAGTTTGATCCAAGTTCGCTGGAGGCTCAGGATCATTTAGGGTTTGCTCTATATCAGTTGGGGCGGTACGATGAGGCGATTTCTGCCTATCGCAAAGCTTTGGAAATTGCTCCTAATTCCGATGTGGTGAACTGCCATTTAGGGGATGCTCTGGAAAAGCGAGCTCGCGTCCAACCGCTTCAAAAAGATATTGAGCTGGATTTATATGAGGCGGTAAAGTTTTATCGCAGGGCAAGCGAATTGAATCCAAGCAATTTGGAGGCGGCTCAAAAGGCTGTGGAGATTAAGTCTGACGACTCGGATCTTTATTTACGGCTAGGTAAGGCTTTGGCAGAACAAGGGCAGTTTGATGGGGCGATCGCTCAATACCGCCGCGTTGTCGATCAAAATTCAGACTCTTGGGAGGCCGAGCATTATTTAGGGGAAGCTTTGGCCAAACAAGGGCGGTGGGATGAGGCGATCGATGCTTACGATGGATGTGTGAAGCTTCATCCTGATGATTTTATGTCTTATGCTGGTTTGGGTGATGTTTGGCTGGGTAAGGGAATGGCAGAGAGGGCGATCAAGTTTTATCAAAAGGCGATAGATCTTAATCCTAATTTAGCTGAGGTTTATGATAAGTTGGGCGATACCTTGGCTAAGGTGGGGCGACAAAAAGAGGCTAGTGTTTGTTATCGTCGGGGGCTGGAATTGAAAGCGAAAGTTTTTTGATTGCAAAATAACTTGCGCTCGTCTAAAAAAAATCCTTCGATCTGGGCGGTACTTTCGGGCTACCCAGATCCTTTACTTAGTCCATAATCTCTTGTTACAGAAAGAAGGAATAATAAAGTTATGTCTCAAGGTGTAATATACATTGCAGTTGGTGGTCAGCATGTAGGTGAGGCAGTGACATCTGCCGCTAGTCTCAAGAAGTGTATGCCAGATTTGCCAATTACCTTATTTTCTAGTGAACCAGTTGCATCTCCCTATTTTAATCAAGTTAAAGTTATAGACGGTCCTCGCTATGGCACCCCCGGACTTGATAAAATTAGCAATATGTATGATTCGCCCTATGAGTATACGTTATTCTTGGATTCAGATACCTATATTTGTGCTGATTTATTAGAAATTTTCAATCTGTTAGATAAGTTTGACATGGCTGTGGCTCATGCACCTCTTAGGATAGCACCTACACATATTAATGGTAGGGAGTGGATACCCTATCAGTTTACAGAAATTCCAGAAAGTTTCCCAGAAATGAATACGGGCGTTATCCTGTATAAAAAAAACTATAAAGTTGAGCTGTTTTTCCAAAAATGGTTAAATTTATGCAAACAAAAAGTTAAAAAGCAGGGTAAGCCTTACCACGATCAGGCTACTTTCAGGTCTGTTTTATACGAAAGCGATCTCATAACAGCAACACTTACACCAGAATATAATTGTCGGTTTATCTTTCCTGTTTTTGTGAGTAGTAAGGTGAAAATTTTACATGGGAGACATCCTAATTTTGAGGTGATAGCTAGTAAAATTAATTCAGAAACAGGTATGAGAGTTTTTACACCACAAGATTTTCATCAGCCACAACCAGAGAGAGTTGACGAGCCAAAAAATCATAAAAATCAGCGTGTTTTTAAAATAAGAGAAGAATTGGAAAAAAGCAAAATTCGACTTAAGCAAATTCAAGAGCAGATGAAGTCTTAAGATTAGGCAGTCAAAATCTGACTATCTTAGGGAACTGGTAATCCTCACCAGATAAATGCACGGTTCAAAATTCTGCGAGTTCGATTTAGTCTCATGGGAGAAAAGGCAAGTGGAGATGGTAGAATTATGAAAGGAAGATATTTGCAATCACAGAATTTCCCAGGTCACTTAAAAAATTGGCTTTAGTAAAAAAAAACTATGGCGATGGTAAACGCTCTGGAAGGCAAACGGCAAAAATTTCTTACCGCAAGGCGATCGAGATTCGGCCTGAGTATTCTTTGTGTTACTGCGGTTTAGGGAATGCTTTGATGAGCAAGGGTGCGGTAGAGGAGGCGCCCGGGGCTTACCGTTCGGCGATCGAACTTAATCCAGACTTCTCTGAGTCGCACAATAAGTTAGGGGATGCCTTAGCAAAAGTTGGGCGCATCGATGAAGCTAGTGCTTGTTACCGTCGCGCCCTCGAGCTTAAAGCTAAAATTTCTTGATAATAACCCCTGAAGCCCCTTTAAAAAAGGGGTTTGACGAAGTATCTCTGTAAGTTCTACAAAATATAAATCATTATGTATCAAACCGAGCCAAACAGCCAACTACTCAAGAAAAATCGCCTTTTGTTCATCCATCTTCCTAAAACAGGGGGCTCAACTATGTACGATATAATCAATAATTATATCTTTTCAGAAAAAAAAGCTTCTTTGTTTATTGGTACTCAAGAACATGTTAAACAATTTCACGAACTCAATTTTGAACAGGTATCAGCCTACAAAATTATTGCCGGTCATATGAATTTTATTAGAACCAAAAGGAAACTTGGTGAAAGCATCAGGCAATTCTTTACATTTACCATCTTGAGAAACCCAGTAGCTCTGAGTATATCTTGGTATCAGTATATATTACAAACACCACAACATTTTCACCACAATAAAGTAAAAAAAATGAGCTTTGAAGAGTTTATTTATAGCGATTATTATGTGCCAAATATGCAATGCCAACTAATTAGTAATCAGCCTTTATGCCAGACAACTTTAGAAATTTTAAAAAATGACTTTGATTGTTTTGGTACCCTAGAAAATTTTGACGTGATCCTGGAAAAGGTTTGTCATCACTTTGGCAAGGCTGTACCTAGCTATCCAATACTCAATAAGAGCAAAAAAATTGTAGACCAAGAGGCAATAAACTATAGCTTATTCGAGAAAATTCTTAGCAGGAACGAGCAAGATGTTAAGCTTTACACTATTGTTAAGGCTAGAGAAGAAGAATCCAAGAGTAAATCAACAGATTCTACTTGCTCACAAACAAAAGCGGCTCTAGAACCTGTATTTAAGACAGACTTAGAATGCTACCGAGCTAGATTATTGCAATTTAAGCAGGATTTGGAGCGCTATAAAACAGGATTTAGAGCGCTATAAAACCATACTCAAGCAGAGCATAAATAACCTGTAGTTGACAATACAGGAACATAAGCTGTCGCACGCAGTCATTGCACTCGTTTTAAAGGTAACTGAGCTTGTTTGAGTTGCGATCGCACCTGCTCTAGTTCTACCTGCATCTGCTGTGCTGTCTGCCTCCAAGTTTGAGATTGCAATTCGATCCAGTTTTTCTCTTCCTGTACGAGATCGAGTTTGAGCTGTGCCTGCTGTGCTCTCTGCTGCCAGCTTTCTGATTCGGATTCGAGTTGCTGTTTCTCTTCCTGAGAAACTTGCAGTTGCGACTGCGATTGTATGAACTTTTCCTGAATTATTTCTAATTGCGTTGCTACTTCTTTTGCTTCCGACTTGAAGGCTAAATGCTGAGCCTCCATTACAGCTAAATTGGTTTGAGCGTACTGACTGTATTTGTTGTAAATAATCTCCCTAGTTCGTACAAAATCAGCCCGGTTTTTGCTGGTTGTTGTCGTGCTATCATCTCTCCGTGTAAATTCGCAAGTGGTTTCCTTGATATGGGCAATTTTAAAGCTGCGGGAGAGTCGAATCAGCAAATCCCAATCCTCGTGAGTGTTCAAATTAACGTCAAACATTCCGGTTTCATCTAAACATGATTTTTCGTGCGTCAGGCACAGCATGGGAATGAAATTACCCACTAAAATTTTGTCGTAATCGAAATCAAAAGAATAGGGAACGCTGCGGTTAATTGTCACGTATTGCCCGTTTTGCTTTTGCTGCTCTGCCATCACAGCATCTGTGTAGGCGACTTTATACTCGCTGTTTTCCAAAAATTCTACTAAAGTTTGGACGTGGTTGGGATAGTACATATCGTCATCGTCTAAATAGGCGATGTACTTGCCACGAGCAACGCGAATGCCTGTATTGCGGGCTGTCGAGCGTTCTTGATTACGATCGTGCTTGAGGTACGTGATGTTGCTTTTTGAGTTGATCCGATCTAGAACTTCCTGCACGTCAGTGCCACCATCATTGACTACTATGATTTCTACATCTGGGAAAGTTTGAGCTAGCACGCTTTGCACAGCGTGAGCCAGCATTTCTGGACGGTCTTTAGTGGGAATGATGACACTGACAAGGGGCTGGGGAATGATACCAATCAATGGGCTCGGCACTTGCTTCTGGGTTTCAGATGGATAGTTGACGGTGAGTTGTTGGTGACGGATGAGATTAGCTCTCTCTTCGTCTGTAAGAAGCACGCCTTGGTATTGCAAATCATCGAACTTGCGCTCAGGACCAGAAATTTGGGGAATATATAAACGTTTTATGTCATACTCGTCACATATCCGATCGGTTTCTTGACCCGATCTTCCAGGTGTACCGTGTTCTATACCTTGCGGATTGAAGTAATAGAGTCCAAGAATTTCCGAGATAAGAGCCATATTTTCCCCTTGGCTACCAATCCGTAGCCAGAATTCATAATCCCCTGCACAGTGAAATTCTGAACGAAAGTAGCCGTATTTGTCATGTAGCGACTTTCTCCACATAGGTTGGGAGCCAACGCAGCAACCTTGTTTCATCTGCTCATAAGAATATGGCGGCCAATTCCAGTGTCGATTACTTTGTGTTGTGACAAATGTATCGTTAGGAACAGTAGTAATTAGCTGATCGGGATATGCTAGAGATACTTCTGGGTGTGTATCTAAAAAATTGGCCATGACTTCTAAAGCATCACAACGGTGGCGATCGTCTGTATTAGCATTAGTAATGTATTTTGCCTGCGACATTTTAATGGCCCTATTCCAAGCAGCATACAGAGTTTCACGCTCAGGAGTACGTTGATATACTATGTTTTGATATTTGGATTGAAATTCTTTAACAATAGATTGTTCGTTTTGTTGCGAAGCACTATCAACAATAACGATTTCGAGTTCGCCTTGTTTATAAAGTGTTTGGTCAACTAAATCCTGCAAACAACCGCGAATGTATTTTTCTGAATTATAGGTAGAGATGATGGCTGAGACTTTATATTTCTCTGTAGGTACACTAACTGTATTTTCAATGGGCGGATACTCCTTTACCCTCGCCGTTCCAATCAAAACAGACTTAACTATTTCGGCCATTTTAGACCAAGAAAACTGCTTGGATTGTTCTAATCCCCGCCTAATTAGAGACTCACGCACTTCGTGTTTCTGAACCTTAATCATTGCTTCTACCAGTTCATTAACATCTCTGCCACTCACATACAAAACCGCATTTCCACCAACTTCAGGTAGAGAAGAAAAAGGGCAAGTAATAACTGGACAACCACAAGCCATTGCCTCCGCTACAGGCATTCCAAAGCCTTCGTAAAGAGAAGGATAAACTAAAGCCACAGCCCCGGAGTAAGCGATTTTCAATTCGACATCACTCAGTCTGAGCAAATGAACTCTACTGTTTTGGACATGAACTTTAATTTCATCTTCCAGTTGAGGATGACCACCAACACAAACAATCTCCAAATCTTGCCAATTAGGCAGATTGTGGAAAGATTCAAAAAAGCTAGTTGTATTTTTGTATTGATGCCAACCTATTCTCTCTCCCACAACCAGAAAATAAGGTTTACGAATCTCATATTTTGATGTAAATCTAATAATTTCCTCTTGACTGGCAGGAGTAAAATTACAATCAATACCACAATGTGCTACAGTTATTGAATCTACTAATATATTTGGAAAGCAACCAGCCAGATCGCACTTAGTATTTTCTGATATAGTTAGATATGCAGAACCGTGTCGAATTCCCCGATGTTTTTCTTGCCACATGGGATGGTGAAGATTTTCCTCTATTAATTCTGGAATCATGTCATATCCCATAAACACAGAGGGGGTTGATAGAGGAGTTGTGTAGTATGTAGAAATAAAGATATCAGCTCCTTCTTCATCACAAATTTGCTGAAGCATTTGTCTATCTCTATCAGTGTCATCGTAGTTGTACTCAGGGATTTTACAATACCTGATACCTGAAATTTTAGGTGCTGTTCCCGCTCGATCAAGAACTAGAATATCCTTGGCAAAACCATCTTTCACCCACTCTTCTAATAGGGATTTCCAAACTCTAGCTATACCTGTATTGTTAAGCTGAAAAAATATTGCATCTACAGCAACCAAAAATGAGTTTTGACGAATCTTTTGTCCGTGCGTATTTGTAGTTTTATTTAAGCCGGGTGATGGAAACATTGAATATCCAGCAGAATCATCAAAGATTTTAGGAGTATCTTCGCTTACTCTAAAACCACTATCGGCCCATTCAATTAACTCTTTGACTCGACATTCAATAGTATGTTTTTCCTGGCACAAATGATAACCACGAGCCGCTATTTCCTCCGCTAAAGCGGGATTTTTAAGCAAATATTCTATTTTTTCGATTAAATCATCAGAATTTTCTGGGTTATAGTACACTAAATGCTCCCAGTCACGAAATAACTTGTTAGATTTATCCCCTATAACATGGTTCTGAAGCAGCAAAGTCCCACATCCCATTATTTCATAGGGGCGTGAAGTTAACGTTGGAGATAGTGAAGGTAAATTTAATCCCAACTTATAAGTATTTAGTTCATCCACATAAGACTGAACTGCATCCAACGGTTTTGAAAGTAAATCGGTTACTAATGCATATAAATCAACATGATGATTTGGCTTAAGCCTATTCATTAGTTGAGATCGCTGATAATAGGTTTTATTGTTAAAGTGAGGAGTCGCATTACCTCGAAAAACGGCAGAACTTTTTCTTTGTACGAAAGGAATTCTGCAATTGTAGTATTGGGGATCAATAGCAAAAGGAGAAAAAACTGTCGGTATTTTTATGCCTCGATTCAGTAACCAAGAGACATCCGGTTCATGATTACATATAATGGCACTAACGCAGGTCGCCGCATTGTCAATGGCGATCAAAATTGGCTCTTGCCACTGTGGTGTATTTTGTACTATATCTGCCGAGCAATGTTCTTGAAAAATTGCGACCTTTTTGATGTTGGCATTATACCATTGCTCCTGCCATTTTAAATTATTGTGTAGAGGTTGAGAATGCCAATCAAATCCAAGCAAGAGCATTATATCTGCTTCCGGGTTTTTCAAGTATTCATACAAACCATCATCATCTGTAGGTTCTGAGGCTCCCCATTCAGCGACAGGGGTAAATACACGATTCAGTAAACCTTGTCTTTCCAAAACATTGACCCAACCTCGCGAAAAGTTCCATCCATGTGTTCCAGTAGCTTGCAATACCACATCTATGCGAGGCTTACTGGAGATTGAAGAGAACTGATTGGGCGTTCCTAGAGTTGTTTGTGCGGGATGAGATAGACTTAATTTGTGTTGCGATGAACTTATCTTGGCAGTTTCCTGGTTTAAACCAAATGTATTATCATCTAGCGGTTTCTCTAAGACGGCGGCAAACTGAATGTAACATGATTCATCAACTTGTTTAGCATTTTTTATTCTGTAAATTTTGAGTTTAAGACCATTAAGGTTTCGACATATTCTATCGAAAAAATGCTGGGGATCGTAAAAGCGACAGTGACGGTTATTAAACCCATCAAGACAGTAAATAACCGAATCCTTTTCAAAATTCACTCCACCACTTGATATTACGGTGACAGGATCAGATTGAACAGAATATTCATCAAAGAGGTAAAGCGGCAGGATACAAACTGCACCGCCGGGCTTTAATACACGAGCCGCTTCCTTGACAAAACCAATATCTGAATCATCTTCAAAATGCTCAAATGAACAGTGCAATGCCATCTTTGTAGCAAATTCATTGGGCAAAGGCATATCAGCAGCATTACCACCAATTATATCACCATTTAATCCTGGAGGATGACTTAAGTCTTGTGTGTAAGTTTTACATCGAAACATTTTTGCATAAATTTTAGGTACAGTACCTGTTTCGCTGGCAACATCTATATAAATATCTTCGGAGTCCAATTTTAGCAGTTTGGTTGCCAAATAATGTTCCAAAGACTTCTCTACTCGATTAAATGAGTAATAATCAGCAAAATCCTCTAAGTATCTAGCCTTTATAAAATATTGCCGATATTCATCTACATTTATTTCATAATCATCTACCTCTATTCCCAGATTTCGCAATTTTTGACTCATTAAATCTGAATTGTTAGCTGGGATAGAGCCTTGTTTCTTCGGTTCTCTTATTTGACCAAAGCAGTTATCAAAATTTAAAACATAAGATTCGGAATTTACTTGCTGATTATTAATAGTTGTATTAGCCGACTCGATAGTTGACTGAGAACTATTAAGCCCGGATTTAATTTTTTCTAAACGGTTTTTAGAGCGCTCTAAATTAGCCTGAGCTTGAGTCAATTTATCGAATGCTTCCCGATCAGACGTTACCATAATTCCTACCTCATTATTGCTCATTTATTACTTTTGATTCTGACTACTGAACTTTCAGACTAATTTCTGAACTAATCTGAGATGCGCTGTTGGGCTTGTTATTAAAAGTTTCAAATTGTCTAATTTCTCTCTAGCCCTCTCTAAAGTCAGTTTAAATAACTCATTTTCTTCTTGCAATTTGTACGTTGACCATCTATATACCTTCAAAACGTCCTTAAATTCTAAGTTCAATTGCTTAATGGCTCTCACCTGTAATTTTTTTCTATGATCTCCCGGTTTAACTTGCCTTTTATGAGAATAAATATTCTCTTCTACTTCAAATTTAGCCCCATTTACTAGCTCTTTTATTAGCTGTTCACTCGGCTTCATTTGGAGATGTTTGAGAATTTCATTCAGCCCATCCGCGAAATCTGTAACCATATCTTCATATTTTAGAAGTAAGATATTTTTTTTATTAAATAGATATTTTTTATACTGAGCGTAATTTTTTCTCAGCCAAGGATATCTTTGTATCACAAAATCATCTATATTTTTCTTTCTTGCGTCTTCTCTTGCCAACTCAATCTGTGTCTTTTGGCTTTCTGGTATGCTCTGACTATATGCAATAGAAAAATAAAGTGACGTGAGGACATTTCTTGGAGCACTCAACATCAGAATTACCTTGTATTTCTCCATTTCCGGTATGGGGTAATATTGTCTGAAGGGTTCGTAAATATGACCAGTTGTTTTAAACATATTATTAATTTTTTCAGGACCCTCGCCGGAAAATAATTTCCCTAAAGATTGACCTGCTTCCCACAAACCTCCTTCATAGTTTACATAAGTCATACCTAAATCATGTGCCAGCTTCTGCAAAATTTCAGTAGCATACACGGAAGCGCATTTGTGAGCGGTGAACCAAATAATACTGGGAGTTGTAGTCATTTAGGTTAATCTGGTCAAATTATAATGAGTGTGAGAGAGCTTTAGTTTTACGAATTGGCTTAATTGCAACTGTCCACCGCATCAATTGCTTCCACTCTTCTGAGTTTGTGAGTGCGTAGGTATCTAGTTGATGCTCTTTCTCTGAGGAGAATTTGACAAAACTCTCTAGCCAGTTCATCAATGTTTCTGTTTTTGAGAAAGGCGTACACTTCAAGGATTCCTGCAAGCACTTTTGCATCTTGGTTACATTGCCGTTTTGGTAAGCATACCACGCATCCCACACTAGAAGTGTGTACGGCATTTTGCTCGGTTGGACACCTGTCTCACTAAGGGCATATTGCTGGAACTGCGATCGTTGCAATTCTGTCTGAACTTGATGAAGCTGAGACTGATAATGTTGTGATTCCTCTTGAACTTGATGGAGCTGAGATTGGTACTGTTGTGATTCCTCTTGAACTTGATGGAGCTGAGACTGATAATGTTGTGATTCCTCTTGAACTTGATGGAGCTGAGATTGGTACTGTTGTGATTCCTCTTGAACTTGATGGAGCTGAGA
>NZ_JAUBOS010000029.1:34764-70998 GCF_036700365.1 Microcoleus sp. w2-18bC1
TGTTGTGATTCCTCTTGAACTTGATGGAGCTGAGATTGGTACTGTTGTGATTCCTCTTGAACTTGATGGAGCTGAGATTGGTACTGTTGTGATTCCTCTTGAACTTGATGGAGCTGAGATTGGTACTGTTGTGATTCCTCTTGAACTTGATGGAGCTGAGATTGGTACTGTTGTGATTCCTCTTGAACTTGATGGAGCTGAGATTGGTACTGTTGTGATTCCTCTTGAACTTGATGGAGCTGAGATTGGTACTGTTGTGATTCCTCTTGAACTTGATGGAGCTGAGATTGGTACTGTTGTGATTCCTCTTGA
The DNA here is from genome assembly GCF_036700365.1 of Microcoleus sp. w2-18bC1. Lineage (NCBI taxonomy): Bacteria > Bacillati > Cyanobacteriota > Cyanophyceae > Oscillatoriales > Microcoleaceae > Microcoleus > Microcoleus sp. w2-18bC1. The sequence goes on from NZ_JAUBOS010000029.1 coordinate 35,077, forward strand.
ACTTGATGGAGCTGAGATTGGTACTGTTGTGATTCCTCTTGAACTTGATGGAGCTGAGATTGATACTGTTGTGATTCCTCTTGAACTTGATGGAGCTGAGATTGCGAGCGTTTCAATTCCCTTTCAAGTTTATTTGTTTGAGACTGCGACTGCTGCAATACTGTCTCTGTCTGATACTGTTGAGATTGGGAGTGTTCTAATTCTGCCTGAACTTGGTGAAGATGAGAGTGCGATCGCTTTAATTCCCGCTTACTGTGGTGCTGTTGAGAATGCGAGCGTTCTAGTTGGGCCTGAACTTGCACGAATTGAGACTTCGCGAGTTCTAGTTCCTGCTGATTGCGATTTAATTGAGATTTGCTATTTGTTAATTCTGCTTGAGTTGTCTGCGTTTGAAACCGCAATCGCTCCAATTCCCACTGAGTCTGATGCAGTTGAGAAGTCTTCTGTGCTAATTCTGTCTTAGTTGCGTGTAGTTGCTCCTGAGATTGCTCCAATACTGCCTGAGTTGCATCTAGTTGCTCCTGAGATTGCTCCAATACTGCCTGAGTTGCATCTAGTTGCTCCTGAGATTGCTCCAACTCTGACTGAGTTGAATGCAGTTGACCTTGATACTCTTGCAACAGTGTCTCAGCTTGTTGTATTTGATCTTGAAATTGTTCCAATACTTCCTGAGTTTTATGCAGTTGACTTTGATACTGCTGCAATTCCTCCTGAGTCTGTTGCAGTTGTGACTGCGACTGTGCTAATTCTTCCTGAGTCTGTTGCATTTGTGACTGCGACTGTTCTAATTCTGCCTGAGTCTGTTGCATTTGTGACTGCGACTGTGCTAATTCTGCCTGAGTCTGTTGCAGTTGTAGTTTGTACTGCTCTGATTCCTTTTGATGATGAATTCGCACCTGAGAAACCGCCCCCTCGTTTTTATTGCTTAATACTCCGTTAAGTCTCACAGCTAATGAACTTTGTTTACCCCGACTGACTAAATCTTCGATTTTATCTTTAATCATTGCCATACCTTGATTGCTCTCTTTCTGAAAATCTAGCTTTTCTATAGATAGTGCGAGATTGTAAATAGCCATTGCCTTAGCTTCGATAAAATCTATGGTTGACTGACCTAGTTCGTCCTTTGAACTATTAACCTTTCCTTTCCTAAAAAAGTTTTGATATCCGCCCGCCTCCCAAAATCCCAGTTGGGATGTATCCTCAAGTTTTTGGATTCTTTGTAGTTCCTCAAATTTTTGATTGTCTACTGCTATCTGACACATCCTACTCGTAATGTTTAGCCCTAAAAAATCTCTCGTGGTTTTCCTCAATATAATTTCCGGTTTTTCCTTAAGGTTTTCATAGGAAATAAATAAAACATTGTCTGATTTTTTCTCCTTTGCTTCTATGTAACTTTCTACATGAGTTCGCCATTGTTCTACCTTAACTTTACAAAAATCATCTATTCCTTGTTTCTGAAGTTCCTCTCTCTGCTCTGGATCTCCAAGCAAATAATAGTAAAAAGAACAAAGAGCATCGGCTGGCTTCCGAAATAAGTAAATGCTGTTTACGTATCTAGTATCATAAAGTTCGTGGCTCTTTATTATCCTCAAAGGAATTTTTTTTAGTCGGGGATCACGGTTCCATATATCAAGCTTTTCTTTGTATATATCGGGGATAAAGTTGCCACCTAATTGAGTTTTAAATCCTTGGCTTTGTAAGATTATATCACTCAACAGCAGGCGCATCCAAGTATTGCCTGAACGAGGATATGAAGCCAGAATAACATCCGTCTCTTTTAAGAGCTTTTGATTTTGTTCACAAATATCGTTAACAAACATACTTTCTTTCCTTTATTAATAAAAACAACTAGGTTTCAATCAATATTTAAAAACTTACTCCACCTAGCCTCCATCCTCAACCTCACCACATCCAGCATCCTATATTTTGCCTTCCAACCCAACTTTACCATAGCCTTACCCGGCTCACCCCGACCAAATGCAATCTCCGTCGGTCGATAAAGAAGACTCCCATCGATGGCCATATCTCCCCACCAATTCCATCCTCAAGTCGCAAACGCGAGCGCTATCAACTGTTTTAAACTCCCAAAATGGTTTCTCAGAAGCTTACCACAAATGAGGGTGATTTTTGCCCGATCGCCCCCCATGAACTCCAAATGCACTCAAGCCGTTGCCTTCCCAAGCATATCAGACTTCAGCCCTCTGAGGATGTTCCCGCACGCACCAGGTATTATAGATGGGCGATCGCCCCCAAGCCCTAAGCCATCGAGCTTAACAATAGATATTACCCCAAAAACAAACGAAGACGTTCTAACTCAATCGAGCCAGCAACACGCGCGATCGGGTAAACTAGAAAGGTCGATCGCACCCAACCCCCGTGCCCTTGACCCAAAGCCCAAATTAAACTATATCGAGATTGAGCAAATTTTTAAGGAGAGAAATTCACTATGGATTTTCAACAAGTACGGAAAGACATTGCTTTTCAATACCTAAAAGGCGAGGGAATAGAAGTCGGAGCCCTTCATGCTCCTTTGCAAGTTCCAGACAGCGTGAAGGTTCATTACGTTGATAGAATGTCTGTAAGCGATTTAAGGAAGCAGTACCCAGAGTTAGCGACGGTTAATCTAGTAGAAGCGGACATTGTAGATAATGGTGAAACTCTGTCATCCATAGCTGACGACTCTTGGGATTTTGCGATCGCCAATCACATGATAGAACACTGTCAAAATCCGATCGGCGCCCTGGAAAACTTTTTGAGAGTTATTAAACCGGGAGGACTTGTGTATATGGGCGTACCAGACAAACGCTATACATTTGACATCGATCGACCCCTCACTTCCCTCGACCACCTAATTCGGGACTACAAAGAAGGGCCGGAATGGTCTAAGCTAGGTCATTACGAGGAATATGTCAGGCTAGTTGACAAAACTCCTGAAGAAAAGGTGGCTGCGCGGATGCAGCTTCTACTTGACATAGATTACAGCATTCATTTTCACGTCTGGACATCAGAGACTTTCCCTGAAATGCTCGCATACTGTCAACAAAACCTATCTTCGAGTTTTGAAATAGAACTATTCCAAGAAAACTCTGGGGAAATGATTATGATTCTCCGAAAAACTGTTAAAGGAAAATAATAGTAATATGAACTTGTTTTGGATGAGCAGCAATTGTCAATAACTAATTGACAACTGCTGTTTCAAAAGCAAGGCAATGCCAAAACCAGCATAAAAAATAGAACTCGTTGCCACAATATATCCTGATTCATCCCGAAAATAATTGCAATGGGCGGTGCAATTAACTGTCAGCCTCAACTTTCAACTTGAGGGAGCAGAAAACCAATTGATTGCTTCGAGGAGTTCTTCTTGTTCAACTATTTCAGAAACTGACGGCAGCAAATACCGCTGACCCTGGCGGCTAGTAGCAAAGCTGCGTTGAGGATAAATCGTTTGCTCTTTGTCTTCATGGCGAACTTCGATAATAGCAGCAAACTCTTGGACAATACCTTTATAATATCGAATTGCAAATTCAAGCTGAATCTTCTGGTTGTACAGTTCGATTAATATATGCGGGGGAACAACATATACAATTTCCTTGAGATACCACCTAGCACCAAGCGACACCGACCACAAGTTGGCAAACCAAACGCAGAGGTGCATATAGTTATCCTCTTGGTAGTAATTTGTATGTCCGTAAATAAATGCTGAATTATGCCACACATAGGGTGTCCAAAACTCTAATTTAGCACCGTCAATGCAAACACGACTAACTTCTTGGAATAGATGTATCGGGTCAGTCAAATGTTCTAAGGTATGTGATGAGTGAACGTATTCAACACTGCGATCAGGGAAGGGCAATATATCAGTCTGTATATTAAGTACGTGGTCAACCACGCCCGGAACATAACAGTAATCTAATCCAATTGTTCCCGGTTTTTTGTTGCCACCGCAGCCTAGATCTAATCTTAGATACTCCTGCTGATTGGTGACTGGTTCAAGTTGTGATTGAATTAAGTCATTTTGGATTAACTCGTTCTCAATTAGCTGTGGCTGTTCCTGCGATTTGTCCAAATCTTTCACTATTTTAATAACCTCATCATAAATTACTTTCCAATCACAATCATAATTTTCCCATCCCCCCCCAGTAGTGACATCAATTATAGAACCAACAGGCACTAATACTGGATCTACAGAGTTTTCACGCACCTCAAACCAAAAAATCAACTGCGAATAATGTCCACGATCGGAGTGGGCTACTCCAGGCTTGTTAGCGATCCAAGTTACCAACGTTAATCCAGAACCAATAACAGCTATGTATGTATCTACCGTACCAGCCCAGACAATTGTTTCGTGGAGAGGACATTCCAGCGCATTGTATACCTTAACATTAGGAGAAATTAGAGCCTGTATTTGCTCCATATAGGGTTTCTCTGTGGAAAAACCATCAAAGACAACTGCCATATCTGGATAATCGTCAAATATTTTTTTGATGATATTTGCATATCCTTCTACTTGGGATACCCAAGCCTTATTATGGCTGCGAAGATTAATCCATAGCAGCGGAAAATGTTTCTTAGCTGCTTCTACAGTTTGCAAAAATGACTGACTGCACTTATTGACAGCAGCGGTCTGAATTCTGGCAGCTAAATCCTCCTTAATCAAGGAGTCCGTTACTTGGACAGCGAAATAGTTATTGTCTAATATAGATCTAAAAAAACTGTTATTGTCGGATAAGCGAACAATCTTTTCGGGCGGAATTTCAGGGAAAAGCGAAGCGAGTTCAAAGTATTCATTAGCTCCTATTAAAAATTTATCGATTTTGTGCAAGAGATCATTTTCATATAGATAATAAAGTCCGCTGATTTGATTCCAGAAATAGTGACCTAAGTTGGAGACATTCCCTACAACAGCGACAACTTCTTTTGTTTCTTCATTTGATACGTAAGATTGGAATGACCGCCAATAACTAACAGCATGAGCCTTAAATTCATTAATAATTTTTTCAGAACTCAGCCAGATACTCCATTCATTAGACAAGTTGATGACTAGATCTAATCTTGGGAAATAAATACCTATCTTGCCACCGCTCCAAGTTCCCACAATCAGGTAAAATATTTCTGTGCTTTGAAATTGATAAATTAATATCGGTACACTAGGATCATGTTGGAGATAAAATGAACGATTACTCCTAAGTACCCTACCTGTAAACGGGCAAACTGAATAAATATAACCTGTTTCTACTATGCTTTGCTGAAAATCGTTAGTCGGTTTAATTACATCCCATGTAAAATTGGACTGTTTAATTGTTTTTTTGGCGATGTTTATACCTTTAAATTCTTGAAATTGATTTATATAAATCTCTTCTAAAGCCAGAGAGTCTTGTTTTATTAACTCCAAGTTAGCTAAGGAAAAATTTGCATCTTCAAGAATCGTCTGTTGTGATTCATTCAAGTCAGTTAAAGATACCATTTTCATGACGGTATATTTGCTTGTCTGACTGAAGTATGTGCAGGCATCTTCGAGTTTAATTTCAGCTTGAATATCTATATCGGTCTCGTGGAAAGGAGTCAGTTGATTCAAACCATTCCAAATCTTTTCATAAATTTCTGCCTCGCTGGGTTGCTTCTGGGCTTTTTGGAAACAGGCTATAGCTTCATCTAACTGACCTTGTGCTGCTAAAATAATTGATAATTTATAGCTCGTACTGGCGTGGTTGGGAGTAATTTCCAAAACCTTGCGGTAGCAAGCGATCGCTTCTTCCCACCTCTCTTGCTGTTCTAAAAGCACACCTAAACTCAAGTAAGCTTCTTCAGCTACTGGTGGAAGATTTAAAGCATATTGGTCAGTTATTAAACCATCAATTAGTGTTCCTATTGGCGAATATTCAAAAGCACGACTGTACGCCTGATTTGCCTTCTCCCGTTGATTTTTTAATTGCAGGAGGCAACCCAAATGAAAGTAGTATAAAAAAGCAGCATCGGTGTGAGGTTTTGGTTGATAGACAAGAGTCATTTCAATACAGCTTACTGAAAATGCTGATCCGGTGGAAAAGAAACGAAATTCTGTTCTGTGACCTTCAATAAAGTCCAAGTAAAATTCAAGAGAGGTTTGATGGCTATCAACCTTGGCTTCATACAAAACATAAGGACAAGGAGAGACCACATCAAATTTGAAACTGCGATCGTAGTCTTTTTCCTCTGTCATTTCTAAACGGTTCTCTGGAAAATTGAATCTAACCCTAACGCGGTACAATCCATCGGGAATGTCTATATACGGCCCGTAAAAAACAAAGCCTTGATTGCCCTCCAAGCTTAAATACCCTTCACTGGTTTCCTCAACGTTGTTTCCGGGTAAAATACCTAATTCTTGGGCATTAATTCGCAGAAAATTTATCGCTTCCAAATTATCTAAAAAGCATTTTGATGGCGAGTCTGGATTGAGGGCAATGACTCTGTGATAACAAGCAATTGCCCCATCCAAGTCACCCTCGTTTGCCAAATTCTCTCCTAATTCGTAGTAAGACTCAAAATTTTGGTTCTTCATCATTGCTCCTAAATATTTATTGCACTTTTACTATTCCACGTAATAAATTATCAATTTATTACAGTTACTATGCTGGAGAAAAATTTGCTACCAATATTTTTTAACTTCCTTAATCCACAGCTCACACAGACGAACCTCTATCTCGCCTAAAAAGTTATTCTTATTGAGGTAAAAATACATTTCTTTCATTAACTCGCAAGCATCGCTAGTATCACTTGTAAAATTTCCCAGTAAGTCAATTAAATTGTGAACCTGAGTATACAAAGGAATTTCCTCACTAAAATCTTTCATCAGGTTGTGTTCATTTCTCAACTGATACACTGAAGGTGAGAGAAATAGAACACTGGAGTCTATGCACCATAAAAGTCTCTGAGCAATGTAGCTTTTCCAGATATCGGTAACACGACTGCTCACACCAATAGGCAGCAGCATCAGAGGAAAAGCTTGCTTGTAAAATAAAGTATTCTGCGTATTGAAAGGACTATAACACCCGGGCGACAGTGACAACTTCTTATGCGGTTCAAACTTGATATTTTCATCACCAACCGTCAAACGATAAATAGCGTCTACATCGGGGTCTAAGTCTGCTAGTCCTTGCTGGACATAACAAGTAACCTCTTTTTCTGTTGCCCGCTTCTCATCCACAAAACTATTAACTTTGTCAAGTGGCAAGCCTCTGGGCCATATTTTTTTACTGGTAAAGTAAGAATAGACATTAACAGCACCTTTAACGTCTACCGCTGGAGTCTTAACCAGGGAAGGGAGGAAATTGGGATACTTGTCATCATAGGGAATATTGTCGTCGTCTGTTTCCGCGATCGCTTCTGTACCCATACGCATAGCATACAAGTATCCTAAATTCTTGCGGGAGTAATGATTCATAGGAATCAGAGAAGCTAGCTCGCCAAAGTCTTCGCATTGTTGCTCTACATTAAAGTATTCCGCCCCCGGCAAGTCAAAATCTCTAGGAGTTTTTTTATCCCCAACTACAATAATTTTCCACCCTAAATCTAGCAAAACATCTCTGTATTTAAACAGAGCAGCAGTTGGTTTATGAATTGTTGTTATAACTAATGATTTCACGGATTAAACCTCAAAAATTTTATAGAAATCAAACATTACCCATCCTCGCCTAGACTATCATCCGCACCACCTGCTGTATCTTATAGTCTGCTTCCGGCCTGAACTTTATCACAAAATACCAGCAAAGGCAAACAAATTGTACCTTTCTTGTGCAGTAACTTTTCACTACTTAAAAAGAATGCTATCCCCAGCCTGGTTTAATTTTAGGTCAGACTGACAGGATATAACATAACAGCCTCAACAAATTCGCTTTTATATATACGATCAAACGCCTAACCAAATTTAGGTTTATCAGCCGGAATCCCGTCCTTCATTTTTCGATAATCGCCCTCGCGACTAATCACAGCTTGATGATTATAAGCTATCCACTCGCCTCGATTTTTTTTACTGACGGCGATTTGCTTTATACCAATCATTAGCTGTTCGATATCCTGCCTCGATATTTTCACCCCATACTTTTCCCTCAAACCATCCTCGCCTCCACCATCATCCGCACCACATCAGGCATCTTATACTTCGCCTCCCATTCCAACTTTTGTTTCGCCTTACCCGGATTTCCATTCCCAACTGCAATCTCCGTCGGTCTGTAGAGACTCGCATCCGTTACCAAATGTTCCCGCCAATCCAAACCCGCAGAAACAAACGCTGTCTGCACAAACTCCTCCAAAGGATAGCTTACACCCGTGGCAATTACATAATCATCCGGTTCTTCCTGCTGCAGCATCAAATACATCGCCTCCACATATTCCGGCGCCCAACCCCAGTCCCGCTGCACTGAAATATTTCCCAAATGCAGTTTTTCGGAACTACCTGTAGCAATTCGGCACACAACAGATACAATTTTTTGGGTGACGAACCTCTCCGGCCGCAGCGGCGACTCGTGATTGAACAGAATACCAGAACACGCAAACAAATTGTACGCTTCCCGATAATTGGCTACTTCCCAAAATGCGGTTGCTTTCGCTACTGCGTAAGGACTTCTTGGGCGAAAAGGCGTATTTTCATCCGCTGCACTACCTCCGGTATCCCCAAAACATTCGCTGGAACTGGCGTTGTAAAGTTTGATTTTTCCGCCTGTAAACCTAATTGCTTCTAAGAGATTCAATGTGCCTGTGGCAATGCTTTCGAGGGTTTCTACGGGTTGTTCAAAAGACAGAGCGACGGAACTTTGACCTGCTAGATTGTACACTTCGTCGGGCTGAATTTTCGCTAGTACCTGCAAGACGCTGCGAAAATCGTTGAGAGACATGGATTCTAGTTTTACTCTGTCTCGGATCCCCAAACGGGCCAGGTTTCCGAAACTAGACATTTGGGCGTCCCTGGATGTGCCCCAAACTTCATAACCTCGATCAAGCAAAAGTTTAGCTAAATAAGCTCCGTCTTGACCAGATATACCGCTAATTAACGCTTTTTTCATACCACATTTTGCTTTAAAAACTACACCGTAGCTGTTGCTATTTTTTGACTTTTTAGCTTTTATAGTAATTTTTATTATTTTTTTTAATACCTAAGATTTTCCCAGGAGTTCTCAGAGCAAGTTTAATGGCTTACTACAAACAACAAATTTCTCATCAAACAGACCCAAAAGCCCGATCGAAGTATGATTGCAAAAAGTTCGATAGATAGCTGGGAGTAGCAGCATAAGCATATAGTAGGGACGGCAGTGCCTTGTCCCTACTATATTTCATCTTCTACTCGCCAACTATCGACTGCCAAAAGTCTCTACCGCTCGAAAACAGAAATTACCAGTCAGCTAGAAATCGACTCAAAAGTACAAAATGTCAGCATTTTTTACCTTCTGCCGAATGACTAATGCCTTCTACCTTCGGATTAAGCTTCCCAACGTTCGGCGACCAATTCAGCCAAGTCAACCACCCGCTGACTGTAGCCCCACTCATTGTCGTACCAAGCCAAAACCTTTACCATGTCGCCATCCATCACCAGCGTCAAGCTGGAATCCAGAATCGAAGAAGCATCACTTCCGCGATAGTCGCATGAAACTAAAGGCAAATCGTTGTACTCCAAAATCCCTTTCATGGAGCCAGAGGCAGCTTCTTGGAACACTTGATTTACCTGCTCGGTAAAAGTCTTTTTCTCTACCTGAGCCACAAAATCAACTACGGACACATTGGGAGTCGGCACGCGCATGGCAATACCATTTAACTTGCCCTTCAATTCTGGAATCACCAAAGCCACAGCTTGGGCTGCTCCGGTAGAAGTCGGCACAATATTCATTGCTGCCGCCCGGGCCCGCCGCAAGTCGCGGTGGCTGGCATCCAGCAAGCGCTGGTCGCCAGTATAGCTGTGGGTAGTGGTCATCATGCCTTTGACGATGCCAAAATTTTCGTGAAGCACTTTCAGTACAGGAGCCAGACAGTTGGTAGTACAGCTAGCATTGCTGATGACAGTGTAGTCACTGTGCTTGTAGTTGTGGTGGTTGACTCCCATCACATAAGTGCCAACTTCAGAACCCTTGCCGGGAGCGGTAATTAGCACTTTTTTAGCGCCGGCAGTGATATGCTTCGATGCACCAGCTTGGTCAACGAAGACACCGGTCGATTCAATAATCAGATCAATACCCCAATCTTTCCAAGGCAAGTTTAGCGGGTTGCGATCGCTCACGCATTTAACTGTCTTGCCGTTGAGAGTAATGGAGTTTTCATCCGCACTGATGTCCACATTCTTCAACGTTCCCATCATGGAATCGTATCTCAGCAAGTGAGCATTACTTCTGGGATCGGAAGTGTCATTAATAGCTACCAACTCTAGCTGGCTGTTTTCTCTGCCCAGCCAGCAGCGCGCAAAACTGCGCCCGATACGTCCAAAACCATTGATCGCGACTCGAATCACTTTAGTACCTCCTAACGATGGCAGCCCTTAGCTCAGGCTTAAATTTTGGAAAAATTTAAGAATTGACTTATGAGACAAGATCATATCGCAAAGGTCGATCCTTTCTAACTTTTTGTGTCGATCAAAAAAGCTTGAACTTTTCTAGAAGGCTGAAATTGCAAGGCAGAAGGCATTAGGCTTTCTGCCGCTGGTTACTGGTAAAGCTGATGGGCAGCAATATAAGTTTGTACAACTTCCGGGACTAAGTAGCGGAGGTTGCGACTTTCGGCGCAGCAGCGGCGGATGTGGCTCGACGAAATCTCGATCGCAGCCATGGACAGCACCTCCCAGCGAATTTTCACGTCCAGAAGAGCCATTTGTTCGGCAACTCGTCGGCCCACAGCATTTGCCTGAACCTGCATCCTGTCTCCCCCGGAATCGATGGGTTTTCCACTCGGACAATCTCCCCACTCTGACAGTTCCCCAATCTCCCCGCTTTCTGATGTCTCTCGATCTCCCTGAGTCGGACGCGGGGCCACCAACCAGTCGCACAACCCGGCAATTTCGCCGCACCGGTACCATTTGGGGAGAGTAAGGAGTGCGTCACTACCAATAATCCAGTACCAGCGATGATCGCCGGGATACAATTTTTGCAAATACAGCAAGGTGTCGATCGCAAAACAACTGCCTCTGGGATTGGCCGACCGCGGCGAAATTAGGAAGTCAGGCCGATCGGCGATTGCCAAAGCCAGCATTTCCCGCCGCCGCTCAAAACTTGCCAAATCCGGGCGCTCTTTGTGAGGAGGAGAGCGATCCGGTACCCAAATGATTCGATCGAGAGCAAATTGACTCGCAGCCGTCTCGGCTACCAACACGTGACCCCAGTGAACCGGGTCAAAAGTCCCCCCCAAAATCGCTATTTTCCCCATATTTCCCCAAAATCAGGATTAATACAGACATCGCGCCACTTTTATGTTTATACACTTTTAACCATAAGCTCGTTTATTAGAAAACCCTCGCTTCACATCGGGGACAAACCCCTGGACGACGCTAGTTTCAACGATCGCCCTGGACGCTGAAACCGGTTTTTTCAACCCCCTTAATTCGTTCCAACCTTCAATAAGACTTAAAAAACCATGTTTCAGCGTCGGATTGGGTGCGGGACTGGATGATTAACCTTGCCAATATTAATCCCAACTTGTTTTGAGTGCGCGATCGACCGCCTGAGCATTCGTTTGTGGGCGACCGAAAAAGTTTTGAGGGTAGATATACTTAGCGCAGTGGTAAAAATTTTAAGGACTGCCAAAAGCGTCGATCGGCTTCTCTATCAAACCAATGATTTGGTTTGATCTATGGCTTTGCGACTATTTCGACTAACTGCATACCTTGTATATATACAATAAAGTAAGAATATATACTATAGCTGCGCTCGTGTCAATCTCTGACTTTCAAGAAAAAATGACCGTACAACTAGATAAATGACTACAAAATGAGCGAAATTTTGTTGTTCGTGGTAGTGTTTGTAAATCCTTATGGGTTTTACCCTCAATCTTGGTAGAAAGGTTGTGGGGCTTTTGCTGCCGTATCCCAGCACAGCAGGCGGATCGAAATAGAAAGAATGCAGGAGTATGCAATCACCCAAAATTAGTCTATTGACCCCGACCCCAGACCCCGTTTTCTGTTACCTGCAATTTTCGAGCTGTGACTGTTCCGGAAAACTACTCGGTACTAAGTCATATAGGATACAAGACAAACATCTCTACAAGTCCCGCAAATCTAGGGACGCGCAGAGAATTTTGTACAAAATCTCTAGCGAACTGTATCCTGAAAAAACAATTCTTGATATGATATCGCGTGTTATTGGCGTGGTGTGGTGTGTGAGGAGCAAAGATGCCGAGTTCTGTTGATTTTAGCGGTAGACCATTTCATTTCATCGGCATTGGTGGGATTGGGATGTCAGCCCTTGCCTACATTCTAGCTAAACGCAAGTTGCCTGTGTACGGCTCCGACATTAAATCGAGTCACATAACCGAGCGCTTGCAAGGAATGGGAGCTCATATTTTTTGGAGTCAAGACGCCAGCAATTTTGAACTATTTCAAACGGCCCTTAACGGTAGCAGTCCCGACTGCGGGCAACAGGAAAGGGCAGTATCCTCGATAGTCGGGGGTACGGTAGGGACTTCTGTCGCGACAGCCGAAGCTCTCCAATTGAACGGCAACGGTTCAAGCGCCCAAGCAATTCCGGGATTGCCTCAAGTAGTATGTTCGACGGCTATTCACCCAGCCAATGCCGAATATCGAGCTGCTTTAGATTTGGGCTGTCCGATTTTTCATCGATCGGATGTGTTGGCAGCGTTAATTCAAGATTACCAAAGCATAGCCGTAGCCGGTACTCATGGCAAAACTACTACTAGCAGCTTAATCGGCTTCATGCTGATGGCGGCGGGTCTAGACCCGACGATCGTAGTAGGAGGCGAGGTAAATGCTTGGGAAGGCAATGCCCGTTTGGGGGAAGGGCCCTACTTAGTGGCCGAGGCTGATGAATCCGACGGTTCTCTCGTTAAGCTGGTAGCCAAAATTGGCATAGTGACGAATGTGGAACTGGATCATCCAGACCATTACGATACCCTTGACCAGGTAATAGACACATTTAAGGTGTTTGCCCAAAACTGTCAAACCTTGGTGGGCTGCATTGACGATCAAATCGTCAAAGATTCCCTTCAGCCTCATGTCAGCTACAGCTTGCAGCCGGACAGCGGTGCTGACTACACGGCTTCGGACGTGGAGTACGGAGCAGAAAGCACCAAGGCCCGGATTTGGGAGCGAGGAACTTTCCTAGGGGAAATGGAGTTGAAGTTGCTGGGCACACACAATCTCAGCAATGCACTAGCTGCGGTAGCAGTGGGCCGATTGTTGGGGTTAGAGTTTTCGGCCATTGCCAAAGCGATTGCTGGCTTTGAAGGAGCTCGCCGCCGTTTTGAGGTGCGGGGTTTTCACAATGACATCCTGTTTGTGGACGACTACGCTCACCATCCTAGCGAAATTCGTGTCACCTTGGCGGCGGCTCGCTTGCGGATCGAAGGTAGCGAAAAAAATCCCAAATCCCGAAGAGTGGTTGCAATTTTTCAACCCCACCGTTACAGCCGGACTCTGACATTTTTGCCAGAATTTGCTCAATCTTTTGGGGATGCTGATTTGGTTGTGGCTTGCGATATTTATAGTGCTGGGGAACCAAATTTAGGAGAAATTAGCGGGCAGCAAGTTGCTGATTTGATTGCTAAAGAAGGCCGAGATGTTGAGTTTGCGCCTTCCCTAGAGTCAGTCACTAAGTTTTTAACCAAAAATCTGCAACCGGGGGATTTGGCTCTGTTTTTGGGCGCTGGTAATCTGAATCAGATTATTCCAGAGGTTATGGCTTTTTATCAACAAGCCGATCGCCCCGATTAGCTCGCGAACTGAGTAGAGTTGATCGACATTATGGCGTGGCACGTTGTGCCGAAACTTCTGTCGGACGGCTCGCTCAAAGCGGCCACATAAGTTAGCTAAACGAATTTTCAACCACGTCTTCGAGCGAAGGTATTTTTAAGGATTTTCAAGATGGTGACTATCTCGAATGACTCCTCTGTTAAGGACAATCGGCGAGTGTATTCTCCTATTTCTTTGCGGGGAACTGATTGCAAGATTAATTCCCAAGTTTCCCTGGCGGGCCTGACTTCGTTCCGAGTCGGCGGCCCTGCCGAGTGGTACGTTGCTCCCCGCAGTATGGAGGCTTTGCAAGCGAGTTTTGCCTGGGCACACGATGAAGGAGTGCCGGTGACTCTGCTGGGTGCGGGTTCTAATTTGTTGGTGAGCGATCGGGGTTTGTCCGGTTTGGTCGTCGGCACTCGCTACCTGAAACAGGTGAATTTTAATCCAGAAACAGGTCAAGTGACAGCGGGGGCGGGAGAGTCAATTCCCCGCCTCGCTTGGTTGGCGGCTAAACGGGGCTGGAAAGGTCTAGAATGGGCCGTCGGCATACCCGGTACGGTGGGAGGGGCTGTGGTGATGAATGCAGGCGCTCACAGAGGCTGTACTGCTGATATTCTGGTCAACGCTCGCGTCCTATCCCCTGGTGGTAAGGTGGAAATTCTGACTCCCCAAGAGTTGGAGTACCGCTACCGGACTTCGGTGCTGCAAGGGGGCGATCGGCTAGTAACAGAAGCGACTTTCCAGTTACAGCCGGGATTTGACCGATCGCAAGTAATGGCAGAAACTAATGACCATTTCAGCCAGCGACGGACAACTCAACCTTATCACTTACCGAGCTGTGGCTCAGTCTTCCGTAACCCCGGCCCCAAGACGGCCGGTTGGTTCATCGAACAAGCGGGGCTGAAGGGATATCAGATCGGCGGCGCACAAGTAGCTCAGCGCCATGCTAATTTTATTCTTAACTGCGGGTCGGCAACAGCCAATGATATTTTTCAAGTGATCCGCCACGTTCAACAGCAAGTCGAGCAGCGGTGGTCGCTGTTGTTGGAGCCAGAAGTTAGAATACTGGGAGAGTTTCCCTTCTAAGGCATCATTGAAGTAATACGGAAACGGCAGACTGCCAACCCACACACCATCAAAAAGTAGTTATGACAAAATCAGGACAAGGATTTGGCTTCGGCCTGGGAAAAATGAAAGAACTGACTGAAGCTTTCAAAAAAGCTCAGCAGGTTCAAGAAGGAGCTAAAAAGCTCCAAGAAGAGTTGGATGTAATGGAAATTGAGGGAACTGCCGGCGGCGGCTTGGTCAAGGTTTTTCTCAGCGGCAACCAAGAACCCCGCCGCGTGGAAATCTCACCGGATGCCCTCGGTGAAGGTGCTGAGGTGGTTTCTGAACTCGTCACGGTGGCGATGCAGGATGCTTACGCTAAGTCTACGATGACGATGCGGGAGAAAATGGAAGAACTCACCGGTGGACTAAATCTCCCCGGTTTCGGTTAGTCATTAGTCATCAGTCATTAGTTGTTAGCTATCTGTGTTTAAAAAGGCATCTATAGCTAATGACTGATGGATTTCTCTGAACCACAAAACGTTGGGAAAAAGGGGAAAGGAAAAATTTTCTTTCTTCCTTCCCATTAAAAACTACCAATTACTAATTATCAATTAAATGTCTTATAAATTATTGTTTGTCTGCCTGGGAAATATCTGCCGATCGCCCTCAGCAGAAAATATTATGAATCACTTAATTGAACAAGCTGGTTTGAGCGATCGTATCACCTGCGATTCTGCCGGAACTGCTAGCTATCACATTGGCAGCCCCCCTGACAGGCGGATGGCATTAGCGGCGAGGAAGCGAGACATTGAATTGCTAGGCGAAGCCCGCCAATTTTCCAAAAACGATTTTGAAAAGTTTGATTTGATTCTGGCCATGGATCGAGAAAATTATCGCAATATTCTTGCCCTGGATGCGGCTGGAAAGTATAAAGATAAAGTGCGGCTGATGTGCGATTTTTGCCAGAAATACGACCTTAAAGAAGTGCCAGATCCTTACTACGGTGGCCCGGAGGGATTCGATCGAGTAATTGATTTGCTGCACGATGCTTGCGAGGGTTTGTTGGAGTACGTTGTCAGTCAGGAAAAATTAACCGTTGGCGGTCAGCAATCAATTTAAATTAAAAAAGTGCCTTTTTCCGCCCGAATATTAGCCATGCTGTAGGGGGGACAACGCTAACAAAACTCGTAACTAGGGAGATCACAGTTGTTCCCGATCCCGCTCCCAAAATGAGACTGGGTGACAACGAAAAAGTTAAACTTGTCAATACAAAATGGGGAGAATTGATACTCAAAGCCGCAATTGGCAGCAAAATAGATGGATACCAAGGCATTAGCCAAGGTGTAGCAAACAAAAACAAAGTGAGAGTCGTCCATCCAATATCTGATACCAAATTAATTTCCGAATATTTTTTGCGGAATAATGATTTCATTAACGTTCCTGTATAGTAAACAATCCAGCTTAAATACGCAAAATATTTGACTAATAATAGAATACTTTTCCTAGTTTCAACATTTACATTGGGTAAAAAATTCATAAATAAATTGATTGCATGGTGAAACGATCGAGCCGTCGCCCCGGCGGTTCCTGGATTTAAAAGACTTCTCCAAGCTGAAACGGTTGGCATAAATGTATAAGTTATCACCGCGATAATTAATAAAGAAAGCAAGACTGATGCTGCTAAATCTTTCCACCGACGCTGCTTGCAGAGGAAAGCAGCAACTAAGGGTAGCCAAATTATAGGTAAGGTTTTTATTAAAAAACCTACCCAAATTGCCAAAATTGCAAAAACATAACGTTGGTAATAAATACATCCTATTAAAACAATCAATGTATTAGCCAGCAAAACGTCGAGGTGAGCATTAGCTATTTGCTCATTCAATAGCATGGGATTGACTAAATAAGCGATTGTTATGAGGTTACGGTTTTCAGAATTTGTTAGCAACCGCCAAATTAAGTAGCTATTGAGCGCGTGTACCAACACGCAGATTATTTTAAAAATATAAACTGCTAGTAAAGGGCTAATTGGTACACCAAGTGCTGATAGGGCAAAAAAGAATAAAGAAACGGGGCCGTAGGTAGAAGTTTGCCCCCAGTGGAGGAAGGGAGATACGTTAGAAATTAAGGTATCGGAATTATTCAGGTAAGGATTAATTTTATGTAAGCTCATCGCTCCGTAATGCAAGTACATATAAATGTCACTGCTTTGGGGATAAGTTATGAGGGCCAGTGCCAGAAAGGGGATTGCATACTTGCAAATATCTAGAAAGCTGGAACTTGTCTGTTTTTTTTGAATTAACCAGATAATATATGTAACTGTTGCTATCAAGTAGGAACCGTTAATTAGAATTCGGATGAGGCTGAAACCGCTGGTAGGGAAATCGTTATAGTTGTCTCCACCCTGTAAAACGCTGTAATACTTGGTGATTCCCATGGAGGTCATGGCAATACAGAAAATTATAGAAGCTGCTAATGCTACAGCATATAGAATTTTCTGATTTTTTAAGTAATTGTTGACCATGATGTTATTTATTCAGCGTAGTAAGTGCAGGTAATTTTCTTTCCCAGAGCGTTGGCGGTTATCTGACTAAATGGTGTTCCATAGCAAAGCGAACGAGTTCTGCTCGATTGTTGCTTTCAGTTTTTCGGAACAAGCTGCTGACGTGCTTTTCGATCGTTCGAGGGCTGAGGTGGAGTGTGGAGCCTATTTGAATATTAGAAAGACCTTCTGTCAGCAAATCTAGCACTTGTCGCTCTCGCTGCGTCAAACTCGGAGCATTTTGGCTGGGAGATGCCCGTGAAGCGGAGCTATCCCGTAGGGAATCGCCTGTGTTTGACTTTTGAGTTAAAAAATCTGCTTCTGGCTTGTCATTGGCTCTGCTGCGTGCCTCTGTTGGCGTTGGTTCGGGTTCGGGGGAACGAGAGGGGGCCTGAGCGATGAGAGCGTAGCGATCGAGCAAAGAGCGAATAACCGCCCCCAATTCCTGGAGTTCAAAAGGTTTAGCCAGATAATTGTCGCACCCCATCTGATAGCCGCGAATCCGTTCCTGCGTGCTCGTGCGTTCCGTCAAAAAAATCACCGGCAGCAAGCGGAAAGAGGGACGAGTCCGAACTCGCCGCACGAATTCGTAGCCATCCATCTGGGGCATTGTAATGTCGGTAACAATCAAGTGCGGCTGAAATTCATCTACCAAGCCTAAAGCTTCTTTGCCGTTCTCAGCAGCGATTACAGAGTATCCGGTAATTTCTAGATAATCGGTAATTGACAAGCGAGTCGCGAAATCGTCGTCAGCAACCAGAATCGTTAATGGCATGGGGGAATTAAAAATTAAACATTAAAAGTGACTAATTTCACTTTTAATGTTTAATTCTACTGTTTAATTCTCTTGATAACTTGCAGTTAAAGTAGCCGGTTGTCCTAATTTGCCCTCCAAAGCTACGCCGCGCCCGTTGGCTGCCAAATGTCGCAGAGTTTTATAAATTGTCTCGATTTGCTCTGGTCTTCCTGCTTTTTTTGCTAGTTCTGCTACAGACAGAGGTTTTTGGGCGTCTTTGAGCACTTGCAGTACCCGTTGCTGCAAGTCCAATACAGCAGCGGCTGCTTTTTTGCCTGCTTCAACCCCTGGCTGGTGATAGGCATTGACATTCACCAAGGAACCGTAAAAACCTACGGCTCTTTCGTAGAGGGCGATTAATGCTCCTACTGTCCGAGGGTTGACTTGGGGAATTGTGACAGTAATGGAATCTCGGTGATTTTCGTACAAAGCTTGTCGAGTTCCCTGCAACAAACCCGACAAATAATCTCCTGAAGTGACGCCAGTTTCTACTTCTGGGGAAATGCCTTGCCTGTCTTGCAAAACTTCGATAAATGTTAGGAAGAAATTCGCCACGCCGTCTCGCAGTTGCTGGACGTAGGCGTGTTGGTCGGTGGTGCCTTTGTTGCCATAAACTGCGATTCCTTGATGAACTGTGTTGCCGTCTAAATCTTCCTGTTTGCCGATCGATTCCATGACTAATTGCTGCAAGTAGCGGCTGAACAATAGCAGTGAATCTTTGTACGGCAAAACTACCATATCTTTTTCGCCACGTCCGTTGCAAGCAAAATACCAGGACATTGCTAACAAGGCGGCGGGATTATGTTTGATTTCGGTGGTTCTGGTAGCTTCGTCCATGACTTTCGCACCATCAAGCATCGCCCGAATGTCGATGCCTTGCAAAGCTGCTGGCAAAAGTCCGACTGCTGACAATTCGGAAGTGCGTCCTCCTACCCAATCTGCCATGGGAAAAGTGGTAATCCAGCCTTCGGATTTGGCTAATTTGTCTAGTTGGCTGTCAACTCCGGTGATGGCAATTGCTTGTTTGGCAAAATCCAGTTTTTCGGCGGCGAAGGCTTTTTGAACTTCGATCATGCCGTTGCGGGGTTCGGGGGTGCCGCCAGATTTGGAGATAGTAATTACTAGGGTGCTGGCGAGTTTGTCTTTGATTTTGTTAAGGATGCGATCGATCCCGGCGGGATCTGTGTTGTCGATAAAATGTATTGCTAGGGGCGGAATGTCTGGGGATAAAGCTTCGGAGACAAATTGGGGGCCGAGGGCGGAACCACCGATGCCGATCGAAATTATGTCGGTAAATTGCGGAGCAAAGGGCGGTTTAATATCGCGGTTTTGAATTTTTTTGACAAATGCTTCGACTTGTGATATGCCTTCGACTATTTCTTGTTTTAATTCTGGAGTTGGAGCTAAATCAGGGTTTCGCAGCCAGTAGTGGCCCACCATGCGGTTTTCGTCGGGATTGGCTATCGCACCTGCTTCTAAAGCTGCCATGTCTTTGAAAGCTTTGTCAAATTTGGGCTTCATTGTGGCGACGAAAGCGTCGTCGAATCCCATGCGACTGATATCGAGGTAAAGTCCCAATCCAGAGTGATAGTAAAGCCAGTCTTGATAGCGTTGCCAGAGTGCTGTGGCATCCATAGGAATTCTCTACAATTTTTTTAATGTTCGATCGGCGTCGTCAGGAATCCACCAATTGTAGTTTAAAACGATCTGATGTACGGCTTTTGCAGAATCCCAATAAATTTAAGCATTAATCGTCTGAAGGCAGCCGGTTCTGAAGGCAAGCAGAGCATTCGGCACGATTAAACAAGAAAAATATGACTTGGGCAACACTCTTAGTAGGTAGATCCCCCATTAATGGCCACACCCCATAGATAGAGCGAAGAGGCACAGAGATTTAACTGTGGTCGGCGTTGGCGTTTGGGTTCTGGTTTCACAATATTCAAATTCGGGCGATCGGGATGTGTAAAATAGGCATTGCGGTCAGGTTAAATATACTTTTAGCTGCCACTCAATAATCGGCTAAAAATATAATTAACAACTGTCAAGTATCGCAAGTGTAGTATAATATACAGATATTAGAATTAAAGTGCGATCGACTATGCTTACTCTATCTCCCGAATTAAAAGAAAGGTTAGCAACTCCGCTCAAAATCGGCGATTTTGAAGTTAAAAGTCGCGTCCTGCAATCGCCCTTATCCGGCGTTACCGATTTGGTATTTCGCCGCCTGGTGCGCCGCTACGCGCCAGATTCGATGATGTACACGGAAATGGTGAACGCTACGGGTTTGCACTACGTGAAGCAACTGCCGAGAATTATGGAAGTTGACCCGAACGAGCGCCCGATTAGCATTCAATTGTTTGACTGCCGGCCGGATTTCTTGGCAGAAGCGGCGCAGAAAGCAGTGGCAGAAGGAGCGGATACAGTTGATATTAATATGGGCTGTCCGGTTAACAAAATTACTAAAAACGGCGGCGGTTCTTCCCTGCTGCGAGATCCGGAAACGGCCGAGGCAATTGTGCGGGCTGTTGTGGAAGCAGTAGATGTTCCTGTCACGGTTAAAACTCGGATTGGTTGGACTGACAAAGAAATTAATATTTTGGAATTTGCGAAGCGGATGGAAGATGCGGGAGCAAAAATGATTACCGTGCACGGCCGCACTCGATCGCAAGGTTACACCGGTCCGGCAAAATGGGAGTGGATTCGCCGAGTGAAAGAAGTTTTATCGATTCCAGTTATTGCTAACGGGGATATTTTTTCAGTGGAAGCAGCGATGCGATGTCTGGAAGAAACCGGCGCTGATGGAGTGATGTGTTCGCGGGGAACTTTGGGCTATCCTTTTTTGGTAGGAGAAGTTGATTATTTCTTGAAAACTGGTGTAGAAAAGATAGCTCCGACACCAATTGAACGTCTCGAATGTGCTAAGGAACATTTGCGGGCTTTGTGGGAATATAAAGGTGAAAGCGGTGTTTGCCAAGCGCGCAAGCACTTAACCTGGTATGCTAAGGGTTTCCCCGGCGCTGGGGAATTGCGGGGTGTGTTGGCTGTGGTAGAAACGGTTGAACAAGGTTGCAATTCGATCGATCGCGCGATCGAGCAATTGCCCGCATAAACCTTAGCCGCAGATGTCAGCTAGGGATTACAGAAACAAAATTTACCTCTGCGGGCTAAGATTTAAGACACAGTTAAAAATTTGTGTGTGGGGGAAAGCATGGATTCCTTAAAAGGGCGAGATTTATTAAGTCTGGCAGATTTAAGCATTGACGAATTAAATTATTTGCTAGATCTAGCAGCCAGTTTAAAATCGGGAATGGTCAAGCTGAAACGCAATAAAGTTCTCGGCTTGTTATTTTCCAAAGCTTCAACGCGAACGCGGGTAAGTTTTACGGTGGCAATGTATAAATTGGGAGGGCAAGTGATTGACCTTAATCCCAACGTTACACAAGTCAGCCGCGGCGAACCTTTGGTAGATACAGCCAGGGTTTTAGACAGATATTTAGACATTTTGGCGATTCGGACTTTCGAGCAAAAGGACTTAGCAACTTTTGCTAAATATGCGAAAATTCCTGTGATTAATGCGCTAACAGATGACGAACACCCATGTCAAGTGCTGGCGGATTTGATGACAGTAAAAGAGTGTTTTGGGAAGTTGGAAGGGGTGACTTTGACTTACTTGGGCGATGGCAATAATATGGCTAATTCGCTGATGTTGGGCTGTGCAATGACGGGAATGAATGTAAGAATTGCTTGCCCTCAAGATTTCCAGCCGAATGCTGAGATAGTGGAAAAAGCTAAGAATATTGCTCAGGGAAAAACAGAAGTTACTGTGACTGCTGATGCGGAAGCTGCTGCTAAAAATGCTCAAGTGATTTATACTGATGTTTGGGCGAGTATGGGACAGGAAGAGGAAGCAAAAAGCAGGATTCCTTTGTTTGAACCCTATCAGGTAAATGAACAATTGCTGAAGTTAGCAGATAAGAATGCAATTGTATTGCACTGTTTGCCCGCACACCGGGATGAAGAGATTACCGATGCAGTGATTGAAGGCAGTCAATCGCGCGTTTGGGATCAGGCAGAAAATCGGATGCACGCTCAGCAAGCTTTGCTGGCTAGTATTCTCGAAAGCGATTAGGAATTAGCTAAAAATTAGTCTGTCGGGGGATGAAATCGACCTGCTCGCTACTTTTTGCAGACCGCTTCCGTTATCATTTCATTTGAACCAGGATTATTGGCAGCCAGCCTGTAATTATCCGTTTCAACCATGATTAATAGCAATCTCTTAAGTAAAAGAAATGAATCACATCACTACGACAGACTTACTCGAAAATCTCAAATGGCGATATGCCACCAAACAGTTCGATCCAGCCAAAACAATTCCTCCAGACATCTGGACAGCTTTAGAAGATGCGTTAGTGTTAACACCATCTTCTTATGGGCTTCAACCTTGGAAATTTCTGATTATTACGAGCTCGGAACTTAAAGAACAGCTCAAACCCCTCTCCTGGAATCAGTCACAGGTTACTGATTGCTCTCATTATGTGGTGTTCGCGATTAAAAAGCATCTCAGTGCCGAGGATGTCGATCGCTTTATAGCTCGCACTGTCGAGCTGCGGGGCGGGACTGTAGAGGCAATGGCAGGATATCGGAGTCTAATCGTCAGTGACTTGGTTGATGGTGGCCGCAGTTTTAATATTAATGACTGGTCAACGCGCCAAACTTATATTGCACTGGGCAACTTTATGACCAGTGCTGCATTGCTTGGTGTTGACACCTGTCCAATGGAAGGAATTGAACCTGTCAATTACGATCGCGTGTTGGGTCTTTCTGCAAAAGGCTTTACTACCGTCGTAGCTTGTGCGGCTGGCTATCGCTCTGAAGCAGATAAGTATGCTTCACTCGCAAAAGTAAGATTCCCTAAGTCAGAAATCTTAGAAACTTTATAGAACCCATGTGGTATCTTCTTGAGCGAACTATATGGTTTTGAGGGGATCGTTTTACCAGAGGATTTAATACCAGAGTCAGGACTTTAAGCTAACAGGCATCAAACCAGATACAACCTAGATACCTCAAAGGCTTGTGAGACAACAAAAAGATCCTAAATGGGTTCTATAAACCCGGCATACGCCGTAAATCGAGCGCAATAGTGCACCTCGGCGCACCCTAAAAAGATATTAAGAGGCTCCGAAATTCACTTTTGTGACTTCACCTGCGACAACATTAACAGTTTGTTGAATTTGACTTCCATCAACTTTCAACTGATAAGTTCCCGGAGAAAGCTCGATCGCCCCAAACCATCCTTTACCATCGGCGCGCAGTTGACGCACCTTGCCAGCATCGATCGACTGCAATGTCAAGCTCGCACCGTCGCAAGTTCGAGCGCACCGCTGCAAATTTCCGGCGATCGCACCTGTAGTCGGCCGCGACTTCCAAGGCATATCGGGAACCGCTGCTGCTGTCGCCCACACAGGCTGAGTTTCATAGGTTTTGCCCGTCGCAGCATCAACGTATTGACTCGGCACAGAAAGCGCGGTGTAAAACAAATCGTTGCTTTGGGGAACGTATTTCCAAGGCTGGCGGGGCAAATCTCCGCTGCCGCCCGATCGCAGTTCGACATTCGTGTACACGTTGCTGCTAGCGTAGGAATACAGCACCGTACCGGCTACGTTATTCCCTTTCGCTGAGGGCTGTTCGGCGCGACGAATCTGGCCTAGAGTGTCTTCGATGTAGTTGAGGTAATTGCCGGGGCCGATCGCAATTTGGCGGTTGTACTGGTGGTCTTTGGCGTACTCGATCCAGTTGTCGTAAGCGAGTTTTTGCTGCCGTTTGTACTCGCGCTGGTAAGTCATCGGCATCGCCATGTCTACGATCCCTTCTTCCAGCCAAGCGCGCCAATCCTGCAATACTTCTTTGTAAGGCTGCGTTTGATACCACCCTGCATCGTTTTTCGGGCCGTCTCCCCAGGCGATCGTGGCGGCGGTAATTTTAACACGCGGTTTAATTGCAAGGCTTTCTACATAAAGCTTCCGCACTAAATTTGTCACCTGATCGCGCCGCCACTGCATCCAGGCGGGATCGGTGGGTGCGGGTTTGCCCGATCGACCTGTTTGCTGATTGAAACGGGCGATCGCAGTCGGATTGTAGCCCCAAGTCGGCCCGCCGTAGCGCACGTAATCCAACTGTACGCCGTCCACATCGTAGCGTTTGAGCAAGTCCAAATAGACGGAAACAGTATAATCTACGGCGTCTGGATGGCCGGGATCGAGATAGCCTTGGGCTTCCCCACCGTAAGTCAGCATCGCCCAATTGTCGTTTCCTGGGGCCGAAGGCCCGTGTTGTTGCCAAACGTGACCGGCGGGAAGTTTGCTGCCCGAAACCACCGGCAGCGTCACCATCCAAGCGTGTACTTCAATGCCTGCGGCGTGGGCTTTGTCAATCAAATCTTGCAGGGGATCGAAACCGGGGGGAACGTTGGGATCGAGGGTGCGGGGTTCGATCGCACTCGTGTAAAAAGCATCGCCACGGCGGCGGACTTGGGCGACGATCGCGTTGGCATTGGCCCGCTGCGCGTCTGCGATCAATTTTGTGACTTCTTGAGGGGTTTTGAAGCCGGGGTTGAAGGCGTCCACCCAGAAGGCGCGAAAATCGGCGGTTTGAGTTTGCGGGGGCATAGTTGCGATCGCCCCGGATGGGAAGTTGGAGAACCAACCAGGAGTCAGCAGAAAACTAATTGTTAAGCCAATCAGGAACAAGCTTGACAAAAAGAATGTTTTGGTATTTCGCATCAGAAATGTGTGAGAGAGCGTTTAACAGTCCTTTACAGACTTTTGGTTTGAGCGTCCGCTTGACATTTTCGCACAATCGTACATTAATTGGGCAGATGGGTAAAATAGGTATTGCAAAACACACGCTTGCAGAAAAAGTCGATCGGGTCTCTTACACCCTTCTCGGTATAAAATTATCTGCTTCTTTCTGCTTCTTTCTTCTTCCTTCGTGTCCTTCGCGTCTTCGCGGTTCAATAATACTAATCCTATTTTGGCGAAAATACACTAAAAGTGCGATCGGCAGCATCACCTAATTTTCTGGATACTTTCTTGAACTATGAAGGATACGGAGAATTTCTACGTTTTCTTCTTTTACTCGATAGATGATGAGATAAGAGGTATTGGAAATGACCAGTTCTCTAGTAGCTTCTACGCGACCGACTCGGCCCATAAAAGGAAATTCTGCGAGTTGACCTACAGCACTCTGAATCCTTAAAATTAATTGCCTTGCTGCCTCTGGATCGTCTTTGAAAATATATGCGTGAGCCTGTTATAGATTTCGCAAAGCTTGTCGCAGCCACTTAATTTTAATTCGTCAATTAGGCAAAAACTGCTTGGACTTCCTCATCGCTGGCAAAGTCTCCAGCTTCGGCCTCGGCAACGCCTTTGTTAATCTCATCGAGCAGCCATTGATAATTTTCTAGGTAAGAAGCGATGGCTTCGTTCAAAACATAAGTTAAATCGCGATCGGTGACAGTAGCGATCGCCTTCAGCGCCTCTTTTTTTTCGCTATCAAGGAGAAATGTAAAATTTTCTTGACTCATGGCTGCCCTTTGCTGTTATGGGAAGAGAGTAAACTGGTACTATGATAGCGTATAGATTCCTATTTTGGCGAAAATAAACTGAACTCGCGATCCTCTTCTAGGGCTTCGCTAACGCACTTTTTGAACAAATGATAGTACCCCACTTTCAAACCCTAGCCCTTCCGGGTAACAGCTACTCAACAGCAAGCAATTTACTCGATCGAGTAGATGGCTGGCGCCAAGAAGCAACCCGAAAGTTGCAGCAAAGCCAGAGAGGAGAAAAAGGACAATTTTTAACACATTCCTCAGTCGCAAGTTTGATGGCGGGAATGTTTGAATTTAACTGTCCTGATATATCGCTTTTAGATGCCGGGGCTGGTATTGGTTCGCTGTTAGCAGCCGTTGTTTGCGAGCTTTGCCAGCGCCCAAACAAACCGCACAGCCTCCACGTTACAGCTTATGAAATTGACCTTATTTTGATTGAATACCTCAAGCAAACTTTAGAATTATGCAGTATTGAATGTCAGCATTTTGGGATATCTTTTACCTCTGAGGTTCGCGAAATAGATTTTATTCAAGACAGCGCCGATATGTTGCAGCCCCATCTATTTACACAACCAGTAAAACGGGAATTTACCCATGCAATTATCAATCCTCCCTATGCCAAAATAAACGCTAAATCCCAAGCCCGAACCTTGCTGCGTTCTATAGGACTAGAAACCAGCAATCTCTACGCTGGCTTCACAGTTGCTGCTGCTCACATGCTCAAACCAAACGGTGAATTAGTATCGATTACTCCCCGCAGCTTTTGCAACGGTTTATACTTTCGAGATTTCCGCAAAGTATTCCTTCAAATGATGGCTTTACGCCAAGTACACATCTTTGAATCCCGACAGTTGCCATTTCGCGATGATGCGGTGCTGCAAGAAACTATTATTGTGCGCGCCACCAAACAAATAGAACAGCCAGATACTGTACTAATTACCTCAAGCAGCAGCGCGGGCGACGACCTGGTTTTGTCTCACCAACTGCCCTATACCGCCCTAATTAATCCCCAAGATTCCGAGCAATTTATTCGGATTCTACCGGATTCTGTCAGCCAGAAAGTAGTCGAGCAAATGGCTCAATTTACTTGTACCCTAGAGGAATTAGGCTTAACAGTTTCCACCGGAAAAGTTGTAGATTTTCGTGTTCGCTCTGACTTGCGGCTAAAACCTGAAAAGGGTACAGTTCCGCTGATTTATCCCGCACACTTCTCGGCTGGCGGTGTTGAATATCCCACCGCAACGAGAAAGCATCAAGCTTTAGTTGTCACGGAAAAAACTGCTGCACTCCTCGTACCTAACGAACATTATGTTTTGAGCAAGCGCTTCTCCTCAAAGGAAGAGAAAAAGCGAATTGTTGCAGTTGTCTGGGATGCCAATAAAATTAATAGTTCTAGCGTTGGTTTTGAGAACCATTTGAATTACTTTCACCAACAGAGACGCGGATTAGACCTCACCCTGGCGGGGGGATTGGCCGTTTATCTAAATTCGAGTTTGGTAGATGCGTTTTTCCGACTGTTCAACGGACACACTCAAGTTAATGCTACGGATTTACGCACTTTGAAGTATCCTAATGTAGAGCAATTACTTTTACTTGGCGCTCAAATAACAGAAATATTTCCTACACAGCGGGAGATTGATAAACTTGTCGAGACACAACTGCTTAACGATCCCAATCCGTTAGAAAATAGCCCGACGACAATCAAGAACCGTATTGATGAATCTCTAGAAATCCTTGCAGCGCTGGGTTTTCCAAAAGGTCAGCTTAACGAACGTTCCGCCTTAACCCTTCTGGCTTTGCTTGACCTTAAGCCAAAGGAAGCTTGGGAATCGGCAAAATCTCCTATTCGGGGCATCACACGAATTATGGAATTTATGGAGGAGGAGTACAGTAAAAAATATGCACCAAATACGCGGGAAACTGTGCGCCGCCAAACGGTGCATCAGTTTCTAGATGCAGGTTTAATTGTTGTTAATCCTGACAGTCCCGAACGTCCGGTGAATAGTCCAAAAACCGCATATCAGATAGAAGAAAGTGCTTTGGAATTGCTGCGAACTTATGACACTTCTGAGTGGGACAAGAATCTTCGCGCTTACCTCGTTCATTTTAACGGAGAAAATCTTTTGCAAGCTAATTCAAAAAATAAAAATTGTTTTGAGTCTGAAGGATGCTAAAATGCACTATTTATATGGCAGCCGCTGGCATCGGAATGGCATATACTGTGATGCCAGGGGTTGAATTGACCGGAATTGTCGATCGCACTCAGTAAATCAAATAAGTAACTAGGTAAAATATCTCTGCAATGGAAAAAAAGCATAACGCTGGATTGTGGGTATCAGTATTATACTTCGCTCAAGGTCTCCCTTACACCGTCGTTAATTTAATGTCGGTGATTTTTTTGAAAGGTATGGGAACCAGCAACGAATTGATCGGATTGACAAGTCTTTTGTCTTTTCCTTGGGTTTTAAAAGGTTTGTGGGGGCCCGTTGTTGATTTGTATTCCACGAAACGCAAATGGATTTTAACAACCGAAATCATTTGTGCTTTCCTGTTTGCTTTCCTGGCTTTTGGCGTATTAACGCCCGCACCGATTATTATATCGCTTGTTATCTTTACCGCGATCGCCTTTGTGTCAGCTACTCACGACATCGCCATTGACGGATTTTATTTAAACACTCTAAATAAAGACCAACAAGCACTATTTGTCGGGGTTCGCAACACGGCTTATAGAGGTGCTGTCATTGCCGGTAGCGGTTTATTGGTGTTCTTAGCGGGGAAACTGGCCGAAAACCATTTAGTCACTGGAAATACAGGCGACACCAAAATATATCAAAACATTCCGCTGTCACTTTTCGGTTCGGATTTTAGCGTGTCGGCGCTTAACTACGGATGGGCGACAGCCTTTGGCATTTGTGCGATTATGTTTGTGCTGATATATCTTTTTCAGCGGTGGTATCTTCCCTATCCTCGCAATTACGCTCTGGAATCCGACACCCCCCAACGAACAACCAGCTTTATCGAAGCATTCAAAACTTATTTTCAGCAAGATAAAATAGGTTGGATTGTGGCTTACGTCTTGATTTTTCGCTTGGGCGATGCCTTGACTTTTAAAATGGCTCCTCCATTTTTAATGGATAAAGTTGAGAAAGGAGGATTAGCAGTTTCTACGTCGGATATGGGCTTATTATCCGGTACTTTAGGGGTAATGTTTCTGTTAATAGGAGGGTTACTGGGCGGCTATTTGATTGCCAAACAAGGATTGAAAAAATGGATGTGGCCGACGGCTATTCTGCAAAATTCAACTAACGTGCTGTATTGGCTATTGGCAATCAATCAACCGGGGATTGAATGGGCTTATGCCGTAAATTCGATCGAGCAATTTACATACGGACTTGGCGTAGCTGCCTATACAGTGTTCTTGATGCGGACTGTCCGCCCTGAATACGAAGCATCTCACTATGCAATTACAACGGCTTTTATGGCCGCAGGAGTGCTGATTCCGGGCGTTTTCAGCGGCTACTTGCAGGCGAGTCTCGGTTATCAAAATTATTTTTTGATGAGCGCGCTGGCTGTGATTCCCGGTATGCTGACGATTTTCTTTCTGCCCCTAGAAGATGAGAAAAAATTAGCATCCATGCCCAGACCTGGACTGGACGATTTCGATTAATATTAAGTCCGGTCGCTATAACTATAATATTCGGGCGGGTCGGGTTTACCAATGTCTGCACTACTTTTGGAGATTTCGGTCAACCCCTCCCTAGAGGAATATGGATGTTTGTAATCATGGAATGAGTATAAATCAATACGCTTGGGCTAGCGCTTTCCGACGAATTTCATTTCACGCATTTATGAGAGTCCCAGACTTGTTAAAGGAAATCAGATTATTCTTATCCCAAGCGTATTGGAGTATAAATTATGTGCGGTTGCGTTCATAAAATAAGGACACAACAATGTTGTGTCCCTACCGAAATCTGTATTGCCAGCCCCGAACTAAATCGCAATAAAATCACTAGCTGTTAGCGGACTACTTGGAATGCCAGGAATACTGGCAATAACTTCGCCGTTACTGGCAATTTCGATCGTCGTTATAAAATCGCCTGCAGTAACTCTCACTTGGTTGAAGGTCAAACCTCCGCTCAAACCGATTAAATCTTCACCCTTTTGAAAGTCTACAAGTGTATCTGTACCGGCACCTACTCCTAACACCAATACGTCGCGTCCAGCGCCGCCAATCAAGAGATCCGCACCCGCTCCGCCAATGAGCGTATCGTCTCCTTCTCCCCCGTTCAAATTGTCATCTCCTTTGCCACCTAATAGCCGATCGTTGCCGCTGCCACCGCTGATAATATCGTTGCCTTTGTTGCCACTGAGAGTGTCGTTGCCCCCATTGCCAGTGATAATATCGTCCCCTCCAAAACCTGATGCTGTATTGTTGGTATCGTCGCCGACTAAATTATTAATTTGGGATGGATCTAGAGCAGTTTGCATTGCTGCAACATTTGCTAAAAATGAGGCTCCCGGAGTGGTTCTTAATTGCTCTAAACTGCTGCGAGATTCCAGCGAGGTTGCCAAGTCGGGCAGTGTAAAGTCTACGCCAGCTAACAGCTCTAAATAATCGGAATCCGTGAAGGTGAAATCAGGGCGGCTCAACTCGTCTACAGAGATTTCTTTCTGAGTCAATCCGGGAGGTGGAGAAGTTAACAAACCGCTTTGCGTGTGCTTGTCCAAGACAAGTAGCGGGTTGATAACCGGGTTAGTAAATGTTTGAAGAACTACTTTTCCGGGGAGAAAAGCTTCTCCTCCCAAACTAACAAAATCCCCCTCAACTACGTAGTGAGTTACATTTTTTCCGGCACCGACTTTCTGCTTGAATGTATTGACGGTGCTCTGATCAACTCCGGGAGAATTGAAGGTGACAACATCTCCGATCGCAGATGTGAATTCAGTGGCGGCTAGTTGCGTTATGGCGCCGCCCAAGCTGTGTCCCAGAAGGTCTGGTGGCAAGCGGCTGGGGTTTTTGGTTGTATCTTGACTGATTTGGGTCAGCCAATTTCCTAATGCTTGTTTGTTGGCTTCAAATTGGTTAAAACCGGTGCCGCGCGGGTCTCCGTTAGCAAGATCATCTACGGGCGAGTCGGTGCCGCGAAATACTAAAACTGGCGGTTTGTCTGAGGTGGTGGAAATTAAGCCGATCGCGTGAAATCCAGTTCCGGGATCGTCAAAGGTGCGATCGATTTGGTAGCCCGCAGCGCTCAAACCCGTTTGAACTAAAGTTTGAGACTGGGGGTTGTTATCTATGTAAACAATTTGCTTGGCTATAGTTTCGTAAGCGGCGGGGGAGGAAGGCATATTTTTTTATTTCCTGTCGTTTGATGGGGAATTAGTTTTTAAGCTACTTAACTCAGTTTACTATAAACTTAGTTTATTGACCATATTAATTGGTCATTTTTAGTGGCTTTTTAAGGGAAAATTGAGGAGAAGTTTTTTTATACAAAAAAACCATCTCGCTACAAAACCAATGCCTGTTTCGCGCCACCAAAAATACCAATTTTTTTCGCCCTAAAGCTATACAAAATCTACCCGAGTAATATCGCTGGCAACTACGCCTCTGAGAGTTGCAAGAATTTCCCCAGTAATCGGGATACTAATTAAAGCTCCGTCAACACCTTGGGTTACTGTAACTTGAGGAAAAGTTAGACCCCGCGACAGTGTAATTAAATCTTCACCATCTTGAAAATCTAAAATCACATCGGCTCCGCCACCTGATTCCAATACAAAGCGATCGCGCCCCGCGCCGCCAATTAAAAAATCGTTGCCAAACTCGCCGGAAACCAAATCGTTTCCGTCGCCACCTTCCAAATAATCGTTATCTCTGCCGCCGTACAAGAAATCGTCGCCATCACCACCGATGATGCTGTCATTACCTCGATTGCCTCTGAGAGTATCGTTACCGCCGTTGCCGATAACTGTATCCTCTCCAGGGCCCCCCGTAGCAGTATTGCTACGAGCGTCGCCTGATAAATAATTCGGTTGTAAGGGAGCTAAACCGTATTGCATTTCTCTGATCAACTGCACAAAAGAAAATTCTGGTGCTGTTCTCAAACTCTCTGCACCGCCTCTGGTTCTGATGGCGACTGACACATTGGGCAGGGCGAAATTCATCGCAGCGATAAACTCGTTAAAATCTGAGTCGTTGTTATAAGCAAATTCGGGACTGTTTAATTGTTCTACGGAAATTTGCCTCTGCAAAAAACCCACGGGCGGAGTAGTTAACAAATTTTCAGTTCGATGTTTTGCCAAAACAGTTAAGGGATTAATACTCGGATCTGTAAAACTTTGGATAAATACTTTACCCGGAATAAATGCTTCACCAAACAAGCTGACGAAATCTCCGCTGACAATGTAGTGAGTGACATTTTTGTTGCCGACTCTGCCGAGATTTCTCCGAAAACTGGTGAATGTATTCGCGGAGACTCCCGGAGAGTTGAAAGTAAAGATATCTCCGGTCAGAGATGTGTATTCGGTTGCTACAATTTGAGCGACTGCTCCGCCCCAACTGTGTCCGATGACATCTGGCAATAATTTGCTGGGGTTTTTACCAGTATTTTGACCGATTTCTGTGAGCCAATTTTTGATATTATCTTTGTTCTTTTCAAATTCAGGTAAACCAATGTCCCGCGAGTCGGAAAAAATAGCGTCGCCGTCGATGAAGTCTGTACCTTTAAATACGAGGGCGGGCGGGTTTTCGGGATTGGATGAACCGAATCCGATCGCATAAAAGTTTGTTTCTGGGTCGTCGAATATGCGATCGATATAGTAGCCATTAGTATCTAGGAAAGTCGAAACTTCATTTTGCGCGCTCGGCTTTTGATTCAAAAAAACAATTGATTTAGCTAGAGCTTCATAAACAGCAGGCGAGGAACTCATAATATTATATTTTCTGTTTGTTGGTATTTGCGAGCGCTCAGGCTTGAGCTAATTGTCCAATGGCAGCAATTATAGCTGACAAGATTTGTATGGTACACTTGATAATATCAACTCAAGAATTAAGTTTTTACGGTTATGGGTATCATTCGTCAATACATTGCTCCATTAATAGCGGTATTAGTATTTTTCGCGGCTCTGGTAGCAGTCAGTGCTCGCATCTTTTTGCCTGGTGACATGGCTGCCCCGGCACCGATTGAGGAAGCGATCCCTCAAAAGCAAGCGGCAATAGTCAATCCAATGTTCTTGGGGCTAAATTATTCCGCTTTTCGTGTCCGCTGAGCTGATGTCTGCTCAACTAATACCGGGTTACTGGCTGCGATCGGGATCGGGACTCGATCGGGCAAAACTGGTAAAGTTTATGCACCGGACTTACCAAGAGCTTTACCCGGATGGGGAATTGGGACATTTGGCTCAAACTGTCGAGCAGTATTTTTCTAACCAGACGCCGGTTTGGTGGGTAGAGTGCCAGAAAAACAGCCAGGAAGAGGCAGAAATTTTGCCGGCGCTTCCCTCGCAGTATCTCAATCCCCAATCTCAGGCGCAAAATCTCCAATCGGTTGTCGGATGTTTGTGGTTGGGAAATGCGATCGACCAAACCACCGGAGAACGCTACGCTCACATTTTTTTGCTGTACGTAGCACCGGAACATCGCCGTCTAGGAGTCGGTGCAGCTTTAGTTATTTATGCTGAGAATTGGGCGCGGGAAAGAGGCGATCGGCAAATTGGTTTGCAAGTATTTCTGAGCAATCAGCCGGCGGTGAATCTCTATCAAAAATTAGGCTATCAAAGTCATTCCGTCTCGATGCTCAAGTCTCTTTGAAAAATAAATTCTACTGGTTTGGAATCAGGGCTAAAGTCCTGATTCATCCAAATTATGAGGACTGAATTCCTCACTACCAACTTAAGTAAAAGCAGAGATATTCGTTTGTAGTAACTTATATGTTGCACCATTCTCAATTAGCCTTTTATGAACAGGCTTTTGGGCCTGTTCCACAAAAGATAAATTTTATTCTTGTGGAACAGGCCGGAAAGCCTGTTGCTCACAATGGTGCAATATCGTGGGCACCCTACAATTATTGACTGGTGACTGGTGACTGCTGACTGAGTTGCTTAGGAGCATCCTCTGTGCGGTAAAGTTTTTTTATGAACAATAACGACTACTCCAACGCCCTTGATACTGACACGGAACTGGAAAGCCCTTTGGATCAATTTGACGAATCCGAACCCCCGCTGCCAGATCCAGAGGAAATGCTGCCTTTGCTGGAATCCCCGGAACCTCAGCACCGGATGATTGCGGCGCGGGCTTTTTGCGAACTGCAGGACGATCGAGCAATTTCCCATTTAATTAATTTATTGAGAGACGGTTGCCCCTTGGTGCGAGTGAGCGCGGCTTATGCGTTGGGGCGAAATCCGAGCCCCGATGCTGTGGAACCGCTGATTGTTCAGCTTAACCGCGACTGGAACGGTTACGTTCGCAAAGGGGTAGTTTGGGCCTTGGGAAATTGCAGCGATCACCGCGCTTTGCCATCTTTAATTGATGCTCTGAAAACTGATATTTCGGCGGTGCGTTTGTGGGCGGCGAGTTCTCTGGGTCAAATGGCAAAAGTTGGTTACTATGTGGTGATTGCGGCGATTCCGCCGTTGATTGAAGCGCTGCGGGGAGATGCTGTGTCTGCTGTGCGAAGTAATTCCGCTTGGGCGATCGGGCAACTGGCGCGAGAATTGCCGAATAATATAGTGTACGCTGGGGCGATCGACGGTTTGATTGAAGCTTTAGAAGAAGATGAAGATATGGGCGTCAGGGAAGATGCTAAATCTTCGCTATTGCGAGTCGGCGATCCGCGCGGATTGCAGCTTATTGAAGATTTAGAAATGGAAGGAATTTTGTGATATAATTATCACATTAAAATACCATTTACTAATTATCAATTATGAATTTCATCAACCCTAAGACAGATTTTGGCTTCAAAAAAATCTTTGCTTCGCCCCAGAGCAAAGAAGTTTTGATTAGCTTCCTAAATGCCATGCTCTACAACGCAGAGCCGACAATTACAGACTTAGAAATCATCGATCCCTACGCCGCACCGAGCATTACTGGGTTAAAAGACACTTACCTGGATGTCAAAGCAAAAATTACGGGCAACAAAACTGTAATTATCGAAATGCAGGTCATCAATGTAGAAGCTTTTACTAAGCGCGTTATATATAATGCAGCAAAAACCTACGCAACTCAACTCAAACGGAGAGAAGGCTACTCAAAATTAAATCCTCTCATCGCTCTCACAATTACGGATTTTATCCTGTTTGAAAATACCGAAAAGTTTCTCTCACATTTTGTCTTTAAAGAAGTCGAAGAAAACTTCGAGTATTATCGGGAAATAGAGTTAGTTTTTGTTGAACTACCAAAGTTTAACAAAAAATTAGAACAAGTTGAAAATCTGATTCAAAGCTGGATTTATTTTATAAAAAATGCTCCTGAACTGGAGGAAATACCGGATAAATTGGCGTCAGTACCCGAAATTCAAACAGCTTTTAACATTGCTAACAGGTCTACCTTAAACCTTGACGAGTTAGCATCATTAGAAAAGCGGGAAATGTTCTTTGAAGACCAACGCGGTGCTGTTATTAAGGGGATGCAAGAAGGTCGCCAAGAAGGTCGCCAAGAAGGTCTAATTGAGGGGCAAACAGCATTAATTCTGCGTCAAATCGCGCGGCGCACTGGCGAAATCCCACCAGAAGTTCAAACTCGCATCCAGCAGTTATCTCTCGAACAATTAGATGATTTAGGAGAAATCTTGTTAGATTTTACCAGTCAAGAGGATTTGATAGCTTGGCTGGAATCCGTGTCAGCATGAATTTATAAATTTTGCACTTCTGATACTAAATCCGGCTTTAATACCCCCTTCATTCTTGATTCGCCGCAGGCGGACTGTGTTTGTGTAGTAGCGGTTTCAAGAGACTGTTGGCGAATGTCTGAGGGGTTTCACCCCTCAGACATCGCCGTCCTGAATAGGCAGAATGATTGT
>NZ_JAUBOS010000172.1:0-1061 GCF_036700365.1 Microcoleus sp. w2-18bC1
ATCTTACACATGCTCAGCGCTGTCAGGAGCCAAAGTCTTTTGATGTAAGGGTTTTAGGCTTTTTCAGCAAGCCCTATTTAACTTTATTAAACCTTGGCTACAAGTTTTTAATATTCCTAAGTTATCCGAGGGCTTTTTTAAACTTCAAATGCTTGTCAATAATTTAACTCGTTCAATTTTTCAAAACCTCAATATCCTTTATTTCTACTTTTCCTCTGCGTAGAGTGACAAAAGAGGGTTAACCAATGTCCTCGAATTTCCGACGCAAATTGGCTTGCCGACCAATCCTTACTACTTAAATAATAATGCGTTTCATGGAAATCAACTAACCGACGACGACTTTTTTTGCCTTCCCACCTACTGCCAGTTCTTTTGATAGCAATTATATGTTTGACACCAGCCCACGCTGGTAATAACTGAGTAGATACGGGATAAATTGTAGTAGAGCGAGTTGTGGTGCGGCCATGCAAGCGTTCTGAGATTTGAGCTGAATCGCTCGCACCCACAGATTCGACCAATTTTTGAGCCATTTTAAACAGACGCTTATTGATTTTTTTTGAGAGTAATTATGTAGTCATTACCTCCATCAATAATTAACTGAATAGTTTTTTTTGAGTGTGCAGTGCATCAGCAGTAATTACTACTTGAGAACCCGCAAGTTCTTGCACGAGTTCCTCCACAGCTTCGATTTCACTTCGCTGCTGATTTTCCATGACTTTATGTCGGACTACCCACCCGCGATTGTGACTGTACACAGAAACCAGGCTCACAAAATTTTGGTAAGAACTATTACCCCCAACACTTGTGCTTTTGATACTTTTACCATCAATTGCCATCAATTCTCCTGGCGTGCTCGGTAATGTCTGCCCTGCCCATATATTAAAAAGGACGGCAATTGCCTCCAGGGTAAACGCATCTTAACTGGAACCCAAAATATGCTACAGTTAAATCGACTAAATTTCAACGTAGTTTGTTGTAGTTTAGGGGTGCTATCAATGGCAAGAGGTTTTAGTAAAGCTGTAACTTCCCAACAAAAACCAACAGATTCATTGCCTTCAATG
>NZ_JAUBOS010000173.1:0-1053 GCF_036700365.1 Microcoleus sp. w2-18bC1
GCGTTACCGCGAGGCAGAACTTCTTCAGGGAAGATGAAGTTTTCGTGGGGTTGGTCTGTCGGAGCCATCCAAGCACGAATGCCTTCATTAAGCAGAATGTTCTTAGTGTAGAACGTTTCAAACTCAGGATCTTCAGCAGCGCGTAATTCTTGTGATACGAAGTCATAGGCGCGCAGGTTTAATGCTAAACCGACGATGCCAATGGAACTCATCCACAAGCCTGTAACAGGTACGAACAGCATGAAGAAGTGCAACCAGCGTTTGTTGGAGAAGGCAATTCCGAAGATTTGCGACCAAAAACGGTTGGCTGTAACCATCGAGTAGGTTTCTTCTGACTGAGTTGGGTTGAAGGCGCGGAAGGTGTTTGAGCCTTCGCCGTCTTCAAACAAGGTGTTTTCTACGGTTGCACCGTGGATGGCGCACAACAGCGCACCGCCCAAGATGCCTGCAACGCCCATCATGTGGAAGGGGTTGAGCGTCCAGTTGTGGAAGCCTTGCAGGAATAGCAAAAAGCGGAAAATTGCTGCGACGCCGAAACTGGGGGCGAAGAACCAGCCTGATTGACCCAAGGGGTAAAGCAGGAACACCGACACAAACACGGCGATGGGGCCGGTGAATGCTAGGGCGTTGTAGGGACGGATGCCTACCAAACGGGCGATTTCTATCTGACGCAGGCAAAAGCCGATCAGTGCGAAGGCGCCGTGGAGGGCTACGAATGTCCACAGCCCACCGAGTTGGAACCAGCGGGTAAAGTCCCACTGTGCTTCGGGGCCCCACAGGAACAGCAGGGAGTGTCCGAGGCTGTTGGCTGGGGTGGAGACTGCTACGGTGAGGAAGTTGGCTCCTTCGAGGTAGGAACTTGCCAAACCGTGGGTGTACCAGGATGTGACGAAGGTGGTGCCTGTTAACCAGCCACCGATGGCTAGGTAGGCGCAGGGGAATAGCAGGATGCCAGACCAGCCTACGAAGACGAAGCGATCGCGTTTGAGCCAGTCGTCGAGGACATCAAATATGCCTCTTTCGGTCTGGGCGCGTCCGACTGCGATTGTCATT
>NZ_JAUBOS010000174.1:0-1045 GCF_036700365.1 Microcoleus sp. w2-18bC1
TCTACAGACTCGTTAAAATTATCCCAACTAATCCGGTCTAGAAATACATAGCCATTACGACAACTCGCTGACAGCTTTGCCCCAAATTCGACGGATTTCCCGGCTTTTCCTCTAACTATCGGGCGGATGTGTGGTTGTGTTAAACTTACTATTCGGTCATCTATACTGTTTTTTTTGTTTTCATACATCCATAATTGTTGACGGTAGACTTCTGTTGCCACTAACAGCATTCTATAATAATATTTCCTCAGAGACTGTAGCTCTCCCAT
This sequence comes from Microcoleus sp. w2-18bC1, assembly GCF_036700365.1. Lineage (NCBI taxonomy): Bacteria > Bacillati > Cyanobacteriota > Cyanophyceae > Oscillatoriales > Microcoleaceae > Microcoleus > Microcoleus sp. w2-18bC1. Next base: position 270 of record NZ_JAUBOS010000174.1, read on the forward strand.
ACCATCGATATGAGCTAAATTTCTTTTGATATATTGGAGTTGTTTTTTAATCGCTTTTCTTCGTACTTTTCGTGATGGTTTCCGGTTTTTTGCTACTGTTAAGTATGCTTTTCTGGCTGTGTTTCGATAGGTTCTTGGTTTTTTTTTTCGGGTGATTTAATTTGAGTGTGTAGAGCATCTATGATTTTTTCGGTATATTCCCTCCCTTGATTTAATAGTCCTAAGTCTGTCGGATATTTTATGTCTGCTGGAGCACAGGTTGCATCTAATATTAATTTTCCTTGATTTTTGTGTTCACTTATTCCTGATGACTTTTTTTCGACTTCCTCTCCTGGCAGTTCTGTCTGCTCTTTCACCATTTTTTCGTTAATTTTATTGATGAGGTTGACACCTATTCTTTGCCGAAAATGAACGAACATTGATGAGTCAAAGGGTGAAGCATCACTATAAGTAGTCATGCCTATAAAGTATTGTAGGTATGGGTTTTCTCTTATTTGTTCTACTGTTTCGGAGTCACTTGTTCCTAACCTTTCTTTAATTATTAATGCCCCTAATGCTATCCGAAACGATTTCGCTGGTGCTCCTGTTGAGACTGTAAAATTTTGAGCATATTCGGCTTCAAATTCTGACCACGGAATTATTTTGGCCATGATTACCCAACGATTATCCTCTGACAATTTCCCTGCAGATGGGCAGGTCAAAGTTGGATGGTGGGTTTGGGCTTGGGTCAACTTTTCGGTACATTACGAAAGTGATGCTGTACTAGGCTTTTGACT
>NZ_JAUBOS010000030.1:0-65933 GCF_036700365.1 Microcoleus sp. w2-18bC1
AAACTTATATTTAACTCGGCTTGAAGATATCGATCGCTCTTATTCTTGATGTGCGATCGATTATTCAGCAAGCCCTAATTACTCTCAGAACAAACAACGACATTAAAGCGCCAATTAATGCTAGTTGCCACAACCCGCATCCGGCAGCAGTTCCTAAAGCTGCTGACACCCAAATAGCGGCGGCAGAGGTGAGTCCGTGAACTTCAACTTTACCTCTTTCCTGGTGATTTTGCCGCAGGATTTCTCCGCCTCCCAAAAACCCAATCCCGGCAGCAATGCCTTGAATTACCCGCGCTACAGCATCTCCTCCGTTTTCATTTTTCCCCATTGCTAGCGGCATTAAAACAAACAGTGCACAACCCATGCTAACTAGCATATGAGTTCTCAATCCCGCTGGTTTGTTTCTGAGTTGGCGCTCCCATCCAATAATTCCGCCAACAAACATGGCTAGGCACAACCTTAACAGTATGCCTAGCCAATGATCGGGAGACCACAAGTTAGCGATCGACAATGTTTTACTGCAAATAATTAATCCGAAGATTCCAATATTAGCGGAGTACGATGTCCGATCGCAATCTCACTGCCAAATCTTGTTCCGGGCGAATCACGAGCACGTCAACGCTGCGCCGCCCCAACAATACTCCAGCTAAAGCGCCGATCCCAACGCCTCCCAATACTTCTTCAGTCGCGATCGCTTTGTCGCCGGTAATGCCTGCGAGTGCGGCTGCGGCTGCTGCACCCAAGGCTGCACCTTGGGCTACTGAACCTGTGCCAGCACCTTTCTGGACTCTTTCGGTTCTGGTAATAATTCCTGAATTTCCGTCAATCCGATAGCGTTGGCGGCGGCTGATAATTAACTCTCTGGCAACAAATTGAGTACCCATTTGATTGCCTCTTCTGACAGGTTGCAGTGCCCCGACTATCTGGCTGCCTCTGGGAATTAATACTCTGCCTTGAGGTGTGCGGATGTCTTGCGCTACTGTTAAAGTTAAAGGTGCAGTTTCTTCGCGGGTGACAACTATTTTGTCTTTTTCATAGCTAACTGGAATTACACTGCCCGACGGAATTCGGATGCTATCAAATTGGGAAATTCTTTGTTGGGCTTCTGCGGGAGTAGCTACCACCAGTGGCGCGCTGGTTCCAACTGTAATGCCCAGTGCGAGGACTGCTGCTGTTGCTGAACGCCATTTTTGAGAAGTAATCATATAAATTGTCTCCTTGCTTCGGTTTTTGTTTACTTAGGAACGCACTACTGCTAAATTTGTTTCTTGTTTCGCATTCATCTGATATTTTGATTATGGCAGGCTGGAATTCTACCAGTTGGGAAGATAAGGTTGATAATCCAGAAGTTGAAAATTGGGAAAAATCGAGAAAATCCGCAAGACAGGGGCGATCGGGAAGATAAGGAAGATAGTCAACAGTCAATCGATTTTAGATTTTAGATTTTAGATTAAAGAATTGAAGCATTGACCCCACCAATAAATTCGGGGGGCAAGTTTCATCGGATACAGGTTTTTTATTTCTGGACGGATGAATCACGTGGCGGGTATCCTGGATGCTTTCGGTCAACCGTCAACCGTCAACAGTCAACAACTAATTGTTGAGAGCGTTTAAGGCTAATAATCCAGCACCGAAAGCTGGTTCGTATCGGGGCGAAATAACCTGAGCTTTTGGGGCGATCGCACTTATGGCTGCTTCAAACCGACCTCGACAATTTGCCTCTCCACCCCACACACCTCCTACAATCACAATTTCAAATTCTTCTGTTTGGTTAAATAGCGCTGAAATGGCTATTTTGGTTGAATAGGTTAATTCTGCTACAGCATTATTGATAATGCAGTCAGCGACGCGATCGCCCTCTGCTGCGGCTCGATCGACAATCGGCGCTAAAGCTGCAATTTCTTTGACTCCCCAACCGCGCCCGTAAACAACTTCTACTAATTCTTCTAGGTTATTGAGGCCTAAATGCGTTTGAAGTTTTTCCGCAAGCGTGGTAAAATCTTGGCGTCCGTCATAGAACTTCAAAGCAGCTTGCAAACCCTGAAGGGCGATGTTATATCCGCTGCCTTCATCGCCTAAAATATATCCCCAACCGCCGACTCGTTTAGTTTTCCCTTGACGGTTTTGCCCGAAAACAATGGAACCAGTTCCTGAAATAACGGCGATACCCACTGGATGACCTGTACCGCCAGCAAGTGCGATCGCGCAGTCGCTGCAAATTACGATATTCCTGGGCAGGAACGATCGGGTTACTGGTAAAGTATTCGTCAACTGCAAGTTCTGCACTACAAATTGCACTATTTCACGATCTTTGGGACGCCCAACTCCTGCTAGTCCCAGACCAATTGCTTCTATGTTGAGATTGCTATTCGTCTCGATTTTAGCGGACAGAACTGCTCGTTCGATCGCCAATTGGATGGATAGTTTTGCTGTCTCAATTCCCAGGGTTTGATAATTTGACGGCCCTGCTTCACCCCGTCCTAAAACAAGGTGGTTGTCATCCATTAAAAGGCAGATAGTTTTAGTGCCGCCGCCGTCGATGCCGAATACGTAGCTCATGAATAATTTAGAGAATAATAGAGCAACCCAGATTAACAGAGATATCTCTATTCTACGCTTTGTACAATCCGATTAAATCGACAGAGCAATGCTAATAATAATTAAACCTAATAATGCTAACCAAACCAGATGGCGCTGAGACCAATTTTTGATGGATTGCATCCAGCCGGCGCTGATGTAACGGCTCGTCTGTGGTACAAGCGGCTCAGCTTGATTGTGATAAAGCGTGCATTCTTTGGCAAAGGGACGCTGCGGGTAGTTGCAAGTGTCGTCTGCGTGATAAATACAGGTAGTGCACAGAAATTCTTCGGGTTTTGATCTATAAAGAGGGATACCCGGATGACCGAAAGCTTTGAGGGGGATTTTGCAGTGTGGACAGGCGAGGGCTTGGGCGTCTACAGGTTGGTGACAGCGGGGGCAATCAGGCATAGACCGCAGGGTGATGGGGTAATGTGGTGGGTAGGCTCATTAGCGGGTTTTCCGAACGCCGAGAATGCGCGATCGGCTCGCCATCAGGCGGCTGGATGCTCCAAAATAGAAAGGTAGTTGTGCGCTGATGTAACTTTAAGTTTACAGATGGTTTCGCAGCGACAGCAGGCGACCTGAGCCGATCGGGTATGAAAGGGCAAACATTAGGAAAAATCTATGGATAACAATAGCAACTTACTCAAACAACTGGTAATGCTGGGCATTGGTACTACTTCCCTAGTGGCAGAGAAATTGCAGGAAGTCAGCGAGCAATGGGTCAAAGATGGCAAAATCAATCCTGAGCAAGCCAAAACCTTTGTCGATGACATGACCGAGCACCTGAAGTCTGAACAGGGCAATTGGGATACGCAGTTGCAGCGGCAACTACGGAATATGCTGCAAGATATGGGAGTTCCCCGACAGTCCGAAATGGATGAGTTGCGGGGAAGGCTCGATCGTTTGGAACGTCAGATGCGGGATTTAGAAAACCGTAACTGGCGCTGAGTTCGATCCTCTTCTGCAAGCTTCGCTAACGCCCGCGAGAAGTTCGCTGCTCTCTTGTGATAAGATTGTCACCCGAAGGCAGAATGCTAAAAAAAGGCACTTATGTAGAAGCCATTTATGTAGAATAACAAACATTTTGACTTCATACTTTGGCCTGGAAAATTATCTGGCACCTGCCGTTCTTTGGTGGAAAAGTTCAGATAAAATTTGGTAGTTCTTGTTGTACTAGATGTCTTAGATATCTGAGATATCGCGGTTAAAAGTATTAGGAGGATTAATTTTGCGAGGAGTTCTAGTCAGCTTGGGAGTAATGCTGGTTTGCTTTTTGTTTTTGATAGTCGCTCAAATGGGCGGTTCTGGATCCCAAGCAGTTGCAGCCGAATTGAACAATCTTTTACCCGAGACTGCTATTGAGAAGTTGTCAGCGCAGTCTTTGAATGAAAATAGCTTGCTAGTAGCTGATGCTACTTTACCAGAGGTACCAGCTACTATCGCTGGCAATGACATGACTGATAATACTGAGAAAACTGTCACCACAGATTCCGGTCTGAAATATGTTGAATTGAAAGAGGGTAATGGGGCGACTCCAAAAACCGGGCAGAAGGTGGTTGTGCACTACACTGGAACTTTGGAGGATGGCACGAAGTTTGACAGTTCGCGCGATCGCAATTCTCCTTTTGAGTTCCAAATTGGCGTGGGTCAAGTAATTAAGGGTTGGGATGAAGGTGTCGGTACCATGAAAGTTGGAGACCGCCGCAAGTTGATTATTCCCCCTGAACTCGGTTACGGTGCTCGCGGTGCGGGCGGGGTGATTCCTCCTAATGCTACGCTGATTTTTGATGTGGAATTGTTGAGAATCGCTGGCTAGGTAGCTCAATCTAATTCAACGTAAAACTTTTACGGTGTTTAGAAACCCGGTTTTTTTTAAGAAACCGGGTTTCTGTGTATGTTCTGGTTTATTTACGATCGCTTCGGAGATGCGAGATTGCGGAAGCAGGTAAATTGGGCGTCAAATAATAGTTTGATGATTCCTGTGGGCCCGTTTCTGTGTTTGGTAATAATTACTTCTGCAATTCCGCGATCGGGCGAGTCAGGGTTATAGTATTCATCGCGGTAGAGCATAATTACTAAGTCGGCGTCTTGCTCGATACTATTATGAGCGTACAATCCTTGTGTAGCGAAGTTTTCAACTTTCTCTACAGTTAAATCGTAAACCATTTCTTCGCCGATGAAATTTATTTTTTTTATTTTATCCCAATAGATATCGCTAGCAGCAATTTTCAGCATTTCTTCAGATTCTAGAAGAGTAGCTAACTGCATAGCTCGTTCTCTACTGATATCACATTGATAGGAACTGTCGCCAGAATAGCGCGCGCCCAAATTTGCTTGAATTTGTTTAGTTGTTAAACCCAAACGTTCTCTGGCCATATTAACTTGGGATCGCCAAACTTGGTTGGGAATTAAATCTCGGTTAGTATTAGCCCGTCCAGAATTTTCTAGATATATTTTGACGGCAGCTAAACTTTCTTGTTTATAATTGCCAACCGCACCAATCCGATATACAAATTTTTCTAGACATTGCTTCCCGCCTACCCATACTTGATATTGAGTTCGTCCTTTATTTCCTTGGGAAATGGATTTAAAAGAGGCATTAATATTCAATTTTAATAATAACAATCGAACTCCCCGCGCGAGTTTTTCGCTACTAGATCCATAGTAAACACTGGGATAGTGGGAATTGTCTTTACTCGTGCGGATACAACCATCAGTTGCCCATAGGTGTCGAAGGAAAAGAGCGATCGATTCTTGCGGTTGGGTAAATACTAAACTGGGAATGAATTTTTCATGGGAACGTAAACCAAATATTTCTAATTGTTCGAGCCATTTAGTAATCGGATTTTTAATATTGGGAGCGAGACGATAACTAGCAAAGAGATAAACTTGATACCAATCGCGTTCGCGTTTAATGCGGGGATTAATTTTATCACCAAATACTTCTCTAGCCAAATGTGCAACTAATTCAGCTAAATCTAATTCTCGCGTCGTGTACTGAATGGTATGTCGGGGTAAAGTACAACCATCACCAATTAAATGTCCTAGTAAAGCTAATTCAGCATTACCCATCGTCTGCACTTCAGTACAAGGAATTGAGCGAGGTGTAGCAATTCGATCGCCTATTTTTAATTCATCTAACCGCTTCCAACCATCTGATGTAAAGAACTTATGATTGCCTGTTGCTGTAATCGAATTTCCCAAGCAAGTCGTCATCTCCCAGACGGGCTTGACTCCTGTACAAAAAGCATTAGTCACCATCGCTTTTTCCTGTTTCAGGGTATCTGAATTTAATCCCCAAACAGCAAAGCCAGATTTGCCGACTAAATCACGAATCGGGACTTCTAATCCACTATCCGCCAGGGTAACTAAACTATCGCCACCGAGACAGCCGCTTTCTCTCAAATCAGACATCATGGGTCGCTTGTTTGTCCTCGCTTCCACACCCCGACTCAACTGAGATAAGGCAATAATCGGCACATTGAGTTCGCGGGCTAAACCTTTAAGACTTCTGGTAATTCGAGATAGTTCTTGCACACGGTTGTCGCTGGTACCTTCCATTAATTGCAGGTAATCTAGCAAGACTAATCCTAGGGTGCCGCCTTGTTCTGCTTGGAGGCGGCGGACTTTCGATCGTATTTCTGTGACGGTAATATTGGGAGTATCGTCAATAAATAGTGGTAGTTCTGATAAATTGCCAATGGCTGTACTGATGGGCTCCCATTCGTTTTGACTGATTCTACCCGATCGCAATCGGTTACTTTCTATTTTGGCTTCGCTGGACAGGATGCGCTGCACTAGCTGTTCTTTCGACATTTCTAAGCTGAAAACGGCAACCGGCAATTTCTGCTGTCCGGCGGCGATGTGGTGGGCGATGTTGGTACAGAAGGCGGTTTTGCCCATCGCCGGCCTGGCTGCAACGATGATTAAATCCGATCGCTGAAAGCCTCCTGTCATGGCATCTAAGTCATAGAAACCGCACGGAATACCGGGAAGTGTGAGGCCTTCATTGCGATTTTCTAGGTCTTGAAATGTTTGGTTTAGTGTTTCGCCGATCGACACTAAATCTTGTTGCGGACGTTCTTGAGTTATGCTGAAAATTTCTTGTTCGGCGCGGTCTAAGACTGTTTCTAGTGGTGTTGCCGTCTCGTAACCTAATTGTACTATGTTGTTGCCAGCTTCGATTAATTTGCGGCGCTGATATTTGTCTTCAACTAAAACTGCATATTGGTCGATGTTGACTGCGGAAACTGTGCGATCGACTAATTGTGCTAATTTAGTTAGTCCTCCTACTTGCTCTAACTGATTGCGGTCGGTTAGGGAAGTTGTTACCGTCATTAAATCGGTAGGTTGACCCTGTAAAAATAGCCCTAATGCCGATCGATAAATGACTTGATGAGCGGTGATGGCAAAAAACTCCGGTCGCAGCAGTTCGGCAATTCGGGAAATAGCTTCGGGGTCAATTAAAATCCCGCCCAAAATTGCTTCTTCTGCCTCTATATTTGTCGGCATCAAATCGCTCATTAGTCAATAGTCCTCAGTCAGTCGATTTTAGATTTTAGATTTTAGATTTTCTGTTTTAGGTTTTAGGTTTTAGGTTTTAGATTTTCGGCTTTAGGTTTTAGGTTGTAGATTTTCGATTTTAGGTTTTAGGTTGTAGATTTTAGATTTTAGATTTTAGATTTTAGATTTACTCTACAGATGAATCTGGGAGCTTGAACAATATCCTAAAATTGTAGGTTCGACCATCAGGAGCGTCGGGGCTTGTGTCCGTTTTTCCGGCGGGGTCATTAGTTATTATCAGTGTAAGGTTTTGTAGGAGTGGGATCTGTCGCGAGCTCGCGTTTATACCAGACTCACGCTCTCTCGATCTCGCACTCCTGAAAAAATGCTTCTTACTCTCTGCAGAGATGCTCCGGTTCTCAATCTGCAAGTTAGCGTTACTGAGTCCTTACTTAGCAGTGCTTAGTTGTTAGCTAATGACTAATGACTAACAACTAATGACTGATAACTCTTAATTACATCGGAACCACTTGAATATCAACTTCGGCGGTAACTTCTGCGTGTAGTTTGATTTCAGCTTTGTATGTACCAGTTTGGCGAATTTCGGGTAGGGTGATGCCGCGCCGATCGACTTCTTGACTGGTAGAGTTGAAAATCAGTTCTGCTACTTCTTGGTTGGTAACAGTACCAAAAATCGCGTCTGCTTCGCCAACTTGCTTGGAGATGATGAAAGGCCCAGCCGATTGGAGGGCGGTTTTGCGGACTTCAGCTTGCTGCTTGAGCTCTAGCTGGCGCAGTCTTTCTTCTTCACGGCGGCGCTCTGCTTGCTTGAGAATGCCGGGAGTGGCTCTAAATCCCATTCCTTGGGGTACTAGGTAGTTGCGGGCGTAGCCTGGGGCTACTTCTACTACGTCGCCAGCTTTGCCGAGTTTGCTGACATCTTTATTTAAAACTAATTGGACGCGCTTGGCCATGATCGTGGGTTGTGGGGTTTTAACTGCAACTTTTTATAATAGCGAAGTTTGAGGGGCGATCGCAAGGGAGAAGGAAGTTCGGCAACGGATTATGTAGCGGATGTAACGGATTTAACGGATAGATGTTGAGATTCGAGGTTCGAGGGAAGAAACAGGGATAATATTTTTAACGGGCAAATTCAGTTTGAAATTACGCAAAACGGGGGTGCTGTAATGAGCCAAATCAACTACAGTGCAATGTCTTACAGAGCACTCAGGCTTTATTTTCAAGGCGTTGGGCGATCGATCGCGCTACAGTAGTAACTAACTGGGTCGAATTGATCGGCTTGGCTAAGTGTTGATCAAATCCGGCTTGTAAAACTTGACGCTCGTTCCCTTCTCCAGCATAGGCGGTTAAGGCGATCGCCAACAACTGCCGATACTCAGGCGCAATCTGAGTGCGGATGCGATTTATCAACATATACCCGTCCATCTGGGGCATTCCAATGTCGCTGACGAGCAAATCCGGTGCAGTTTGTTCGATCGACTCTAGCGCCTCAGCAGCAGATGACACGGAAATCACCTCTGCACCCGCTTCCTCAAGCACGAAAGCGACAAAATCTCGCGAGTCGAGTTCATCATCTACCACCAAAATTCTCAATCCAGCTAGCGGCAAGGATGAGAGATCTGGACAAGCAGCCCCATGACGTTCTTCCTCCTCCTGCCTTCTAGAATCATCATTTAATAGCGGTAATCTCACCGTAAACGTCGCTCCTTGACCTTCTCCGGCGCTTTCTGCAAACACCGTTCCGCCGTGAAGTTCGATCAGTTGGCGGACGATCGCCAATCCCAATCCCAAGCCGCCAAATTTGCGAGTTGTTGCGCCGTCTTCTTGTCGGAAATGGTCAAAAACATAAGGCAAGAAATCAGGAAGAATGCCTTTACCAGTGTCTATGACTTGAATTTGAGCTTGGCGTGCGATTTGCACTAATCGAACTTCTACTCGACCGCCTTCTGGCGTAAATTTCACAGCATTTGATAACAAATTCCACACAATTTGTTGCAAGCGACTTGTATCCCCCAGAACTTGCCCGACATCAGTATTTAAAATTGTTTGAATTTGAATTTTTTTAGCTTCGGCTGCTAATTGCACGGTTTCCACAGCAGATGGAATAATGGTTGCCAGATTCATCGGAGCAACATTCAATCTGAGTTTTCCTTGCAGAATCCGAGACACGTCAAGCAAGTCTTCGATTAATTGAGATTGCAGTCTGGCGTTGCGCTCGATCGTCTCAAAAGCCTTGGCACTTTGACTCGCGTTCAGCTTGCCACCGACGAGCAGTTGCGACCAGCCTAAAATCGGATTCAGGGGCGATCGCAACTCGTGAGAAAGCACAGCCAGAAACTCGTCTTTAATGCGGTTAGCTCGCTCGGCTTCCGTGCGGGCAGTTTGTTCTAATTGGAGAACTATATCACGCTCGGTTTCCACTTGTTTGCGTTCTGTAATGTCGATTACAGAGCCGATATAACCCTCAAATTGTCCGCTTTCGGAAAATCTGGGAGCTGCTGCATCTATCGCCCAAGAATATCCGCCATCCTTGCGCCCGACGCGATATTCCACGCTGTACCGTTCCTGGCGTTCCTTGGCGGTCAAAAATGCCTTCTTTACCTGTTCTCGGTCTTCTGGATGCAGCGCGTTTATCCAACCCAATCCCAAACCTGTTTCCTCAGTTTGACCTGTGAATTCATACCAGGTTTCGCTCAAGAAAGTGCAATAGCCTGTGGAGTCTGTTACCCATACCATAAAAGGAGCATTGTTAGCCATATTGCGGAATCGTTCTTCGCTTTCTTGCAGCGCTGATAAAGCTTGTTTGCGTTCTGTGATATCCCGACAGACAATCACTCCGCCTTTGATTTCGCTGCTAGTATCAACTACTGGATAACCGCTGATACTGATCCAGCGATCTTCGGAATCTTCGCGGCGGACAAATACCTCTACATCATTGACATATTCACCTTTGATTGCTCTGGCTAGAGGTAGTTCAGCGGCGGGGAAGAGGGTTTTTTTATCTGCCAAAAATAGTCCGTAAGTGCTCGACCATTCCTCACAAGATTTTTCATTTGATAGCTGACCGAATATTCCTACGGCGGCTTGGTTAAACAACACAAACTCCCCTTGTTGGTTTGCCAAAATTAAACCATCGCCAATGCTGTCAATGATGACTTGCAGTAACTTAGTTTGTTCTTGCATGGCGACTTCTGCTCGTTTGCGATTTGTGATTTCGCTGGAGATGCCAATCAGGCCGATGACTTCTCCCGCTTGATTGCGGTATGGAGCTTTCATTACCAGAAATGTCCGAATGCCATCGTGAGATTCTTCGAGGACTTCTGTTTGTCCAGACTCCATAATGCGCCGATCGTTTTCCGTGACTGTGACTGCAAGTTCTGTTACTGGGTATAAATCGATATCGCGACCACCAATTACTTCAGAAGCAGATTTGCCCATTATTTCCAGCGTGGCTGGATTGGCATAAATAATCTGTCCTTCTCGATTTTTGACAAAAATTGGCGTCGGCGCTGACTCGTTAATTACGTTCAAAATCGCATTTTTTTGGCGCAGTTCTTCTTCAGTGCGTTTGCGATCGCTAATATCGCTCCAATAAACGGTAAGTCCTCCGGCCGCAGGATAGGCGCTCACTTCTATATACATCTGGAGCGAAGGCGAGAACTCTTCAAACTTGACAGAAACTTGTTCGGAAACAACTCGATGAAATTCTTGATATGCCCTTGAATTAAATTCTTTCTCGGCAGGGAATACCTCCCAGATCGATCGACCTAGTAAGTCGTTTCTCGATCGAGAAAGCAGTTTTTCTGCTGTGGCATTAACGTAGGTATAGCGCCATTGTGAATCGATCGCCATAAAGGCATCGGTAATACTTTCTATAATATTGCTGACTTGCTGGGAGGCCGCTTGCACCGCGAGTTCAGCGTTTTTGCGCTCGGTGATGATTTCGCAAAAAATCATGATACCGCCAATCTCATTGGTGTTGGTTCGCCAAGGATGAATTTCCCAGCGCACCCAGTCGATTAAGCCATCAGGGCGGGGAAACTGATCTTCTGGGCAGATTTCGACTGATCCCGCCAGACAGCGCTGGTGGATTTGTTTCAAACGATCGGGCAAATTGGGAAAGATGTCGTAGTGCGATCGACCCACAATGTTTTGAGTGCCGAGCCCGTAACTTGACAGCCAGCGGTCGCTCACCAGCATATACCGCATCTGGCGGTCAAACATCGCCACCCCCGCAGGCGAATGTTTGACGAACAGCCGCAGTTGCTCTTCCTGTTGCCGCAGGAGATTCTCGGATTGTTTGCGATCAGTGATTTCTTGGAAAAGTATGGCGACTTGTCGGCTGTGCGGCTCAGGAGTGCGGAACGCCAAAACGTCGAACCAGCGGTTCATGACTTCCGAGCCGTGCTCGAAGCGCAAGGGTTCCCCCGTCAGGGCGACTTTGCCGTACATCTCAAACCAATAATCTTCGATATCTGGAACGAGTTGGCGCGCCGTTTTACCCGCAGCTTGTTCAAGCCCGGTTTGTTTCAAGAAAGCCGGATTGACTTCCAAAAAGCGGTAATCGATCGGCTTTTCGTTTTCGTCAAACAGCATTTCGATGATGCAAAAGCCTTCGTCTAGGCACTCAAACAAAGTGCGATAGCGTTCCTCAGAGTGGCGCAAAGCAGCAAGAGCTTGTTTGCGATCGCTAATATCCATAAAGGCGGCCACACAGCCACGAACTGCGCCCTGTTCGTCAAATAACGGCACCGCATTCACCAACCAATCAAAGGCCACCCCGTCCTCGCGCACCATTTGAATTTCCACATCTCGCACTTCGACGCCCGAAGCCACGGCTAGTTGCATGGGCAGTTGTTCTCCCGGAATTTCTTCTCCGTTGCGGAATCGTCTAAACGGAAGGGCTGCGGCTTGCTCTCCGGTTCCAGAAACATTGGTATCGGGTGGCACTATCAACATCGACTGGGCAAATCGGTTAGCGCGAATTACTTTACACTGGGGGTCGTCTGCGATCGTAATACCGACGGGTACAGCATCAAGTATCGATTCGAGTTCATTGACTCGTCGTTCTAATTCTTGGTTGAGCCGTTCAATTTCTTTTTTGGTAGCTTTGCGATCGGTAATTTCTAGCACCGTCACATTCACTCCCAGGACGCGATCGTCCTCGGCCCTGAGTGGATAGAGACTCAACAGCCAATCCTGTTCGACTCCCGGCTGTGCTGAGTTCGTCCTGCGAAGTTCGAGCTGTTGAAGTGGAACTTTAGTTTCAATAACTTGTCGGTAAAGCGGCTCTAAATCATCTGCCATTTCTGGCAAGATTTCGCGCAATGTTTTGCCGATGTGGGCGGCGGCTGGAACTCCGTTAATTTCTGCTAGCCAATCGTTGAGGCGGACAAACCGCAACTCAGTATCAAGGAAGCAAAGTCCGATCGGCGCACTAGCATAAATCGCCTCGATTTCTGCTAGTTGTTGATGTGCCGTTTGCGCTTGTTTAATATAAGCAGCCCTAGCCGCTTTCTCCTCAGTGACATCTTGAAAATAAACGGCAAGTCCTGATGGGATGGGATAAGCTCGTACCGCATACCAAGCATTGAGCGGTGGATAAAAAGATTCAAAACTAACCGTAACTTGGAAGGTAGCGGCGTGGCGATATTCCTGCTCAAACAAACTGCCCACTGATTCGGGAAACTCTTCCCAAATGCTGTTGCCAATCAAATCTTTCGAGGGTCGATTCAGCCATCGCGCAGCTTGCGAATTGAGGTAGGTAAATCGCCAGTCTCGATCCAAAGCAAAGAACCCGTCCGAAATACTTTCGAGGGTGTCTGACAGTTGGGGCGCGGGCGCGTTACAGACTGGTTCAGGCTGAGGTTGAGCGATAGAAGTGAAGGTTGTTACTACCGCATAGGGAGTCGATCGATCTCCCTGAAATAAAGGTTGAGAATTGAGCGTCAACCAAATCAATTCTCCCTGTGGCCGATCAAAGCCCATGATGACATTTAAACATGGTTGCCCGGTTTGCAGCGCCACCATCGCCGGATGTGTCTCGCCAGGAAAATCCGAGGCATCCTCACGCAGAGTCTGCCAGCGACTGTTGATTGAAGTGCATAAGAGCATCTGTTCTGCTGTCATCCCCAACAGGTCCTGGGCGTGAGAATTGCACCCCTGAATGCTGCCATCTGCCAATTGCAGAACCATCCCTACATCACTTGACAAAGGGGGGGCTGGGTAGAAGGCTTTGTTAGAATCCGTTGAAACAGAGGGGTCGATTTTTGCTTGGGGTTCAGTATTGCGTGGGTTTTGCATCGGTTTCTAACAACGCTCATTTTACTTTGGGCAAAGCAAATCGCGATCAATAATAGGGAAATAACCAGAGGAACTTTTGACTTGAGCAGGGTGACACTTCAAACCTAAGATGGATGTCGATCGTTCTGCGGTAATATCGATATCTAGACAATTTATTTTATCGTAGAGTCCCACGTCTGAACCAGTTGCGGGATTCAGCACAGGCGACGGAGAATTTTCTGGCTGTTTCAAATGCGAGGTCAGCCCCTCTCATGATTTGTCGGGTTGCTGCATATTAGCCATGGCTGTTACTCGTTTTCGGGTGCGAACAGATGGCACTTGCACACAGATCAATAAGTAGATGAAGCTTGAAAATACATAACCCCTCTCTAGCAGCGAGTGAAACGAAGCAATCGCTCTTGTTCTGCCCGCCTTACATTCTGTTACATAGTAAACTTTATTTGCGCCTACCTACTTAGAAAACCCGTTTCTTGGTGTAAATCTAACCGGAAATTTAGGCAAGATAATGTTCGTCTCAACGGTAAACGGGCGATCGCATTTACTTCAATACAGGGTCGCCTGCTTCCTCCAGTCCAATGTTTGTGTCACGTTTGCCGTTCATCTCACAAACTTAATCCTATGCACATATTCACAGCCGCCGATCGCACCTATATTCTGGGGTTAGCAGCACTTCTCAAGTCTGTAGATCTCAATGTTAGCCAATCTGGAGAGCAGCCTGTAAAAATTAGCATTGTATCTACTAGGATAGAGCCACACCAAAAGGAACAGTTACAGAATTGCTGCAAATACCAGATTGAATGGCAAGAATTGCAATCTAATTACGACCAACTTCTTTCGATATCAGGTTCTAAACTTCCTTACGTTAAATTGGAGCCGCAAAAATATACCAAAGAAACAGAAAGGCTGATTTGGCTCGACAGCGATACGATCGTTCTGGGCAGCTTAGAGCCGCTGTGGAACCTAGATTTTCAAACTCTGCCGATAGCAGCCGCAGCCAACTTCTGGGGAAATCTCAACAATTATCAAGATCGAAACCCTTATTTCAATAGTGGTGTTTTAGTTTACAACATGAAGCTTTGGGAGGAAGAGCAACTGTCGGAAAAGTTGCTCCAAAATGCTAGAACCCACGTTTGGGGCGATCGCGATCAAGGTGCATTAAATTCAGTTTTAGTGGGAAGGTGGAAGCAATTAGACCAAAGATGGAACAACCACAAGACTGATGATATGTCAAGTAAAGTGATGCACTTTATGTCAAGACCAAAACCGTGGGAAAGCTCCGCCCCCAATCAATTATGGCTTGATATGTTGTCTCAGACACCGTTTAAGGAGGAACTAGAAAAAATTCCAAATAAGTTTAAGGGGCTGTCGAGCTTTCACGTAAAATACCAAAGACTTGACAGGTGGTTGAGCGAACCGATACTCAAGTTTAAGAGTTACCTGAAACAACCAAAACGTTAAGGTCAATCGATTTTAGATTTTAGATTTTAGATTAAAGAATTGAAGCATTGACCCCACGGATGAATCCGGGGGCTTGTATCCTGGATGCTTTCGGTCAAAATTGGTCTTTCATGCCGCGCAATCGAGCGAAGGTTGGCACGGGATCGCGGGTGTTGGTGGCTGATTGGATCGTGGGAAAGTCCCAGCGCAAAAATGGGTTTGTCCTTTTTTCGAGGCCGATCGATGATGGTATTGTAGGTTGCGATCGACTGCGCGCTTCCTTGACTTCGGCGAAGCGCTGCTGTAAGTGGGGATTGTCGCCATCCACACTCAAGGCAAATTGCAGGTTGTTCAGCGTGTATTCGTGGGCGCACCAGACTCTCGTACTATCGGGCAAATTTCGCAGTTGCCCCAGAGAGGCTAACATTTGGGCGGGAGTGCCTTCTTTGAGCCGGCCGCAGCCTCCAGCAAATAAGGTGTCGCCGCAAAACAACTCGCCGGTTTCGCTGGGATTGCTGGGGGGGAAATAGTAGGCGATGTGAGCTTTTGTGTGGCCGGGTAGGAAGAAGACTTCGGCGGTTCTGTTGGCGAAAGAAACTCGATCGCCCGCTTGTAAAAACACTTGCTGTCCGGGTATTCTGCCTCGGTCTTCTGCGCCACCGTAAACTTTGATATGGGGAAAGCGATCGATCAGTTCCTGATTGCCGCCTATGTGGTCGTTGTGGTGGTGGGTATTGAAAATTGCGGTTAATTCGGCTCCGAGTGCTTGGAGTTGCTCTAATACTGGCTGCGATCGTGCTGGATCGACGACGGCTGCTGTGTGGCGATCGGGGTCGTGCAGCAAGAAAATGTAATTGTCGGACAGTACCGGAAGCCGATAAACCTGCATAGAAAAGTGCCTCTCTAGGAAAAATATTATATAATTAAATTAGTTCTGAACCCTATCCGAAGGCTGATTGCAGATTTATTAAGTCCGCGTATCTATCTTGGGAAGTAAAACTCTGATACGTTATTTCTGCTGTTGAGCAAAGTGATTTAAGGTCGGGTACGCACCATTTTTGGGTCAATAAGTGCAATGGGCTTTAATTATTTTAGCATACAAGCGATCGAATAAATGCGAACATCTCACAACAAATCGAACTTAACAATTTCTCAAAAAGTCGATCGGATTGTAGCCTCTGGCAAGATCAGTCGCAGGGAACACTTAGTTTTGACTTCGGCTATCCTATCAGATGATAAAATTTCAGAAGAGGATCGACATCAGATTAATCGGATATTTGATTATATCCAAATTGGTCGCCTCAAGTTTATCGATTGAACAGAAAGACTTGCTCCCTCAGCATCGGTCTGGAGTTTAAAAAGCGTTTTTTAGGAGTGCGATCGTCCCGTCGGGCACAGCAAAGCCTAGATATTTAGCTTGAATTCTCCCGCTGACGCCGAGTGTGAAAGCCTCAGATGTGGAAGTCTCAAATTAACAAGGCTCTTGGCAATCCCAGCTACAAAAACAGGCAGAATAAAATGAGTGCAGACAAACCAACTATTTTGGTGACGGGCGGAGCGGGATATATTGGCTCTCACGCGGTATTAGCGCTGAAAAACGCTGGTTACGGTGTGGTGATTTTGGATAATTTAGTTTACGGTCACAGAGATATAGTAGATCGGGCTTTGCAGGTGGAGTTAGTAGTTGGCGACACGAACGATCGCACTCTTCTAGACAACTTGTTTGCTACGCACAAGATTGATGCGGTAATGCACTTTTCTGCATACGCTTACGTGGGCGAATCTGTTACCGATCCCGCTAAATATTATCGTAACAATGTCATCGGCACTATTACCCTTTTGGAAGCAATGATCGCTGCTGACGTGAAGAAATTTGTGTTTTCTTCTACTTGCGCGACTTACGGTGTACCGGAAAAAATTCCGCTCACAGAAGACCACCCACAAAACCCGATCAATCCCTACGGTGCTACTAAGTTAATGGTAGAACGGATTTTGTCGGATTTTGACGCTGCGTATGATTTCAAGTCTGTTTGTTTCCGCTATTTTAACGCGGCTGGGGCCGATCCGAACGGATTATTAGGAGAGGATCACAATCCCGAAACTCACCTGATCCCGCTGGTGTTGTTCGCGGCTTTGGGTAAACGAGATTCGATCGCGATTTTTGGCACGGATTACGAGACTCCTGACGGTACTTGCATTCGGGATTACATTCACGTTAACGATTTGGCATCGGCTCACATTTTGGGATTAGAATATTTGCTCAATGGTGGCAAATCTGATTTCTTTAATTTGGGCAATGGTGGCGGTTTTTCGGTGAAAGAGGTGATAGAAACGGCTCGTCAAGTGACGGGAAAAGAGATTAAGGCTGTTGAGTGCGATCGGCGTCCGGGAGACCCGCCTGCTTTGGTTGGCAGCAGCAAAAAGGCGATCGAAACCTTGGGCTGGTCTCCAGAATATCCAGACATCAAGAATATTATATCCCATGCTTGGCAGTGGCATCAAAAGCGTCACAGTTAGCATAAACTCCAATAAAACAAGTGCAAAAATAGAGTCTTAAATAATGTTAAACAGTCACAAAGATTTTTGTTTTTGCACCTTAGCTTTTGGGAAAAAGTATCGCGAATTAGCCAAACAACTAGCAGCAGACTTAGAAACTCATTCTCTAGGGACGATGCTAGTTGTTTGTACTGACAACCCACATGACTTTCAGAATTTAACGAATGTTTTCGCCTTTAAAAAAAGTCGCGAAGGTGTAGATTATTGTTATAATGATAAACGATTTGCACTAAAAAAAGCCTTAGAATTATGCCGAGTGACAATCTTTGTGGATGCAGATACAAGAATCAGAGGAAAAGTGCCGGAGAGAGAATGGATGTCCGGCATTACTTCTAAAGGGTTTATTCCCATTCTAGAACATCCACCAAATCAATCATTACCGGGGAGAAAAGAGGCAATTCACAAATTAGCAAAAAAGCTAGAAATTTCATTGAAAAATGTAAGTTTTGTTCCAGAAAACTTGTTCGTAATTGCGAGAGACAATGGTAAAGAAATTCAGTTTATTCAAGAATGGGGAAAGATTGGAAGATTTTTTGAAGTGCAAAAAGTCAAAACAAAAGACGGTAATCCCATTGGGTTAGCAACTGCTAAAGTTGGGTGGAATATTCGTAATGACGGGTGGGAGGAACTCGCTCAAATTATGGAGCATTCTTTTGCTCATTGGGACTGGCAAAAAAATCAAGTAAGAACCTTTTGGGATAAAGTTTGGGATAAATTACAGTTTTACCATTGGCAATATCTCTATCGGTTATTAAAAACACAGTTAATTGCCTTATTAAATTTCGATTTTTACTATCGTTAGAGAAAAGATATGGATAGAGGATTTATCATTATTTTAATTGGATTGTACTCTTTCCAGGATTGCGTTCATTTTCTAGCTTCAGTCAGGAAGGTTCACCGCGAACCAATTATTATTTTAATAGATAGAGTCCCGCGATTTTTATATCCCTTACTTTTGGTGTTCGGAAATGTGAGATTGCAGGACGCACCGAAACCCGAAAATCCTGTTTTAGCATCGCGACAAGCTAAGCTGGCTTTGTATCCACAATCTCCTTTTGAGAAAACTATTTATCTGGAGTGGGATATTTGTTTGCTATCGCCAATATATGAAGTTTTTGACTATCTTGATGAAGTAGATTTGCTGATAACAGAAGACGGGCAGCCTGCGATTGCTAAAACGGCAAATTTATTAAGAGTCAAGCAGGATATTCTGTCAACTTTGGAGTCTATCGGGTTGCCGCTAAATGTAAAGAGCATTCAATACAATGGCGGATTTATCGCTTTTACGAAAAGCAGTAAAACTCAGGAATTGTTTATAAACTTTAAGAAATATTTCGATATGGTAGTGGCGATCAAAATGTGCTATTCTTGAAAGATTCAGGGCGCTTTGGCAGCGGCTGTTGAATCAGTGAAACCGAAAATGACAACTTTGTCCCCGGTTTACAACTACTTGGATAAGTGGAAAGATGTTTATACGATCGACAAACCGATTAAAGTAATGCACTGCACTTATCCTTACCGCCCTCAGTACGCGAAGAACGTGACGCGATCGCTCTTTACTAGAATAGTCGATCGCACGGCTACAATATTTTTACCAAATCAACTTAACAATCCCTTTGCGCGACTTACGGTGTACCTGAGAAAATTCCGCTCACAGAAGACTACCCACAAAATCCGATCAATCCCTACGGTGCTACTAAGTTAATGGTAGAACGGATTTTGTCGGATTTAGACGCTGCGTATGATTTCAAGTCTGTTTGTTTTCGCTATTTTAACGTGGCTGGGGCTGACCCTAACGGGTTGTTAGGAGAGGATCGCAATCCAGAAACTCACCTGATCCCACTGGTGTTGTTCGCAGCTTTGGGTAAACGAGATTCGATCGCGATTTTTGGCACGGATTACGAGACTACTGACGGTACTTGCATCCGGGATTACATTCACGTTAACGAGTTGGCATCTGCTCACATTTTAGGATTAGAATATTTGTTAAATGGTGGCAAATCTGATTTCTTTAATTTGGGCAATGGAGACGGGTTTTCGGTGAAAGAGGTGATAGAAACGGCTCGTCAAGTGACGGGAAAAGAGATTAAGGCTGTTGAGTGCGATCGGCGTCCGGGAGACCCTCCTGGTTTAGTTGGCAGCAGCAAAAAGGCGATCGAAACCTTGGGTTGGTCTCCATAATATCCCGACATCAAGGATATTATCTCCCATGCTTGGCAGTGGCATCAAAAGTGTCACCACTCTTAGTATGTAGCGTGCTTATAGCGCACCTTACCATTACAGCAAAATTTGATTGAATTCTTGTGGGGAGTAGGGGTTGGGCGTCCCGCCCACCCCAAAAATACAATATGCTAATAATATCTGCTAAATCGGGACAACTCGGCAACCGACTGCTGCTTTTTGCTAATTTCATTTCTTGGGCGATCGAGCATAATTTGACGGTTCTCAATCCGGCTTTTGAGGAATATGCAGAATTCTTTGTGGGAACCGCAGGGGATTTTTTGTGTTGTTATCCTCCTCCATATTTTACCGCAGGAGGTAACAAGTTTGTCAGAAGCAAATATTATAATTTTATTAAGTATTTAAGCAGCCAAAAAATATTAAAAACGCAAGAAATAACCCGAAAAAAACCTTTTAGTTGGCTTGCATATCAGGATATCGCACAAATCAAGCAGGGTTCAATTGTTTGTTTTCAAGGCTGGCTATTTCGAGATGGCTGGTTTGTAGAAGATCTCCCCTATTTACACAAGTACGCCGACCAGATTAGAGCCTACTTTGCACCATTAGAGCGATATAGAATCAATGTAGATCGTTTGATATTGAATTTAAAAGATAACTCTGATATGCTAGTCGGAATTCACATCCGTCAAGGGGATTATGCTCAGCATCAAAAGGGGAGATACTTTTACACTACTCAGCAATATTTAGAAGTCATTAATTCTGTGGTAAGGCTATTTGAAGGCAAAAAAATCAAGTTTTTGATTTGTTCTAATATTCCACAAAATCCGAGTTTGTTTGAGGATTTCAACTGTGGATTTGGCAGCGGTCATTTAATTGAAGATATGTATGCTTTGGCTGAGTGCGACTATGTTGTCGGGCCGCCTAGCAGTTATACTATGTGGGCTTCTTTTTATGGAGCTCGACCTCTTTATATGATCCGCGATGTCAATAAAACAATTAACCTGAAAGATTTTGTACATTTTTATGAGTGGCAAGGAATTTTTCACCAACGAGATGACTGGAATGAGAGCTTTTGGGAGTGGACACACGCTCGGTAAATAAGTAAATCAATAAGTAAATTAATGAATTCAAATAAATTAGCAGTCAAGGGATTTATCACTATTTTAACCGGTCTTTACTCTTTCCAGGATTGCGTTCATTTTCTAGCGTCTGTTAGGAAGTTTCACCGGGAACCAGTTATTATTTTAATAGATAGAGTCCCTCTAATTTTATATCCTTTACTTCAGGTGTTCGGAAATGTCATATTGAAACCTGCACCCTCTAATGAAAATCCTGTTTTAGCATCGCGACAAGCTAAGCTGGCTTTGTACGGGGAATCTTTGTTTGAGAAAACTATTTATATGGACTGCGATATTTGTTTGCTGTCGCCAATAGATGAGGTTTTTGATTTTCTTGATGGGGTAGATTTGTTGGTGACGGAAGATGTGCAGCCTGCGATTGCTAAAGCGGCAAATTTATTAAGAGTTAAGCAGGATATTCTGTCAACTTTGCAGTCTGTCGGGTTGCCGCTAAATGCAAATAGCATTCAATACAATGGCGGATTTATCGCTTTTACGAAAAGCAGTAAAACTCAGGAATTGTTTATACATTTTAAGAAATATTTCGATATGGTAGTGGCGCATCAAAATGTGCTACTCTTGAAAGACCAAGGCGCTTTTGCGGCTGCTGTTGAATCGGTGAAACCGAAAATGACAATTTTGTCCCCCGTTTACAACTACTTGGATAAGTGGAAAGATGTTTATACGATCGACAAACCGATTAAAGTAATGCACTGCACTTATCCTTACCGCCCTCAGTACGCGAAGAACGTGACGCGATCGCTCTTTACTAGAATAGTCGATCGCACAGCTAAAATATTTTTACCAAATCAACTTAACAATCCCTGGCGTTTAAAATAATTAAAGTTTGTTGGCAAACTGCATCAAAAACAACAAAATGCAGCCCCAAATTAAAAAAATTAGCCTCAACATATCCGAAAATTTACCTAGAAGAATTATTGCTGGCTAGAATAACAGTCTTGGGTTCATTATTCTGTTTTTTTACTAAAATACTTCGTTGCTGCCCTTTGCCCTCGTTAAAAACCTGGTTGCTGTGGTCGGGAGTACGTGAGTCAGAATCGCCTTGACAAAAGCTCGGTTAAGCAGGAAAATTAAAAAAATGTTTTAAACAAAATACTCAGTGAAAGTTTCATTAGTAGTGAGCGATTTGTCAGGAGGAGGTGCAATTCGTGCTTTTTTATTAGCTCAAGTCTTGATAGAGCTTAAATGTGATGTAGAAGTTGTTGGATTTCAGTTTGGCAAGGAATTGTACGCTACTCCTCCCAGAGACATCCCGGTATATGCGATACCGGGTAAAAATTATCCGGGGTTTTTGATGGATGCTCAAAAACTTTGGAAAAAAATAGATGGGGATATTATTTATGCAGTCAAACCTAAACCTACAAGCTTTGGATTATCACTGCTAAAAAAACTGGCGACTCGCCACTTTATAATTTTAGATATAGACGACTGGGAACTGAGCTGGTACGGCGGAGATGAATGGAAATACCGTCCCTCTTTTAAACAACTTTATCGAGATATTTTTAAACACAACGGTCAATTGAGAGAACCAGATAATCCGCTCTATCTCAAGTGGATGGAAAGTCTAATTCACCGTGCTGATGCAGTTACCATTGATACTAAGTTTTTAAAACAGCGTTTTGGTGGTGTATATTTGCCTAATGGTAAGGATACTGCAATGTTCGACCCTGCTAAATACAATCCTGAATTGAGCAGACAGCGTTACGGCTTGTCCGGATATAGAGTTGTGATGTTTCCGGGGGCACCGCGACCTCATAAAGGCGTGGAGGATGTTTTGATGGCCCTCGAACTGTTAAATGAGCCGGATTTAAAATTAGCGATCGTCGGCGGCAGTCCTTATGATGATTATGATGATAAACTTGTGAAACAATGGGGGCGTTGGATTATTAAACTGCCAAGGTTTCCAGTGGAGACGATGCCGTCCGTTGTAGCAGCGGCTCATGTTGTCGTTGTTCCTCAGCGAGAAACTCTCGCAGCCGTGGCTCAGTTTCCGCTCAAGCTGACAGATGGTATGGCAATGGCTAAGCCTGTTTTGTCTACGCGAGTGGGGGATATTCCAGCAATTTTAGGGGGAACGGGTTATTTAGTCGATCCGAGTTCTCCCGCTCAAATTTCACAAAAAATTCAATGGATATTTCAAAATTTGACAGCGGCTAATTTACAAGGAATGAAAGCTCGGGAAAGATGTGTGAAAAAATATAGTATTCAAGCAATGAAACCGATACTTTCAGAGATAATCGCAGGTATGTAAATGTTATTTTAAAACTACTCAATGGAGGAAGAAAAGCTGGCTGTTATTAAAGAATATTTTGAGATGCCGTACTGTTTAGCTGGGAATGCTTCATGTCTGCCAATAAGCTACTCCTAAAATTTGCCAGACGATATCCCGGCAGGATTTTTTTAACTGTGATGCTGGGCTTTTCTGGCGCTTTATTCAACGGTATCAGCACTACTCTGATTGTACCAGTGCTTTTAAGTTTTTTAGAGGAAACTATCGAGCTCCGTGGTGCTCCACCTCTAATTAAAACTTTGATGTATCCCTTTGAGGGAATGCCCGGAAATCAGCGTTTAATGTTGATGACCGGGGCGATTGTGCTGGCAATTTTTTTAAAAAATGTTGCGAGTTATATCAATACTTTAGTAGCTACTTCTCTGACGCGATCTTTGACTTTTGATTTGCGAGAAGCAGGTTTGCGGTTGTTATTAGAAGTAGATTTAGATTTTTACTCTAAAACTAAAGTCGGGGATTTAATTAATAGATTGGGCGGAGAGATTGGTCGGACTGCTAGTGCAGTTGGTACGGCCATCGGAATGTTTACTACCTCAATCACTGTTTTGGTGTTTGTGGGTCTGCTACTTTCGATCTCGTGGAAACTGACGGTGACAGCTACAGTTTTACTGTCGTTAGTTGCTTGGACAAATCAATATATTATTAACCGTTCCAAGCATTTTGGCCATATGCTTTCTGAAATGTCGAAAGATTATTCGGTTAGGGTACTGGAAACGATTAGTGGGATTCGGCTAGTCAAGTCAACGGGGAACGAGGAAAGAGAGTATCAGCGGATCAAGCATTTAATTCAAAGGCGAGAACAAGCAGATTTTCAGGCTCAGGTAAATTATGCCGCGATCGCCCCAATTAACGAAGTTGTTAATTTGATAGTTATAATTTTGATTGTATTTATAGGTCGCACAATATTTGCGAATGAGATAGAGTCTATTGCTACAATTTTATTAACCTATTTATTGGTACTCTTTCGATTAATCCCTTTGATTTCACAGTTGAATAGCGGGCGCAGTCAATTTGCTAATACGTCGGCTAGTGTAGAGGTGGTTAATGATTTTTTGAGCTGCGAGGACAAGCCATTTATGCTGAACGGTTCTGTGCCTTACACTCATTTGCGATCGGGAATTCATTTTAATAAAATATCTTTTAGTTATCCTAACCACAAAAATTTAGTTTTGCAAGGAATTGATTTATTTCTACCTCATGGCACTACTTTGGCTTTGGTAGGAACTTCGGGTTCTGGCAAGTCAACTTTGGCAGATTTACTGCCGAGATTTTACGATCCTACTGAAGGTAATATCTTGATCGATGGCAGGGATTTGCGCGAATTTGACTTGAAAAGTCTGAGACAAGCGATGGGTATTGTTAGCCAAGATACGTTTTTGTTTAATGCTTCAGTGCGCGAAAATATTGCTTATGCTAGACCCCAAGCGACTGAGGAAGAAATTGTGGAAGCGGCGAAGGGGGCGAATGCTTATGAGTTTATCCAACTGTTGCCGGAGGGGTTGGATACTCAAATTGGCGATCGGGGCGTGATTTTATCGGGAGGGCAGCGTCAGAGAATTTCAATTGCTAGAGCCCTGCTGCAAAACCCGGAAATCTTAATTTTAGATGAGGCAACGAGTTCGCTGGATACGGTTTCGGAAAGGTACGTGCAAGCGGCGATCGAGAAATTGAGTTGCGATCGCACAACCTTAGTCATCGCCCACCGCCTCTCCACAGTCCAAAAAGCCAACAAAATCGCCGTGATCGATCGCGGACAAGTAGTAGAAATGGGTTCCCACGAAGAATTGCTAGCAAAAGGAGGATACTACACTCGCTTGTATTCAGTGCAATTCGCCGAAGAAACCGCTCGCGATGAAGCTCTCATTAGAGGTTCTTATGAAATTCGCACTCGCCTGACTCCCATGATAGCTTACCTCAAAATGCTAGTAGATGAAATGGTAGACTCTCCCGAAGAAAGAGACGAGTTAATCAGAGAATCATTTCACTCTGCTGCTAATATTTTCACTACTTTAGAATTTATAGAAAATACTATTAAGCGTCAGGCTGTTAAAAAGTAGTCAGTTGGCAGTTGGCAGTTGGCAGTAGTCATCAGTCATTATCATTAGTCAACAGTCAACAGTCAACAATTACTAATTACCAATTACTAACTACCACTTACCATGTCCAAATATTATGTATTTTTTACCAGAAATATCTTACCGCAACCCAATGTAGCGAGCTTAGTTCAAGTTGCACATTCTGCAAATGCCGCAGCAAATCTAGGTTTACCAGCAGTTTTAGTATATCTCCGCAAAGGCTGGAGTGCTTTGAATCCGGTTGATTTGCTTTTTCCTTTTCAACCCAGGAAACCCGATGACAAACTTGCCAATATTTACAATATTCAAGATAAATTAAAAGTAGCAGATTTACCGATGCCGTGGCCGATCGACCTTTGGGACAGCAAGTGGACGAGTTCCAGTACAATAGTATCAAAATACTATTTACCGATTCACCTGCTTAAATCCACTAAAATTGTCCACACCCGCGACTGGAACTTTGTCAAAGCAGCAGTTAAAAATGGAATTCCCGCTATCTACGAACAGCACCACCACGACGAAAAAATTTTTGAACCAGAAATCGTTTGCCATCCTCTGTTTCAAATTGCTGTAACTGTTGCCGATACTGTCCGAGAAAGCATGATTAAGAATGGGATGCCACGGGAAAAAGTAATTACGCTGCACAACGGTTTTAACCTTTTGTTTCTCGCGAGACAAATAGAAGCAGCCCAGAATTGGCGACAGCAGTTATTAACAGATGACAGACAGCATTTAGCAGTTTATGCGGGCGGACTTTACCCGTTTAAAGGTGTGGATATGTTGGTGGATGTGGCTCAGGAATTGCCGCAAGTTCAATTTGCGATCGCGGGCGGTGATTCATCCCAAGTAACAGCCTACCAGCAGTTAGCCAAATCCAAGCAAGTTAACAACATTAAATTTCTCGGCTACCTCCCTCAAAATCAACTGGCTAGCTTGCTGCAAGCAGCCGATGTTTTGACTCACCCTCATTGTTTGACACAGGCCGCGACGTTCACATCTCCTTTAAAATTCTTTGATTACATGGCATCGGGAACTCCGATTGTAGCGACGGAGATTGCATCTTTAATGGAATTTAAATCGGGAAATATAGCAGCAACTTGGTGCGAACCGGATAACCCGCAGCAGTTCGCGCAAAGCATTCGAGATTGTTTAACAAAATATCCGAGGAAAAGCGAAGGATATGCAGAAACGATGGATTTTGTCAAGCAGTTTTCGTGGGAAAATAGGATAGAGAAAATTTTGAGGTATGTGGATGAGCAAGTGCGATATCCGATAATTTAAAAATCCGTAGGGGCGGGTTTTACCAACTATCTACGCCTAAAATTAATAATCTCATAAACTCGCCCCGCCCACACGCAAAAACCAGATTTATTATTAGATATGAACCCAAAAATCATCGGCACAATTACCACATACCCAGGTATGAACCAAAGCGACTGGCTGTGGCAACAAACTCCCCAAAACTTCGGCAAATGGGGCAACATTCAAATGCTCGCCAACCACCCAGAACCAGACTTTTTACTCATGTATCAATTCGACTTTCCCCAACCTTCCAAAAAGCAATCCTGGATCGACAAAATCCGCCGTCCAAGCCCCCAAAATCCAGAAAAGGACATTAGAGAAAAATTGCGCGGTGTCCCCAAGGAACGCATAATTTACCTGATCCGCGAGCCACCATTACCAGAAGTTATTGAAATTACCAAAGCCAACTACGAACAAGCAAAACTTTATTGCAGTTACGTTTCCGGCCCCGACGACTTCGCACCAAAACCCAATTATATGCCCGCGATTTGGTATCACAGCAACTCGTTTCGAGAACTAGATGAAATGCCGCCACCAGCTAAAACTAAACCCTGTTCTTGGATAACTTCAGGTGTTAGCCGCAGCGCCAATCACCGCCAGAGATTAGACTTTATCAAATTGCTGCAATTACAAGAATTGGATTTTGACCTTTACGGGCGAAACTTGCCAAATTGGGCGCGCGGAAACGGGAATGTCAACAATAAATGGCACGCCGTCGCACCATACTATTACAACTTAGCTATTGAAAATTATGCAGAAAACGATTGGTATGTCAGCGAGAAGCTTTGGGATGCTTTGTTAGCTTGGTGTTTGCCAATTTATTACGGCGGTTCGGCGGCGGATAAATTGTTGCCGGCGGGAAGTTTTCTGAGGCTGCCGAGTTTGGATGAGAAAGGAGTAGAATTTATTAAAGAAGTTGTGGCTAATGTGGATTATTGGCATGAAGCGAGGGAGAAAATTGCCGAAGCTAGACAAATCATTCTCCACGAATTAAACTTGCTCAATTGGCTGTCTAACTTTGCATCTTAGGAAATAGCGCCATGACAGAAAACCAAAATCAACTACAAAACTATTTGCCTACCTTTGAGTTTGATGTGATAACAGTAAATTTTGAACCACAAGAAAACAGTCGCCACCGTCATTCAGCTCACTTCTTCCCCGAAGACTTAGGGAACGAAATTGTACTGGAAATGGTATCGATTCCCGGCGGCACATTTATGATGGGTTTCCCCAGCAGCGAAACAGGAAAATATTATTACATAGGTCCGCAGCATCGAGTCACAATACCCGCTTTTTATGCAGCCAAATATCCTATCACCCAAGCACAGTGGCAAGCAGTAATGGGAAATAATCCATCGAAGTTCAAAGGTGAAAAACGTCCTGTTGAATTTGTATCGTGGGATGATGCCGTCGAATTCTGTGGCAAACTGTCGGAAAAAACCGAGAGAAAATATCGCCTTCTGAGTGAAGCAGAATGGGAATACGCCTGTCGTGCCGATACAACAACCGCATTTCATTTTGGGGAATACATTACCACGGAAATAGCCAACTATGACGCAAGCGACCCCTGCGGATATACACCCGGAGGACTTTATCGCAAAGAAACAACAGATGTAGGGAGTTTTCCTCCGAATCCGTTTGGATTGTACGATATGCACGGCAATGTTTCGGAGTGGTGCAGCGATAGGTGGAACCAAGACTATAACGGCGCACCAACTGACGGAAGTTCCTGGGAAACTGGCAAAGATGATTACCGGGTGCTCCGTGGCGGTTGCTGGGTCAGTGAGTGTATCGGTTGCCGTTCTGCCTCTCGCGGCGCTTCCTCGGCGGGCGATAGGTCTAGTGTTGGGGGTTTTCGCGTAGCGATGGCGTCGCTTTCTCCCTCGTCTTAGTTTTCCCCCGATGACTCTTTTTTACCCTTTAAATGATTCGGCGGTTGAAACCGCAACGACACAAACAAAGTCCGCCTTCGCGAGACTATAGATATGAATGGAATTTGCACGCTAGCCAACGATACAGTTTACGACCAACTAATTGCATTGCTCAACAGTATTGAAGTTATCTTAGGCTCCCATATTCCCGTCTGTATTTATCCGTTCGACGACCAAATAGAGCAAATCAAAGCTGAAATTGTTAACCGTCCCAACGTCTTTATTTATGAAGATAGCGCATCAATCCAGCGATGGGATGAATTCATGCAAGCAGCCGCACCAGAGCGTTTGAATCGCAAAAAATTCCGGCTTTACGGCGCACACCGACGCTTTTGCGCTTTCGACGGCCCGTTTGAAAATTTTATCTATATGGATGCGGATACTTTAGTGATGAATTCCCTTGATGCGGTTTTTCAGAAGTTAGAGGAATCGGATTTGGTGGTTTATGATTTTCAATTTTGCGACCAAACTAAAGTATACAATATTCAGTCACCAAAACTCCTCGAAGTTTTTGAAAAAAATCGGATAGACTCGGAAATATTTTGTTCGGGATTTTACGCCAGCAAGCAAGGATTGTTTGAGCAAGATACTAGGGAATGGCTGTTATCTCAACTGCAATCGGGCGAGGCGGAAATTCTCTATGAAGGTGCGGGAGAACAGCCTTTGCTCAATTATATGGTGATGAAAACGGGGATGAATAGCTATAATTTTGCTTACAGCCTCCCGGATGGCGAAAAAACCGGGTGCAGCGTCACTTCCAAACATTTTGAAGAGCAAAATCGGATTTTGTACGACAAGGGAAACCGACTTACTTACATTCATTATATTGGCGTGCCGCCGGATGTAATTCGGAGAGTTTGTGCGGGCGAAAATATTGAGTTTCCCTATCGCGATTTGTTCCTGCATTACCGCTATCTCCGCGAACCGGAAAAGCGTCCGATTTTTGCCCAAGCGCCAAAGTCTTATACTGAGGTTTCTGGGCCGAATTTGTTAAAAAGGGTATTGAGAAGGTTGAGGATAAATGTATGAGTCGCGGTATTTATATTGTTGCGAATGATAAGGTGATCGAAAGTGCGATCGCCCTTTTAAATAGCATACGTCTGTACAATTGTCAAGTACCTGTTTTTCTGGTTCCCTTCGACGACAATTATCTGCAAGTCGCAGCCGCCCTCAGCAGTCTCCACGGGGTGCGATTGTTCCCAAATCTGGAGTTTGTGGAACAGTTTACCAGAGAAATTGGCCAAATGTTCGATCGCAACTTTTTAGCCCTTCCTAACAAAATGCGGAAACTCGCCGCCTGGTTTGGCCCCCTTGACGAATTTCTGTACATCGATACCGATATCATTGTCTTTGAAGACATCGCAGCCAACTTAAACAAACTATCAGAAGTAGACTTTTTTTGCTGCGACTACCACCACCTCAGCGAAAAACTGCGAAATGTATTTTCACCTGCTGTACAACAACAGAATATCTTTACCGACTCCCAGCTTCAAGATGTATTCAACAGCGGTTTTTGGGCATCCAGAAAAGGAACTATTACAGAATCACAAATGTATGAGATTTTGCGAGAATGTTCGCAGCATCGAGAATATTTTGACTTTACTCAAAATGTCACAGACCAACCTATACTAAATTATATCATTCTTAAGCTGATTACCAAGCGCTGCAATCTTGTTAAAAATTCAGCAACTGAACCGGGAAGCTGGGCTGGTTCCAAGCATTTTCAAGAAATAGATTATGTTCTTTATGACAAAGGCAAAAGGTTAAAATATATTCACTGGGCGGGAATACCAATTAAATCCGGTAGTCCTTATTGGAAACTGTGGAAACATTATCGTTATCTCAATGAGGAACCACCAAATTTAGTGCAAAAAATATTTCGCTCTTTGCATGGTGTGTTGAGTGCTGTTATAATATGCGATATTGTATGGTGTGTTGGGCGCTGTTATAATATTTGATAAAGCTGAGATATCTGCCAGGAACCCAGGCAACTTGGGCGAGAATTTCGGTGCATTGGGCGCTGTTTTGATATTCGATAAATTCGATAAAGCCGAGATAATCCCCCAGTGCCCAACACACCCTAGCGGAATATTTGGTAAAGTATTTAAAAAACTTAAAAATCATGACAAATGGTATTTATATTCTAGGAAACGATGTGGTTTTTGACCACTTAGTCGCTTTGTTAAACAGTATCGAAGTCAATGGGGCAAAAGATATTCCCGTTTGTATCATTCCCTATGATGATAGACTGAAAAAAGTGCGAGGAGAAATTGCAATTCGTCCTAATGTCACCCTCTTTGACAACACCGATTCAATTCATTTCTGGGAAGACTTTGCAACTCAAGCTTGGAAAACTCATGCCAAAGCTCAAAAAGTATGGAAATCTCAAGGGTTGAAACCTGTTCAATGTTTGGAGATGCACCGAAAATTATGTTGTTTCGACGGCCCTTTTGATAAATTTATCTATTTTGACGCAGACACTCTGTTAATGGGTTATCTCGATTACATTTATCAAAAACTCGATGATTTTGATTGGGTAGCAAACGATTTTCAATACAAATCCGATCTCAATTATATATTTGATTTTTTCTCCCCAAAATTACCTCAAATTTTAAATATTGACCAACTGCAATCTCATACTTTTTGTGCGGGTTGGTTTGCGTCAAAAGCTGGGGTTTTTAATCGAAATAATTGCTCTCAATTTTTAGAAAATTTAACATCAGGAGAAGCAGAAATTATGTCTTTACGGGGCGCTGACCAATCTTTACTTAACTATTTACTCGCCCGCAGCAAAATATCTTTTTACAACTTTGCATATGCTCAACCCGAACAGGTAACGGGAAATCATTGGTCTTCTCAATTTGATGTGATAGATAATGTTTTATATGATAAAGGACGGCGGCTTACTTATTTGCATTACATGAGTATTTCGGCTGCAAAAATTAATCAATTGTGTGCTGGTGAAGATGTTGAAATTCCCTACCGAGATGTATTTCTGCACTACCGCTATTTGAAGTCGCCGGAAAAATGCCCCAAACTCAAATCCCCAAGTTTGCTAGTGCGCGGATACAGAAATGCCAAAACCTTTGTCAGGCAAAAAAATATCAACTTTAGGTATAGATTGGCAAATACAGAAATGAATATTTTGCGAAAAGCTGGCAGAAAAATTCGCAGTTTACAACTCAAAAATAAAGTTTACCAACAGTATTACAAAATTATGATGGACTTGCGGACAAGCCTTCTAGGCGTTCGCTTAATTTCAATTCGGCGTTTGTCTGTGGCTAACAGAAGTAAAATATCTCTAGCTATTACCCATTTTAACCGTTCTAGTTTGGTTGTAGGTGCATTGTGCAATGCTTTGTATGACGATCGCATTGATGATATTATTATTTACGATGATGCTTCCTCCCCCGAAGAGTTTTTTAGGATGCAAGCAAATATAGCAAACTTGTCACCTAAGATTTCTATCCGCAGAGGTGAGCAAAATTTTGGTGCGTATAAAAGCAAAATTATGGCGATTTCCCACTGCAAAAATGAGTGGGCAATTATTCTTGACTCTGACAATGCCTTGAGCGAAACTTATGTCGATAGACTCTACCACATAACTGCATGGAATCCTCAGCTAATTTACTGTCCGACATCCGCCAATCCCTACTTTAATTTTAAATTATATTCTGAGACAGAAATCAATATTGAAAAAGCACGAGAATTAATTCTAAATAATCCCAATCCTAAATTATTTCGCAATTTTATTAATGATGGCAACTACTTCGTCAATGTACAGAAATACCTGGATTGTGCCGAGGATAATCAAGATATTTGCGTGCAAGCTTCCGATGTCGCCGCTTTTAATTATTTGTGGTTGAAAAGTGGCGGCAGCTTGTATGCGGTGAGTAATTTAAGTTATTATCATCGGCTACATTCAGGCAGTTATTGGCTAAGTACAATGACTGATTCTAAAAAAGTTTTGAATAAAATTATCGAAGCCATTACTAATCACAAAAAATGCGATTTTTTATAAAAATTAATGGTATAATCGCAGCATTTGGATTGCAGAAAAATCTCAAAAGTTCGGTAATTCAAAAAATTAACAATGTTCAATTTAAGTTGCGGAATTTCTGGGATAGATAGCATCTAACTGTACTCTAACTGTACACAGACTGAATCCACTCCCATTCGCGCCTTAATCCTTCTTCTAAAGCAACCTGTGGCTGATAACCTAAGATTTTCTGGGCTTTAGACACATCCGCGCTAGTGTGCCGCGCGTCTCCCCTCGCAGCTTCGGTAAAATCTATCCGAATAGGTCGATCGACAATCCTTTGTATTGTATCAATAACTTCTTTTAAAACTACCCGACTTCCCCCACCAATATTAAAAACTTCCCCCGCAGCTTCCGCAACCTCAGCCGCCGCTAAATTCGCCGCCACGCAATCGCTGATAAACGTAAAATCCCGCGTTTGCAATCCGTCGCCGAAAATTGAAATCGCCTCGTCAAACAAAATCGACTTAAAAAACTTGTGAAAAGCCATATCGGGGCGCTGTCTGGGCCCGTAAACGGTAAAATAGCGCAGCGAAGTAGTCGGAAGACCAAAATTTTTGTAATAAAGCCCGCACAAACGTTCACCAGCTAATTTCGTAATTCCGTAGGGAGAAACTGGCTGGGGACAAGCGTTTTCATTCGTGGGAAAAGATTCAGCATTGCCGTAAATTGAAGAAGAAGAAGCATAGACAAACTTTTTCAATCTGGGCGCATCTTTTGCCGCTTCTAACAATACTTGAGTGCTGTTAATATTGCGTTCGGTGTAGCTGCGAAAACCGTCGCCCCAGCTAGCACGAACTCCTGCTTGCGCCGCCTGATGAAATATTACCTTAGCATCGGATAAAAGCGATCGCCAATTTAGAGACACAATATCGCCCTCCACCAATTCAAAACCCGGATACTTTTCAAATCGTGCAATATTTTTGCGCTTGAGATCCGGATCGTAATAATCGTTGAACTCATCAACACCGATCACCGTCTCCCCTCGATTTAAAAGAGTTTCTACTAAGTTAGATCCAATAAATCCCGCCGCACCCGTAACAATTAAAATACTCATTCGATTTTAGATTTTAGATTTTAGATTGTAAAAAAAATACACAAATTATTGCCTAAGCTATCATCTTCTTCTTTCTCTTCCTCTGCGTTCTCTGCGGTTCAAAAAGCATCAAATTAGGATAATCCTAGATAACTAAGCTGTTCGGCATTTAAAAGAGGATAGTAGGGTGCGGAGCGTAAATAAGCGTTTCCCAAGTATAGTAAGTGTTCGAGCTGACGCACCTTACCTGGATCGTTAATGGTTTAAATGTGTAACAGCTTATCAACCCCCTTGCTTCTCACAAAAGAGGTTGATAGTTAGCTTTCATTGTTCAAAAGAATCTAAATCCAGCGCTTGGGAACCTCCGCGTTCTAACTCGATCAAAAGCTTACCTAGCTGAGTCCAAACTAGCCAGCCCGTGAGTACCGTCAGCGGCAAAGCTAGGGCATAACAAAGTAGTTTTGGGAAGCCAAAAATCTCCATTCCAGAAGCTAAAAATACGCAAATACCGCCAGCCATTCCCAGAAAAGGTATGACCAATTGCAGCCTTGGCAGGTTAGCCAAGGTGCGAGTAGAACGATTTTTAGACCACTGTTGTACGGATTGTTTGAGAGTTGCTTCAAATGCTACGCCGGAAGCCATACCTGCTAGTAATCCAGCCGACATAAAAAAATAGGGAGGTTCTGGAAAATAATACACGAATAATTCCTTAATTGGGGGAATGGGGAATGGGGAATTGGGCATGGGGCATGGGGCATGGGGCATTGGGTATGGGGAATTAGTTATTAGAACCAACAACTAACAACCAACAAATAACCAATGACTAATGACTAATGACCAATGACTAATGACTAAAATCGAGTTAGCGCGGCTGCTCCTGCTGTGGAAAACTCCGTCAAAGCGCCTAGAGCAACGTTGAACAGGCGACCGGGCTGCAAATCTTCCTTGACTAAGTTCCACAGGCTGCGAACTTCTTCGGTGTGAATTCGATCGTCCTCAATCAAAGCTAACATTAGCTGGCGTCTCAAAAACGACCCTTCCTCTGACAGCAAAAATTGCAAGCCTAGTTGGGCGGTGGGGAGCAAGTCGAAACTACGATCCGATCGGGCGATCGCGATCATGTCCTCTAACCTGTTCCACTGGAATTTGCCATCTTTGAATAATACCTCAATCAGACGCCGCCGCAGTGCCGGAGATTCTCCGTTCAACAAACGCCGCGCTACATAAGGATACGCCACCTCGACTATCTTGAAATTCGGATTCAGCGTCAGGGCCAAACCTTCTTCTGTCACCAGAGAACGAATAATTAAGGCAAATTTCGCCGGCACCCGGAAAGGATAATCGTACATCAACTCCGAAAACTGGTCTGTAATCGTCTTGAAGTTAAAATTTGACACATTTTCGCCGACGATATCACCCAGTACAGATTCCAACGCCGGGACGATCGGCATAATATCTGTATCTGGCGTCAAAAAGCCAAGTTTGACAAAATCCTTGGCTAATTGTAAGTAATCTTTGTTGATCAAATGAACGACAGAATCAACCAAAGTTTCTTTAGTTGTTTCTTCCATCTGATCCATCATCCCAAAATCAATGTAAGCCATGCGGCCGTCCGCTAAGGCAAACAGATTTCCCGGATGGGGGTCAGCATGAAAAAATCCATGTTCCAGCAACTGTCGCAAACCGCTGCGGACTCCGACTTCAATTAAACTATCGGTATCCAAACCTGCGGCTTTAACACTTGCCATATCTGTCAGCTTGATGCCGTCAATCCATTCAAGAGTCAGAACGCAATTTGAAGTATAACGCCAGTAAATGCTCGGAACTTTTACTGTCGGGTCGTCGGCAAAATTTGTCGCAAATTTCTCGGCGTTGCGTCCTTCATTGATATAATCAATTTCCTCGAACAACTTGATACCGAATTCATCGACTATTAAACAAAGGTCGTGACCGAGATTCAGCGGCAGCAACGGGCCCAACCATCCAGCGGCCCAGCGCATTAAGTAAAGGTCAAGGCTCAAGACTGGCAGCAAATTCGGTCGCTGAACCTTGACGGCTACTGTTTCCCCGGTGAGGAGGCGAGCTCGGTAGACTTGACCAAGACTTGCCGCGGCGACAGGTTCGGGGGAGATTTCGCTGTAGGTTTCGCTAATTTTGCGATCGAGTTCCGCTTCAATAATCTCGAAAGCGCGCACCGAGTCAAACGGCGGCAATTGATCCTGAAGTTTGATCAATTCTTCGAGAAAGTCTTTGCGGATCAAATCCGGTCTGGTAGAAAGGGCTTGACCGACTTTAATGAAAGTGGGGCCCAAGCGAGTGAGTATTTGTCGCAGGTGGGCGGCCCGTTCCGGCTGGTGTGCTGCGACTTCGTGCTGCCAACTGTCCCACAGCATCCCCAGCACAAAGCCCGCAAAAGACCAAATAACGGTAATTGCGCGCCAAATTGCTTTCCAAGGACGTTTGCGGTAATAATGAGCGATCGCTTGTGGATCGTAGCGTCTAGCCTGAGTGAATTGATACTGAGGCACTCGTTTATTTTCCTCTTATCTTCTGAAAATTACAGGTTAAATTGAGAATTGGGCATCGGGCATCGGGCATCGGGCATCGGGCATCGGGCATCGGGCATTGGGGATTGGAAGTCGAAAATTCAACCATTCTTTATTTTTCCTTCTTCCTTCTTCCGACTTCCATCGGGCTTCTTCCCTCTTCCTTCTTCCTTCTTCATCATTGACCGATCGCATTTCAAGTTTTAGGCGAGCGGAAAATGCACCCGTTCGAGGCGGATTGCTAGCCTAAATTTGTTTCTTTTCATTAAATATAGTACATAAAAGTACAAGTGATCGGTCAAAATACTTAACAGCTCTCCCGGAACCCTGCACATTCTCACAACACTGCAACCCTGCAATTCTTTTCTCCTCCTGCATTTCCCTCGCTGATGCCATCGCGCCAAAGCTACCGGATGCGATCGGCCTTTGCCAAGCAATCTTTCAGACCATAAATCGTCCGCTCTTGTTGATCCCTCGACAGTTCCGGGAACATCGGCAAAGACAAGACTTCGCGACAAACTTGCTCAGCCTTTGGCAACTGACCTGCTTGATAACCCAAAGATTTGTAAACAGGTTGCAGGTGCAAAGGTAACGGATAGTAAACCATCGAACCGATGCCGCATTCCTGCAACTGAGCCCGCATCCAATCTCGAAAATCGCCAGAGGCATTTTGCGCTTCTTCTGGACTTGTCAGCCGGATCGTGTATTGATTCCAAACTCCTTTTGCTTCGGGCAATTCTTTGGAGACGGCAACTCGGGGCACGCGGGAGAGAAATTCGGTGTAAAGTGTCGCGATCGAACGTCGCTGGGCGTTCCAACTGTCGAGATATCGCAATTTAATGCTGAGAATCACCGCTTGCAGGGCATCTAAACGGCTGTTGTACCCGATTTCTTCGTAGAAATATCTAGAAGACTGTCCGTGTTCTTTGAGCACTCGCATCGAAGCTGCGAGGGCTGGATCGTTTGTCGTCACCGCGCCACCGTCACCGCAAGCGCCTAAGTTTTTGGTGGGATAAAAACTGAAGCAGCCAATATGACCAATGCTGCCGACTTTTCGAGACTGCCACTGGGCCCCGACAGATTGGGCGCAATCTTCAATTACGGCTAAATTGTGCCGAGTCGCAATTTCCATCAACCGAGTCATGTCTACCGGTTGGCCGAAGATGTGGACGGGCATAATTGCCTTGGTTTTGTCGGTAATTGCCGCTTCGAGGAGCTCGACATCCAGATTAAAAGTCTCACTGTCAATATCGACAAATACTGGAGTCGCGCCGACGGCGCTAATTGTCTCAGCCGAAGCAAAAAAGGTAAAAGGAGTGGTAATTACTTCATCGCCGGGGCCAATTTTGAGAGCTCGCAAAGCCAAAATCAGGGCATCGGTGCCGGAGTTGCAGCCAACGCACTCGGAAACTCCCGTGTAGTCGGCGAACTCTCGTTCAAAACTCTTCACGGCCGGGCCACCTACGTAGCCGCCAGAGGCAAGCACTTTTTGCACCGCAGCGGTTATCTCGTCGCCAATCTGGGCGTATTGGCGGGTTAAGTCGAGGGGGGGAACATTATTCACTCTTCACACCATAAATTTCAAGCATTATCAAAGCAAATTCTTGCAGCAAAACTGTTTCCCTGAAACGTTTATTCAAATATCTTATATTTGGACAGGCAAACAATCACATTATCGAAAGGGTGGGCCGGTGTTAATTCTGCTAGATTTTACAGATTTGGGTTGGGCTTTGGGGATGGTGGCGATCGCGATCGGGCTTTCGGCGTGGCAGGGATTGGGATTGGAGGGGGCGATCGCGATCGCCGCAGGGCGCACCCTGATCCAGCTAATCTTAGTCGGGTACGTGCTCGCAGTCATATTTGACCCGGAGGGGAAAAATCCTTGGCTGGTTTTAGCAGTTTTAGCAATCATGCTGACAACAGCTAGCATGGTTGCCAGTAACCGCATCAGCAAAAAAATCAAGAACTTACTGCCCTTAGTTTGGGGTTCAATTTTGATAAGTACGGCCTTGACTCTCGCCTATACAAACTTGCTAATTTTGCAACCTGACCCTTGGTACGAACCGCAATACCTGATTCCTTTAGCGGGTATGATTTTGGGCAATGCCATGAACTCCGGGGCGATCGCCGGCGAAAGACTTGTCAGTACAGTTAATAGCAGCCAGTTAGAAATAGAAACCCATTTAAGTTTAGGTTCGACGCCGCAGCAAGCAGTAAAACAGTACCGCAAAGATGCCATCAAAGCTGGATTAATCCCGCTCTTAAATACAATGACGGTGGTAGGAATCGTAACTTTACCCGGAATGATGACAGGTCAAATGCTGAGCGGTGTCAGTCCTCTTGATGCAGCATCTTACCAGATTTTGATTATGTTTGTGTTAGCGCTGGCAACTGTAATCGCAACTCTGCTGTTGACTGAGGGATTGTCCCGGAAGTTTTTCAATCAAGATGCACAATTGATCAAATGGTAATTGGGAATTGGGCATTGGGCATTAGGCATTGGGCATTGATAATTGGTAATATAATGTAGGTAGGAACTTACGTTGGGTACTATTTTTATGAACAGGCAAGATGCCTGTTTCACAAAGACTGAGTTTTATTGTGGGGAGTAGGGTTGAGCGTCTCGCCCGCCCCGGTCATAACTAAGAAGAAATAGCCATGATTCAAAGTCCAACTCAACCAGTAACTTTTGAACAATTTGTCGAATGGAAACCAGAAAACCGACGTTACGAACTGCACAACGGAGGAATTATTGAAATAGCCCAGCCACCGGGAAAACATGAAGAAGTTATCGGTTTCTTAGCCTCGGAATTAACTCTTGAATTTGTCAGGCTAAACCTTCTGTACCTAATCCCCAAACAAGCATTAGTTAAGCCATCAGAAAACGAATCAGCTTATTCCCCCGATATTCTAATCTTAAATCGCTCAAATTTAGCATCAGAACCTCTTTGGGAAAAGTTCTCCACGGCGACTCAAGGCGCATCAATTCCCCTCGTTGTTGAAGTCGTTAGTACCAACTGGCAAGATGACTACATCAAAAAAGTAGGGGAATACGAAATAATCGGGATTCCTGAATACTGGATTGTGGATTATCTTGGTTTGGGCGGCCGCAGGTTTATCGGGAATCCCAAGCAATCAACGATATCGGTTTATCAGTTGGTTGAGGGCGAGTATGAGGTGAGTTTGTTTCGGGGAAATGATAGGATTGAGTCGCCAACTTTTCCAGAGTTGAATTTGACGGCGAAACAAGTTTTTCAAGCTGGATTGACTGCGGATAAAACTGCTGGGGATACCGATTAGTTTTGAATGAACAGGACTTATGCAATAAGTGATTTTACTCGCTACTGATAGCGGTAAGGCGCGCAGTGCAAACCGGCAATATAGAGGTGATGCGTAAATCGTGAATTACTTTTTTAGTCAGATAAAATGATGGGAATTAATCGTTCCTCGATTTCATCAATATAGGCTGTTAAGCCTGTATGAACACCTTTTTTTCGTAGAAATTCCAGAGGCGTGTCTTCCCAGCACTGTTGTTCGCGCTCCATTCTGCCACCTGTTAGCTTTTCGACAACAACTTTAGGATTTCTAATGCGATCGGGTTCTGTCAATGAGTTAGAGCGTAGTCTGTGTGACTCCTCGCAAGGATTAAACGTCAATTCGGTCGTTATCTCTTGAAGAATTTGTTTTTCCTCTTGATTAGATGGAACAAACCCATTCAAAACCCAGGCTTCCCGCATTCTGTCGGGTGTACCAATAATAATTGCTAATTTAGGTTGTTGATCGATCTGTTCTAAACGTGCTTGCTCGATATGTTCTCTTCGCTGAGGTTGATTGTCTAAATCACGCATAAAAATAACGGCTTTAATATCTCTCTTTTGTTTGTATTGTAGAAAGCTGATTAACTTCATAATTTTATAAGCTGATTGACCA
Organism: Microcoleus sp. w2-18bC1; assembly: GCF_036700365.1. Taxonomy (NCBI): domain Bacteria; kingdom Bacillati; phylum Cyanobacteriota; class Cyanophyceae; order Oscillatoriales; family Microcoleaceae; genus Microcoleus; species Microcoleus sp. w2-18bC1. The sequence continues at coordinate 39,873 of NZ_JAUBOS010000030.1, forward strand.
TCAGTTTTAAACTTTCCATTTGATCTGATGGTGGGAAATTTAAATTTATCGGAAAGACGTTTAGTTATATCATCGATATTTTTCCAGCAAGAATTCTCTGTACCAGCTTCTAAACCACTCCATTGAAAGTGGTGTTGCAGGGTCTCATGCTCTAACCAATCAATTTTATCCACAAAAAGGCGCTCAGCTAATTTAGTAGCGGTTCGTGCATCTGCGCTACTTTCTACAATCACCACAAACTCATCAATCATTTATTTCTCCTGCAACCACCCAATCTTCTCCCTCCGCATCCCAGAATTCTCCGGTGGTTAAAGTTTGTTTTGCCCATTCTACATCAGGATGTTCATCCAATCGTTTGCAACGAGTCACACCTGAATAGTTGTTACTTAATACATGAACTTGAGAAGGCGTAAGTTCATCCACAATATAGGGAGAATGAGTCGAAAAAATAATTTGCAGATTGGGGTTGGCTTGAATAATTTCCTTAAAAACAGCGATCAATTCTCGTTGCGCTTTGGGATGGAGTCCCTGCTCAATATCATCTAGTAAGACTAAATTAGGTTGATTGGGATTCATCAAAACAGTCAGTAATCCGAGAGCGAGCATTGTTCCTTCGCTTATGGCATGGGCTGGAATACGCTTACCAGTATTCATGTCTAGGACAACTTCTTGCCCTGCAATTTCCTGACTTTCTTCGTAGGAGATAGACTTTCCATCGACTTCGATTAAGCGTTGACGATTGACCATAACTTTAGCTCGCCTTACCCCTACCTCGCGTACACCTGGTACAATCCGTTTCAACATTTCTTGTAAAGATTGAAATTTATCTGGAGCTTCGTCACGAAGATAGTCTAAGGTAGGTGCTAACCCGGAACCATCGAACTCAACTCGCGGTGTAATTGCATCACTGTAAGCTGCTTTAGCAAGGTTAGTAGCTACTAGCTTCAGGTGAACTGAGTATCTCAAAGATTGGGGTATGGGATCTGGAGCATTGCTCAACGAGCTTTTCCATCCTTCTAAACTCCCTTCTTGATCGACTTTCCATGATGCTTTCGGGAACCAAGGAGGATTAAACCCTTGTTGCCAGTGATAGGAAGCCTCCCACTTTCTTTGATTATGATATCTCCAGAAACCTCTGCCAGTAACAGACATATTATTTTCTCCACTGGTTGTAAGAAATTCCGGGGCTCTTTCATACTGAAAAATATGTGCAAATGATGATTTATCGTAATTTGCAAGTCTACTAAGATAATGTAATGCTTGCAAGACTGATGTTTTACCAGAACTGTTTTGTCCTACGAGTGCGTGTAGGCCTGAACTATCTAAACTAAGTTCTGTATCTTTATGACTTTTGAAGTTATGAAGTTTGACCTTTTCTAGCATTTGATTGCTAACATCCTTTTATACAGTTTGATTGCCGAGCTTGTAGTCTGTGTTAACGAAGGAAGTCAGGACTTACTCAAAAAGTGGTTTCACACGCTACTTATAGCGGTAAGGTGCACAATGTGCACCCTACGTATAGAGGGCAGTTGGTGATCGCACTCCGACTCAAGAAACCAGGTTTTTTACCGAATCTGCGGGCTGCAATGAGGTATTTTGGTTAAAAAACCCGGTTTCTGACCATCCGTGCGTCGAGGACTAAAACAGCGAACAAGGCCAAGGATAAAAATAGGACGATCGCACTTCAACGCACTTCAACGGGCTACTTCGGTTCGTGACTCCCAATTCGCTTGCCTTCGCCATCGTACACCTGCATCGGGATTTTGGCGTTTTCGGCGATCGCCTCCAAAGCTTTTTGCAATGTTTGAACGTGCTTTTCTACAGCTTGGCGAGTCTTCACAGCATTGTTGTTGTTTGCTTGGATGAAGGTTTGTTGCAGTTTCTGCACGTAACCTGGAGTCATCTGCACAGCAATCAAATCTTTGCTAACAGTATAGTCGCAAATCTTGGGGTTGCCTTTGCAAGTTCTATCTAAATCGGTGCGGGCTTTTTGCAGGTTCCTTTCTTCCTGCAACTTTACTTCTGCTTGCTGCAATGAAGTTTTGTAGGAAGCGATCAGCGGTTGGACTTTCTGGGAATATGCAGTTGCTGCCGGCACTTGCTCCGCGTAACTCAAAGCTCTTCGCCAGGATTCTGATGCTTTAAACCAGGCGTTTTTGCCCTCAAAAATTTGAGCTTCCGCTGCTAAAGTTACAGCTTGAGTATACGCATTTTCCGAAATTCCTTCGACATTTTTGCGCTCGCGAGCTTCTGAAAGTTTGGTTTCGTATTTGGGAACTAGCAGTTTAGCTTGTTGGTAAGATGTCGTGTTCGTGGGAATTTCTGATAGGATGTCGAGGGAGTCTTCCCAACCTGATTGCACTTGATCCCAAGTCTCGGCTGTCTGAGCTACGGCTTCGCGAGCTTCTGCTATTTGGGCTCTACTTTTGGCGGCGAGCAGCGTTTTTTCCGCTTTTTTCTCTGTGCTTAACTGCCGATTTCCTGTTGCTACATTCTTCCGGTATTCCTGCTTTTTTTTCTGAGCAAAAGCATAAACTGGACTGTCTGTGGGGATTTCTCCGAGTTCGGCGATCGCACTTTGCCACAGAGCTTGCGCTTCCTGCCCGTCCTCAGCCGAATAAGGCGGATTTTGGGTTTTTTGGGATGCTGACTGTGCGAGGCGCGCTGCATCGATCGCAGAGTTTAAATTCTGATTTTGCGAACGGTAGCTTTCCAGGGCGCTTTGAGCTTCACCGCGATGAATTGACCATGAGGGAATCGGTTCCAAAAGGGCGATCGCCTGTTTTAACTGTCGCTGCGCTTCTTGGGGACTGTTGGCAACTTTTGACGTTTTCAGCGTCTTCGTCGAATTCTCGCTCAACTGTTTGGCATTAGCTAAAGCACTACATCCTCCGATGACGCAGGGTCGGCTCAGCATATAATAACCGCCTGCCAAAACTAGCGCGGCGACACTGATGATTCCTGCAGCAGCCAGCATCGCAAACGGTGAATGCTTGGGTTTTTGGGCAACTGTTACCGCTTCCATATCCAGCGGATTGAAAGGATTGTCTCCAATATCTGCCGGGATTGCAGCTACCCTAAAGGCGATCGGATCGGAATTGCTGGAACTCTCAGACAAATTGGGGAAATATTCTTCATCCCACGTATCTTTCCCATCTGTTTCTAACGGTATCTCCTCCTCTAGATCCGCCGTCTCGGCAACATTTTCTGTTAAGACTATCCCGGTTTCTTCTGCGGGTATATTCTCGCTTTTTTTGAACAACTTCACTGTTTTTGGTTTTGACAAAACAGGGTTGTGCATGGTAAAAGAATGGAAAGCATAAGGCTGTTTTTGCCCGGTAATTTTTAGGCAAAGTCCAATCTGTTGAATAGATTCTGGTTCTATTTCAAGAATTGCTGCTTCTAGCACCGCAAAAGTCGGTTTGGCTTTGAGAACTAAACTGCGCGGGTGTTCTCCCACAACCGTTAAAGATTCATCTCGAAAATCACAACTAATATAAAGCGGTAAGTTTTTAAATCCGGCTGCTTGCAAGTGTTGCTGCAATTTTACTTCTAGAATTTGTGCGTTGCTTTGTCGCGTTGCTACTGTCATATTTTCTCCTCTGTCTGATCTCACCACTTGAAATTTTAGATTTTAGATTTTAGATTTCGGATTGCGAAATCGTCGGTATTTCCGATTGGTTTGAACTTGTACCGACTCCTTCAACTCTCAGCTCTCAAATCTTAACTCTCAAAATCTTAACTCTCAAATCTCAATTTGCAATGCCTGCCCATAACTTTCGCTGTAATAAACTTGAGTCACGTCAAAACGTCCGCCATATTGTTTGAAAGGTTCTGCTGCATAACCAAGCGGCAGCAAACAGCAAACATCTACTTCTTCTGGAATTTGAAAGGCTTCTTTCACCTTAGCGCTGACAAAACCTTCCATCGGACAACTGTCTAGCCCAAAACTTTTAGCTGCAATCATTAAGTGAGCTACTGCGAGCATTGTATGTCTGTTTGTCCAAGTTTCTAGGGAATCGAAGCAGGGACGGTTCTCGAACAATTGCGGGATTGCTTGTCGCATATAACCGGCTAAATTGTCATTCATTGCGCCTGCTGCTTTGCCCAATTCGATGACGGCTTCGGTATTTTCGGGGCCGGCGGCGCGTCGATCGCCACAGCAAATTAATACTGTTGGGGCTTCTACCACTTGGCGCTGATCGAAGGCGCAAGCTTTTAATTTTTGTTTGCTGGCGGGGTCTTGAAGTACGATAAACCGCCAAGGCTGCAAATTGTAACCAGAGGGCGATCGCACTCCCAACCGCAAAATCTCTGCCAATATGGCTGGGGGAATCGGATCTGGTTTGAAGCTTCGGGCGGCGCGGCGACTTTCGATCGCGGTTTTAACATTAATTGAAGGTTGGATTTCAATTGTCATGGATAATTGGTAATTGGTAATGGTAATTGGTTATTGGTAATCGAGAATTGAGAATTGGTTATTGGAAATTAGAACAACAACTATCAACTGTCAACTGTCAACTGTCAACTGTCAACTGTCAACTGTCAACTGTCAACTGTCAACTGTCAACTGTCAACTGACTTACCCCAAGCCCAACTCGCGCTTGAGCAAATTAATCGACTTAGATCCGATGTAATTTTCGGAGCATATCAGTTGCGGGGGACGAATAATATCTTCTCTAGCCGCATTGATGGCAGCTTTTACTGTAGCAAAACTCGGTTGGTCGCAAAAAATTGTTCTAGCCGATCGCACGATCGAGTTAATCTTGTACTCGTCTGACACCAAGGCCGTCATCACCAGCAAATCCTCTCCCCGGATGCTGTGGATGATGACTTCGGTCGATCGTAGCATTCCCGGACTCAGGCTGACGAGACCCAAATAACTGTCTTTGGGCAAACTCCCGACTAGCTGAATTTCCTGGCTGTAGTCGTAGATGTCTACGGGAATAACTCGCACAGAACGCGGTGCCGAAATCGATTCTGCTTCTCCGATAAAATATCGACTCGTGATCACAGTTCCCGAAGAGATTTGATCCAAAAAAGTACCTAGCTGTTCCATCGGCACTAACTGTATGGGAATACGGAGAGCTTGTTCGAGTTCTTTCGCCATCAGCTCACCCACGCCGATGTCTTCTGTGGGGGCTGTGACGACCACGCGGGCGCTGCACCTGAGCCGCCAGTCAATTTCGGCCAAAAATAATTCCCTCGCTTGGTTGAGCGTACAGCCCTGTCCCAGCAGTTGATCGATACTTCCTTGCACTATTTTGTTGGCAAGGGGATATTCTTCGAGAATCGGAGATTTGAGTTTGTTGCCGTGTTCGTTGCCTAGGGCGCGGACGTAAATGCCCGATCCTGCTTGCGCTTCTACGAGTCCGGTATTTTCGAGCTGGCGGTATACTTTGCTGATGGTGTTGCGGTGCAAACCTGTCTGCATGGCTAGCTGTCTGGTGCTGGGCAAGCGGTGTCCGGGCGGAAATTGTCGCGAGGCGATCGCAAACCTGATTTGATTGAATAGTTGGGTGGATGCTGGAATATCGCTATCTGTTTGAATATGAAATTGAACCATTATTAAAGGCTCCGACGACTTCAACTTAGTATTTATATAACCTCGAGTACCGCGCATAGAATTGCTCGGATATCTCTGTCTATAGCATAATCTTATTTGGTTGATCTGCAGCAGCCGTTCTACCACAGGACGATCGCGCCGAAGAAGCGATCTATCGCAGCCTCCGGCATTTCCTCTACAATCAGGTACTTTCCAGTCTTAGTTTTATTTACTCTGCAATTTTGAGATCGCTTACTGTGTTTCTCCCCATCAGGAAATAAGTTTGCATTTGCCCTTGACCTTTAATCTCGATCTCGCCGCGATCTTCAAATTCATATTTATCATGCAGCAACTTATGAGTATAGTGGCTGACTTGAATGCGACCTGTTATGCCGTGAGATTCCATGCGGCTGGCTGTATTCACGGCATTTCCCCACAAATCGTAAATGAATTTTTTAGTGCCGATTACCCCCGCTACCACCGGGCCGCTATTAATCCCGATGCGGAGGTCAAATTTCGCGTCTAGCTTTACATTTAATTCTTTAATTGCTGCTAGCATATCCAGCGCCATTTCGGCGATCGCCTCTGCGTGGTCTGGACGTTCAATGGGAATACCGGCTGCTACCATGTAAGCGTCCCCGATCGTCTTGATTTTTTCTAAGCCGTGCTTCTCACTCAGTTGGTCAAAAGCTGAGAAAATTTCATTTAGCAAGTACACTAATTTAGTGGCGGACATGGTAGTAGAAATTTGGGTAAAATTCACCAAGTCAGCAAAAAGAATTGTGGCTTTTTCAAACTTGTCTGCAATTACCCCCGGTTCGTGCTTCAACCGATCGACGATCGGTTCGGGCAAAATATTTAGCAGTAAACTTTCAGTTTTTTTCTGTTCTTTCCTGAGTGCAGATTCGATCTGCCTGCGCTTAGTTATATCATGAAAAAACACAGAAATGCCGTCGTGAGAAGGAAAAACCCTGACTTCCAACCACACTTTTAAGGGACGATAATATTTTTCAAAAGCCACTCCAATTTGTTTGGCTACAGCTTCATGATACTCTTTATAAAAATCAGAATTTACGAATTCAGGAAACTCTTCCCAAAAATTTTTACCATAAAGTTCTTCCTGCGAGCGCTTCAAAAATTGGGACCCTTTGTAATTGATGTAAGTAAATCGCCACTGAGTGTCGAAAGCAAAAAAAGCATCGCTCATTCCTTCTAAAAAATTGACAATTTGCTCGTCGGTAGAACGGAGTTTCTCTTCTACTTGTTTGTTCTTGATCTGTGCACGCTTTAATTTAGTCAGATTTATTCGCAACTCCATGTGGTTGATAATTTGCCGTCCTAAAGTCCGCAGCGCTTCTAGCTGTTCTGGGGTGAGATTACGAGGAACTGTATCTATCGCGCACAAAGTGCCAATCGGATAACCGTCAGGAGTTACTAGCGGGGCTCCAGCATAAAATCGAATATTGGGATCGGAAGTTACTAGCGGATTGCCCACAAAGCGATCGTCATCTAGAGCATTGGGTACAACTAGCAATTCGTTAGGATTTAAAATAGCGTGGGCGCAAAAAGCTAACTCTCTCGGAGTTTCGGGCGCTTCCAGACCAACTTTGGATTTAAACCACTGTCGGTTAGAATCTATTAAGCTTACTAAAGCAATAGGAGTGCCACAAATATAAGATGCTAAAGCTGTTAGATCATCAAAAGCGGCTTCGGCTTCTGTGTCGAGAATGTTGTAGCGGTGAAGTGCATCTAGCCTCTCTTCTTCGTTGCTGGGCAAAGGTGCAGCTTGCATGGGAGGCCGCGAGGATATAGGTTTACGAACACTGCGTGGAAGTATTATTGCTGCGAATTTTCTGACTTGCGAGAGCACTTTTTTAACTAATATCAAAAGACTTGTTGGCCAATCTTTATTCATCTTGATTTATTGTTTTTCACCCCTGATGGAACTGCGTATGTGTGATCGAAGTAGGCTATACTTACGTATTTACCGCAACTAACTCCTCAATCTCCGGAGCTTTTGTGGGCAATTTCCCTGTCAATACTTCTCTACCGTCATTGATGACAAGTATATCATCTTCTATGCGTATCCCCCGCACATCTGCAAATTTTTCCAAATCCTCCCAGTTTACGAAATATTCATATTTGGCGCGGTTTTCTGGGTTATTTAAGATTGCCGGAACTTGATAAAATCCCGGTTCGATCGATACCAGCATTCCCGGATGCAAAACTCGATTCAACCGCAAAAATCCCAACCCAAACCGACTGCTTCTGGTTCTTCCTTCTTCATAGCCAGCCAAATCGCCTAAATCTTCCATATCGTGAACATCCAAACCGATTAAATGTCCGATACCATGTACAAAAAACAGCGCGTGAGCATCCATCTCTACCAAATCTTCAACATTGCCGCGCAAGATGCCCAAATCAACTAATCCTTCCGCCATAATTCTAGCAGCTAACAGGTGAATATCTTGATATTCCACCCCCGGACTAATTTTATCAATACAAGCATCGTGTGCTGCCAGAACTACATCATAAATCGCTCTTTGAGTCGGAGAAAACTTGCCAGAAACCGGCCAAGTGCGAGTCACATCAGCCGCCCATCCCGTTGATGTTTCCGCACCCACATCTGCTAACAACAAATTTCCGGTTTGTAGGGGATTGTGATAATATTCGCTGTGCAGCACTTCTCCATGCACCGTCACGATACTAGGATAGGCATAGGTCATATTTTTGGAGATGATGACACTTTCCATTGCAGCGCGCACCCCTGCTTCAATTTGAGCATTTCGAGTTGCTGCCATACCCGCTTTGTGAGCTTCTACAGTAACAGCGGCAGCTTGACGCAATTCGACCAAACTGGCTGCGTCGTGGCTCAGGCGCAGAGATACGATCGCCTTGGTTAATTCTAGGTCGATTGCGGTTGGCGAATTGGGCGGTGCCAGAGGGCGATCTAGAATTTGAGACTGTTGCAACTGAGTCCAAGAATCCTGAACTGCGATCGTTGCTGCATTTGTAGATCGCGATTTCAATGCGGCCATTGGGAAAGCAGCATCAGCCCCAATTAGTTCGGCAATTGCTGCTCTTTTCGGCATTTCTCCGTGCCAAAGCGTGCTGCTAGCAGGTGCGTCATCTAAGAACAATTCTAACTTGCCCGATTCTAAGCGAATGGCAGCATTTTCTAAGGGCAAACCAGCAAAATATAAAAAGTGACTGCTGGCACGAAATGGATAAGTAAGTGCCGGATAATTGCGAGGAATGCTGCGCCCCGACCATAAAATTACCGGAAAATTAATTAAACTAGCCAGTTTTTGCCACCGTTGCTGTAAAGTATGAGTTAACAAATCATCACCTTGTGTAATTGTCATGGGTAAAAACCTATAATTTTGAGTTGGGTTTGCAGTCAGCCACAAGTTTTTGCATTCTCAGCATTAAAAAACTAAAATTCGGACTGCCAACTTGGCAGGCATTTTTGAGGAAATCCTCATCGGTCACTTCTTTTTTGCTAGCATTTATAAGCTGTCTTTTTTAGAGTCTTTCTCGTCATCGCCGGGATGATTTGGTTAAGCAGTAAGCCTGATCACTCTCAGTAAAAACAGGCTAAAAGTGTTTTTCTGCAAGCAATGAGCAGAAATGTCACAACACCCGCAATTAGTCAAATTCCTTGGTCTGGTTTTTGTTGATTGGGTGGCGTGAGCGATATCCTCTATTGACTGTTTGATATATGAGACTTTAAAGTATAAGTAAAATTAACTGAAAAAACATGAAAATTTCTCATAAAGCTCCTCAAACTTCTGTGCAAGTACGCGACTGGCCGATCTCACATTTACCGGGATTGAGCAAGGAAAACCAATCTCAACTGGAAGAGTGCAGCATCACCACAACCGGACAACTAATTCGCATGACGAAAACGCAGGCGGCGAAAGTGTTGCTAGCCCATCAATTACAGATTAACATTCAATATGTTAATAAATGGGTAGCGATGGCAAATTTGGCTCGAATTCCGAGTGTAGGCTGTCAGTATTGCGGGCTGTTACTGCACGCGGGTGTTGCTTCGCCGGCTCAATTGGCTCAAATGCCCGTGGAAAGATTGCATCAACAAGTTTTAAGGCTGCACGTAGCGACGATGCAGCGCAATGACTTGACTCCTTCAGTCGATCGCGTGCAAAAATGGGTTCAACAAGCTAGATTAGTCAGTAGTCATTAGTTAGTAGTCATTAGTCAGTTGTTAGTTGTTATTAGCAAACAGTCAACAGTCAACAGTCAACAGTCAACAGTCATTATTATGTCAATTCAAGTTTACGGAATACCGAACTGCGGCACCTGCAAAAAAGCTTTCCAGTGGCTCAAAAATAGCGATGTTAATTACGAGTTCATTAACACCAAAGAACAGCCGCCGACTCGCGAAACAATTCAAAGCTGGGTAGCTGCTGTGGGTTTTCAACCCATGCGAAATACTTCCGGTCAATCTTACCGCGCTTTGGGCGACGACAAGAATAATTGGACTAGCGAACAGTGGGTAGAGGCTTTTGCAAAGGATGCGATGCTGCTGAAACGTCCTCTTTTCGTTAAAGATGGAACGGCTGTTTTAGTAGGTTTCAAAGAAGACGCAATTAGAGAAAAATTGGGGCTTTCAAGGGGCTGAGTTCAGCCTGTTGTTCGCCGCATAAACTTCATCTCGCCCACATCATCTGTGAAACCCCAACGCTCGTAAAACGGCATCATGTTGGGCAAACAATTAAGAGCAAAGTTCTCGACAGCTTGCAATTCTGGATGATTTAAAACTGCATCCATCAACTTCGCACCCAGTCCCATCTTTCTGTGCGTCGGCTTGACAATGACATCAAAAATCATCGCTCTGTATACGAAATCGGTGATAACGCGAGTAAAAGCAATTAGTCGATCGCTCTCATCGACCAAACCAATGATAACATCAGTTGCAGCCAGCATTTTCACAACATCCTGCCGCGTCCGCTTGTCGCTCCAAAACTCGTTTTTGTACAAATCCATCAAGTCTGAAACCTGGCTGTCAGCCAAAGTTTCGACAATTCGGTAGTTAACCATATCTTCCCTCATAAAAATTAGAAGACTCAAGTCCTGACCACCAACCAACTTATTATTGTTTTACTGTTACCAAGCTAGACATTGCATCACCCCATAGCATGAATTTTACTGCTGTACTTCCGTTTCCTGGGTTTCAAATACAACCAGCTCATAAATATCGAGCATCGACATTTGCACTTCCACTGAAGCGAAGGAAACTATTGCTGATTCTCCCTCATATTCCCGAAATAACCATTCATTTGATTCTGTTTTAATATATTGTGCGACTAAAAACTCAGATTGATTGACTAACACATATTCACGGAATTCAGGGATCGATCGATAAAACCGAAACTTATCCTCCCGATCGAAATCCTTGGTAGACTTAGAAAGCACTTCCACAATCAGCACAGGATTGAGTATTTCATCTTTCCGTCCCTCTGTGCAAACTAATTCTCCTTCAACTACCATCACATCTGGATAAGTCCCGCGTCGATACCGAGGAATCCACAACCGCAAATCGCTCATAAATGGTCGGGCATTCTTTCCCCGCAAAGCAGATTTTAATAACGCATAAATATTACCGATTATCTGGCTGTGATTAATACTACCACCCGTCATTTGTACAATTTCTCCATCGCGGTATTCATTTCTAAACTCAGCATTTTCCTCTAAGTCCCGGTACTCATCTGGAGTATAAAACTTTTCCTTACTTTGTACTAACATTGTTGCCTCTGTACTAACTTTTATCTGCGTTTATCTGCGTTTATCTGCCTACATCTGCGGTCAAAAATCATAATTAACAGTATATCACAACAAAAAAGAAACGCCCAACTGCAAAGAGTCAGGCGTTTTCCACTATTTCACAAACAGGAAAAATTAATCCCGGCGAGACACCAAATTCGATTCAATTTTCGCACCCACAACAGGTTGCACCTGACTCAAAGCCGACTGCAACATGGGAGTTTTGGTAACAGCATCATTAGCCAAATTAAACAAAGGGTTCGACAAAATCCCCGCCAATGTTGTCGCCACCAAGGTGAGTACAACGCTGACTTGCAAAGGCCGCATTCCCTGAAGGTTCCAGCGAACTTCGGGATAATTTTTTACCGCGTCTGACATTTCTTGAGGTTCTTTTACTACCATCATCTTGACAACGCGGATGTAGTAGTAAATCGAAACTACGCTGGTAATTAATCCCAGAATAACTAAGCCGTAAAGTCCTGCTTGCCAGCCGGCCCAGAACAGATAGATTTTGCCGAAAAATCCAGCCAGGGGCGGAATTCCACCGAGAGAAAGCAGGCAAATACTTAAGGCTAAAGTTAACAGCGGGTCTTTTTGGTACAAACCCGAGTATTCGCTAATTTGGTCGGTTCCAGTCCGCAGCGAGAACAGGATGATGCAGGCGAAAGCACCCAAGTTCATAAACAGGTAAACCAACATATAAAATATCATGCTGGAGTAACCGGCTTCTGTTCCTGCAATCAAACCCAGCATTACAAAACCGGCTTGGGCGATCGACGAATAAGCCAAAAGCCGCTTCATGCTAGTCTGGGCGAGGGCAACCACATTTCCCAACACCATACTGAGAATGGCTAAGGCCGTGAACACGAACTGCCACTGTTCGATAAGTGCGGGGAAAGCAGTTGTTAACAAGCGGATTGCTAGGGCAAAACCGGCTGCTTTGGAACCGACAGAAAGAAAGGCAACAACGGGTGTAGGAGAACCTTCGTAAACGTCAGGAGTCCACTGGTGAAAGGGAACTGCAGAAATTTTGAAGGCGATGCCGGCGATCGCAAAAACCAAGGCAATCACCAAACCGAGAGATTGACCTTCATTCACAGTAGAAAGGTTAGCAGCGATCGCACTTAACTGAGTTTCGCCACCCGACAACCCGTACAGCAGCGAAAGCCCGTAGAGAAACACTGCCGAAGAAGAAGCGCCAATTAACAAATATTTCAAAGCAGCTTCATTGGAACGCGGGTCGCGTTTTGTGTAACCCGTCAGCAAATAAGACGAGATACTCAGAGTTTCCAACGAAATAAAAATCATCACCAATTCATCAGCGCCGCTGAGGAACATTCCCCCCAAAGTAGCGGCGAGTAAAATGCCGATGAATTCCGCTAAAGCAGTACCAGTTTGCAGTACATAGCGGACGGATATCAAAATAGTGACAGCCGCAGTCAAAGCGATAATGCCACGAAACACTAAACTCAAGGCATCGCTGTTAAAACCGCCTAGAAACGAGATGGTATCAACGTTATCCCACTGCAAACACAAGGCAGCGACGGCGGCCAACAAACCCGCAACGGCAACGTAGGGAGTCCAACCCGAGGAACTGCGGCCTACGATTAAATCGCCGACGAGAACCACCAAGAGGGTGATGATGACAATTCCCTCTGGCAAGATAGTTCCAGCATTTAGCTGGGCAGCAAGAGTAGCAAAATCCATATTTTCAGGCAGGTTGGGTAGTACAGACCGAAAAGCCTGTGATGGACACAGAACTCGTAAAAATTCTTTACCAAACAAAGATTGTATCGCGGAAGCTCCCTCGTGCTCTCTGCGTTGCGAGTGTGAGCTTGTGTATTACAATATAATACAAAGAAGTAGGTTCGCAGTTGCGCGTTGACTCGTCGGCTGCGGGCAACTGCGAACCAGTTTTAATGTGCCGCTTATGCCATCCACAGAATTCGATCGCCCCGCACTTACAGCCCGCGCCGTCGCAGCATCGGTGTCTGTTGCCTCTGCTGCGGGCATTCGCGTAAACGACCCCCACGTGCTTGCTGACGCCTATTCCGTGCGAGTTCACCTGAAACCTGCACCCATTGTGGCTCGGATCGCTACCCTAACCCCCGTAGTGCGATCGCCCGTCGAGTCTTGGTTGGCCCGCGAACTCTCTGTCGCCGCCTTTCTGGCTGCCAAAGGCGCTCCTGTAGTCCCTCCCAGCGATTTTTTACCCCCGGTACCCCACCATTGCGACGGTTTGACGATGAGCTTCTGGCGCTACTTTGAACCAATCTCTGATGCTTTGCCCGATGGGGCGACAGTCGGACGAATGCAAGCTGAACTGCACGCTGTTCTGCGCGATTACCCGGGCGATTTGCCGCTGCTGCCGCCCCTCAACGATATTCCGCGCGGGCTCGAAAGGCTCGAACAGCTTGGCAATATTCTGTCGGAAAGTGACCTGACGCTGCTGCAAACAACTTACGATCGCCTGCTGAGGCAGTTAAGCAATTCAGTCAGCGTGTTGCAGCCGCTGCACGGGGATGCCCATGCCTTAAATTTAATTCCAACTGCGAAAGGATTGCTGTGGAACGATTTTGAGGACACTTGCACCGGTTCGATCGCCTGGGACTTGATTAACCTCGACGATGAGGGGATAGCCGCTTATCCGAATGCGCTCGACTTTGCCAGCCTGGAACCGTACCGTAAAATGCGACACCTACACGCGATCGTTTGGGTATACGCGATGTCACCCGAGTTCCCCGACTGGCTCGAATCTGCTAAAACCATGCTCGATAACTTGCACATACTTAAGTCCTAATCATCATTATTGTGGAACAGGCTAGGGAAGCCTGTTCCTGAATATGCTGCCACTTTAAAAACCCCGATTTAAATTGAGTTTTGGTAAAAACTATTTCGCTTTTATATTTTATATTTTATATTTTCGGGTGCGCCGATGGAGCTGATAAAATAGTAACGGTCGTGCCAAATAATATTTAGCCAACAGAAAAAATTCTGTCTTTACCTCACTTTAAAAACTTCCGAAAAGTACAAGTAGTTCACCACGCTCCAGCAGGGCGAATTACCTTGCTTAAAGAGTCAAAAAAGATTGCATTAGCAATTGGAGAAAAGGCTATCACCGTTCACCATATCGGTAGCAAAGCGATTCGGAGCATTTATGCAGAACCGATTATTGATTTATTAATTGAGGTCAAAGACTTTGCTAAAGTAGAAAGTTAAACCAATAATTCGCCATGACTGACTCGCTAAGTGCCTACAAACGGCAGATTCTCAATGACTTCAACAACCGCCCCGACTACGAGAATGAATTTCACAAACAGGCTACAAGTCGGTTAGTAGAATTGGCAAAAGTGCGATCGGGCAAGCTTGTTATAGATATAACCACCGGAACAGGTTTAGCGGCGATTGCGGAGGATGCACTTAGGTCGATCGGGTGCAAGCAAATATGAGTCGCCTTTTCTACACCAGGAATTTTCTAGATAGTATGTCTAAACTACTCTCTTACATCTGTATATTTATTATTACCGGCTGGCTGCTGTTTGCTTGTGATTCCCCGGAAGCCCTAAAAGTAAAACGTCCTCCCCTAAAAGTATCTTTTGTCCCTTTTGTTAGCTATACACCTCTCATCATTGCTCAAGAGAAAGGATTCTTCAAAGCACAAGGGATAGACGTGGAACTGGGCTATGTAGACTACTCACAATTGCAAGACGCGGATTTCAGTGCAGGGAAGTATGATGCGATCGGATTGACCTTGGGCGATTTGGTGATTTTGAGTGCCACAAATCCTGATATGCAAGCTGTGATGGTTTTGGATGAATCGACAGGTGCAGATGTGGTAGTCGCACAATCGGGGATTAAAACAATCCCTAACTTGAAAGGGAAAAAGCTTGGGGCACATCTAGGCAGCTTTAGCGAGGTTTTCGTGACTGAGATGTTGAAAACCTCTAAACTGACAAGCGATGATGTTAGCCTGGTTCAAGTCGAGCATTTAGAAATTCCCGATCGCTTACAAAACAATGCTATCCAAGCAGGACACACTTGGGAACCGTATCTTTCTGAAGCATTAAAATTAGGGGCGCATATCCTGTTTACAAGCAAACAAACCCCAGGCTTAATTTTGGATTTAATCGCGTTTCGGGGTGAGGTGATCCGCCATCGCCCCGAAGATATTCGCGCCTTTGTGCGAGGCTGGCTTCAAGGCTTGTCATATTGGGAAGCAAATATTCCCGAAGGAAAGGAGATCGTGAGCAAAGCGCTGAATATACCCAGCAATACACTCTCTTTCGAGGGAATAGACTTTACTGACTTTGCAAATAATCAAAACTTCTTTCAATCAGACAGTCCTAATTATATCTCCAAAACCGCCAAGAAATATGCAGACTTTTTTATTCGCACGGGCAATGTGACGCGCCTTCCCAATCTAGAAACCTTGTTCAATTCTTCTTTTTTACCCCCCCCTCCTAGCCTGAAACCATGAAGCGCTCATTTTTAAACAGCCTCTTTATTATTACCTGCTGCCTGCTGTTTGCTTGTCATTCTTCGGCACCTCTAAAAGTAAAACCTCCTGCCCTAAAAGTATCTTGTGTTCCTTTTATTGGCTATACACCTCTGATCATTGCTCAAGAGAAAGGATTCTTCAAAGCGCAAGGGGTAGACGTGGAACTCAGCTATATAAAGCACTCACAATTGCTTTTCGCGGATTTCAGTGCAGGGAAGTATGATGCGATCGCATTGACCTTGGGCGATTTTGTGATTTTGAGTGCCACATATCCTGATATGCAAGCTGTGATGGTTGTGGATGAATCGACAGGGGCAGATGTGGTAGTCGCGCAATCGGATATTAAAACAATCCCTAACTTGAAAGGAAAAAAGCTTGGTGCAACTCTAGGCGACTTTAGCGAGGTTTTCGTTACTGAGATGTTGAAAACCTCTAAGCTGACAAGCGATGATGTTAGACTGGTTAAAGTCGAGACTTTTGAAGTTCCCAATCGCTTACAAAACAATGCTATCCAAGCAGGACACACTTGGGAACCGTATCTTTCTGAAGCATTAAAATTAGGGGCGCATATCCTGTTTACAAGCAAACAAACCCCAGGCTTAATTTTGGATTTAATCGCGTTTCGGGGTGAGGTGATCCGCCATCGCCCCGAAGATATTCGCGCCTTTGTGCGAGGCTGGCTTCAAGGCTTGTCATATTGGGAAGCAAATATTCCCGAAGGAAAGGAGATCGTCAGCAAAGCATTGAATATTCCCATCAATACCATTTCTTTAGACGGAATAGACTTTACTGACTTTGCAGAAAATCAAAATTTCTTTCAATCAAACAGTCATAATTATATCTACAAAATTGCCAAAAAATATACGGACTTTTTTATTCGCGCTGGCAATGTGACGCGCCTTCCCAATCTAGAAACCTTGTTCAATTCTTCTTTCTTAACCCCCCCGTCCTAGCCTGAAACCATGAAGCGCTCCTTTTTCAAAAGCATTCGTACAAAGTTAATTTTCTCGTTTCTCCTCGTTGCTCTAATTCCGTTGCTGCTGTTAGCATTTGTCAACAAGCAGACAACTGAAAAGGCATTGACCGACAACGCACGACAAGCGCTATCTGCGGCGGCTAACGAAACCGCTTACAGAATAGATGGGTTTATCGATGGGAATCTCAATGCCGTGCGCGTAGAAGCGATTTTACCAGGTTTGGCTGCCTATCTGGGCATACCTCCAGAACGGCGAAATGGTAGTCCCCAAGAGATGTTAGCGACTGAAACCTTAACCAGGCTCAGTCGCAAAGATACGCTTAATATTATCTCCTATGCCTTGCTCAACTTAAAGGGACGGAATGTACTCGATACGAATACACTGGATGTGGGACGAGATGAATCCGGTCAAGATTACTTCCAAGAACCGCTCAAAACTCAACTATCTTTTGTTTCTAGCATTAGGCAATCGCCGACAATTCCCAACCTCGTTACGCTCTTCTTTAGCAGTCCTGTTCGCGATGCGAAGGGAAATATATTGGGTGTATTGCGGGTGACATACAATGCCACATCTGTCCAGCAGTTGGTGAGTCGGAAAACTGAACGTGCAGGTGCGAAATCGTTAGCCGTTCTTTTAGATGAGAACTATATCCATCTGGCACATAGCACTACACCGGAACTCCTTTTCAAATCAATTGTACCTTTGTCACCCAATGTTGTAGTGAAACTGCAACGCGAAGGGCGTTTGCCTAAAAATATAACGGAAGAACTTGCAATCAATTTGCCCGACCTCAAGCAGGCTTTAGACACTAAACAGCCTTATCTAATCACACGATTGACAGCTACGGGTAATAATGAGTTAAGCCTCTTAGCGATCGCCCGCCTGCAATATCAACCTTGGTCAGTTCTTTTCGCACAACCCATTGCCGTTGCCCTAGCACCTGTAGAAAAACAAATACAGGATGCACTTCTTTTATTAGCAATCATCGCCACAATTGTAACTATCATCGCTTTGGCGATCGCACAACTATTAACCAAGCCTCTGATTTACCTCACCCAAGCGGTTGCCCAGTTTACGGCGGGTCACTTAGATATGCGTGTGAAGATGCGATCGCGAGACGAAATTGGTCTGCTAGCACGATCCTTCAACAGCATGGCGAGGCAAATTCAAGAATCATTTGAAACCCTCGAAGACAAAGTTAAAGAACGAACATCAGAACTCGCTAATGCTAATCAGGAAATCATTACCCTCAACGAAAAACTCAAAGTAGACAACCTCCGCTTAGGTGCAGAAGTGAATGTGGCGCGTCAGATCCAGCAAATGATTTTGCCTAACCCTCATGAACTGGAAATTGAGGGACTAGATATCGCCGGATACATGGAACCCGCCGATGAAGTAGGAGGGGACTACTACGACGTGCTACAGATCGATGGTGTGGTCACGCTGGCGATCGGTGATGTCACCGGACACGGCCTGGAAAGCGGCATTCTGATGCTGATGGCGCAAACCTCAGTTCGCACCCTGCAAGAGATTCGTGGACTAGATCCAGTTCGATTCCTGGATGTACTCAACCGTACCCTCTACAAAAACGTGCAGCGCATGAATTCTGAGAAAAGTCTGACGCTGGCGATTTTGAACTACTCCGAAGGACGGATCAGCATCAGCGGTCAGCATGAAGAAACGCTTGTTGTGCGAAACAATGGAGAAGTTGAGCGCATCGACACGATGGATTTAGGTTTCCCGATCGCTTTAGATGATGATATCGCAGGCTTCATCAGTCACATCCTGATTGAGCTAGAACCTGGAGATGGCGTGGTGCTTTATACTGATGGGATTCCAGAAGCCTATAACATCCGCAAAAAGCAGTATGGACTGAAGCAATTGTGTCAAGTGATTAGTCAAAATTGGCACAAGTCTGCTGCTGAAGTTAAGGATGCGGTGATTATAGATTTACGCCAACATATCGGTAAGCAGAAAGTGTTTGATGATATTACGTTGCTAGTCTTTAAGCGGCAGGCTGAGGTTACTGAAAAGGAAAATTTAGTTAATAATATATAGCAAGTCTATTTGAGTCGTCAATGTAGAACAACCTGAAACGCTTGTGATGATTGAATCGATTGTTTACAAATCAAATGGTTTTGCTATACCCAATAAAATCCTAAAATGAAGAACCAAGTTTGAGGAATAATTTATGAAAGTAAACTACTAAGAAAGAATGGATTTAATAGCATACGAGTTAAAAATAATTTAGTCAGAGCAGCGAACTCTACCTAATAAATAAAAAATTCAGGCACTTTATTGGTTAAAGACTGGAGCGATTAAAAGCCTTACAGATGTAGCTGAACGTTTAGGTGTACATAGAATTACTGTACATAGATGCTTAAAACAATATAGTGCTCGCGGTCTGTCAGATCAGTGATCCCAAATAATAAAAATTTAGGCACACTATGTATTAGCCTTAATCTATCTTACGTTTTTTTAGGTGGAGCTACTTAGAAGATGGTTTGGGAACTGGAACGGTGGTAACACGGACATTCGGATCGAGGGCGTCACCTTGAGAGTAAATATAATCAAATGCCGATCGATCTTTAAGCATATGTGCCCGCAGAAACAGCCCGCTCCAACGGGCGATCGTTTCAATACCTACGGCTCGCTCTAAGGTAGCAGTATTGCGATCGGGCATCGCACCAGCGGGGTTATTAACATCGGTAATGCCGAAGTGATTTGCACCCATAACAGTAATCAAAGCTTTGGGTGGTGTTTGAATTTGGTCAAAGGTGCTTTGAGATCGATCGGGCAGGGCGACACCATCGATATCCCCTTGAATCAACGCCACTGCAATGCCATCATTAGCGATGGGTACAAATTCATTAGCAATGGGATTCCGCAAGTTAGCTCCAAAAAATGCAGCCGCTAATAGTTCTTTCGGGCGCGTAAATGGCTCTTGACACAAATACAATTCTGGGAGGCATTTGTTGGCAATCACTGATAACCCCACCGCACCACCAAAAGAATGACCCAATAAACCAAGGCGCTGCGTATCGATAACAGACGCGATCGGAGATGTGGGCTTTGTGTTTTCGATCGCCATTTGCGACAAAACCGCCGCAATTTGCGAAGTTTCCGACGCCAAATTAGGCGGTGAACTGGGATTGAAGGGCGAAGGCCGCAAATGGTTCGGAACGACTACCACAAAGCCGTACCGCGCCACATGGCTAGCGTAATCTGAATAAAATGATTTATCTACAAGCGCACCTTGCAATAAAAGTACAATGGGGAAAGAGTAATTACCCAAACTAATATCAGATGATTTAGGATAATAAATGTCAGCTAAATCGTTATTAGCAGATATCATCGTACTGTAAAAGCTGGTTTCTTGAAATGGCGGTGCATAATCGATTGTTGTGGCAAAGACTTTGCCTCCAAGGACAACAAATGCAGCAATTACACAAACAATTGCTAGGGTTTTTGCTGAAAAAAAATGAGGGTAGAAATTCATCATTATTGTGGGTTTGAGAGTGCGTGCATAAGCTACGCAAAAAAACAAGTCGGTGACCGTTGGCAATTTAAGGAGCGTTGCCGGAAAATATTTCGGACTCTGTGGCTAAGAGTATCAACTTGTGATTAATAGAAATTTGTCTCAAAATTACAAATACACTGACTCATAAATAAACAAGATTCCTGATTTTACACCATGTTTGACTACTTTTATTTTAGTGGCTTATAACCCGCCTAAATCTTCTTCAAAAAAACGTTTTGTAGAGTGGTAAATCGGAAGTTCGATGGCGAATGTCGCCCCTTGATCCGGTATCGAAAAACAACGGAGTTGCCCCCCGTGGTCGTCCACTACAATAGTATAGCTAATCGATAACCCCAAACCCTTTCCTGTTCCCACTGTCTTTGTTGTAAAAAATGGCTCAAGTATGCGTTGTTGAATATCTTGGGTTATGCCGGGGCCATTATCAGTAATATAAATACCCACTTGAAAGTCGGAGAGTAACTTCGTGCAAATAGTAATAGTAGGGATGGATCTGCTATCATCTACATCATTTGCCCAACGTTTTGGGGATTGCAACGCTTCAATCGCATTCGTCAGAACATTCATAAAAACCTGATTCATTTGCCCCGCGTAGCATTCTATCTTTGGCAGATCATCATACTCTTTTACCACTTTAATTATCCTTTGATCTGCTTCATCTTTTAGCCGATGCTGCAAAATCATCAGCGTACTTTCAATTCCTTCATGAATATCCACCACTTTTAACTCAGCTTCATCGAGTCGGGAAAAATTCCGCAGCGATTGCACTATTTCTCCGATTCGGTCAGCTCCTATGCTCATAGAAGCAATTAACTTCGGCAAGTCATTCCTGAGAAAAGCGAAATCGATTGCCTCCAGTTGTTCCTGGATAGCTGCTGTGGGATTGGGGAAATCTTCTGTGTAGAGTTGCACCAGCCTCAGCAAATCTTCAGTGTACTCCCTTACGGGCGAGAGGTTCCCTTTAATGAAGCTAATCGGGTTGTTAATTTCGTGAGCTACCCCTGCTACGACATTCCCTAAACTTGACATTTTCTCGCTTTGGATGAGCTGAGCTTGTGCATTTTGTAACTGTTGTAGAGCCAGCTCTAGTTGTTGGGATTTATTCCGCTCTTTAGCCTCAGACTCCTGCAATCGCGCATTTTGCTCGTGCATTTTTTTTTGCAAACGTTGAATAGTTAGTTGATTTTCGACACGAGCTAAAACTTCTTCTAAATGAAATGGCTTGGTGATGTAGTCTACTCCTCCCACAGCAAATGCTTTGACTTTATCCAAGACTCGATCTAGGGCGCTCAAGAAAATAACTGGAATACCCGAAGTTCTGCCATCCGCTTTTAAATGTTGGCAAACTTCATAGCCGTTCATCTGGGGCATCGTGATGTCCAGTAAAATCAAATCTGGCGGGGTGGAACGTGCTGCTTTTAATGCCATTTCCCCGTTGATTACGCCCCGAACTTTATATCCTTTGTCGCTCAACATAGTCGATAAAAGACGCAGGTTGTCGGGGGTATCGTCAACCACTAAAAGATTGGCAACATGAGATGCTAATTTCTGGCTGTTCATGGGATAAGTTGTTCGGTTAAGTCAGTAATTTTATCAAATCGAAAATTATGAATCCAATCGGTGAGAATCTCCGCAGAAAAAGTATCGGATTCAGGGATTGTGGAGACTAAGCTTAAAATCAGGCCGGCATCAGCATCGATAGCTCCATGATGTAACTGTCTCACCCAATCCGTAGGCATTGTCGCCAAAGTTGTCCTTAAATTTTCAGTTTTTTCCCCTTCTTTTACACTCAAGTCTTGACCCTCAAGCTGAGATAATGTAAAGTTCGGTAAATCTTCATAAATATACTGTACCCCTAAATGTTCAGCCATTTTGGCAAAAATAACTTCTTCTTGGAAAGGCTTGCTCACAAAATCGTCACAGCCTGATGATAAAACAATGGCTCGCTCCTCCTCAAAAGCGCTAGCGGTCAACGCCACAATCGAGGTAGCCTCATCTTGAATATTGGCTTTAATTTGTCTGGTGGCCTCATACCCGTCTATCACAGGCATTTGCATATCCATCCAAATTAGGTGAGGTTTCCAAGTTTCCCAGGTTCTAATAGCTTCTTGACCATTTACTGCTTCGCGCACCTCCAAGCCAAGCGGTTTAAGAAGATGAACCAGTAGCAAACGGCTCTCCCATTTATCATCAACCACCAAGATGCGATATGAGGGTTGGTTGGGTTGTAAACCAATTACCCGCCTTCTTAATTGTCGAGGTTGAACTTCAGCCATCTCAGGGGCGCTAATTTGGATATCAAAACTAAAAGTTGTTCCTCGATTCAAGGTACTGCTGACGGTAATGTCTCCTCCCATCAGTTGTACGAATTGTCGGCTGATGGGTAAACCCAAGCCTGTTCCTTCTTGAGATTTCCGACCTGCGTCAGTTTGCACAAAAGCCTTAAATAGAGAGCCTACCTCAGTAGGATCAATGCCGTAACCAGTGTCTTCCACTTCAAACGTAATAGTCCGTGGTTCGTTGTCTGTTAGGGACTTTTGTTTCGCGCTAATTGCTCCAACCCGAAGCGTTACACTTCCCTTCGTAGTAAACTTGATCGCATTTCCTAACAGATTAATCAAGACTTGACGCAATTTACTTTCGTCAGTTTTTACATACTGAGGAATGTTAGAATTGATGTGCCACCTGAGCTGTAAACCTTTAGAATCAGCTTTGATTTTGAGCATTTCTTCGAGAGAATGGAGCAAATGATACAGGTCAAAGCTAGTAGGATTTAAGGTGATCCGACCTGCCTCGATTTTAGACATTTCCAGCACGTCATTAATCAGCGTCAGCAAATGCTCGCCAGAACGATTAATGATGCCTATCTGTCCCTGCTGTATGTTAGAAAGGGATGAATCGCGCGCCAGCACTTGGGTAAAGCCGAGAATTGCATTGAGGGGAGTTCGTAATTCGTGACTCATTTTTGATAAAAATTCGCTTTTAGCCTTGTTAGCCGCATCTGCAACTTCTTTGGATTTTTGTAAGGCTGCCTCTGCTTTTTTACTTTCCGTAATATCGCTTGCTGTGCCAGTTATTCCTAGAATATTTCCCTCGGAATCTCGCACTACAAGTGAATTAAACCGGAGATTGATAGGTCTACTATCTTTAGCTAATTGTATAGTTTCATTCTGAAATACGGACTCTCCATTCAGCATACGTTGGAATATCTCGTTATCTTTAGGAAGTTGTTGAGGTGGCTGAAAATCACTGAATTTT
This sequence comes from Microcoleus sp. w2-18bC1, assembly GCF_036700365.1. NCBI lineage: Bacteria > Bacillati > Cyanobacteriota > Cyanophyceae > Oscillatoriales > Microcoleaceae > Microcoleus > Microcoleus sp. w2-18bC1. The sequence continues at coordinate 63,473 of NZ_JAUBOS010000030.1, forward strand.
CGCCCGATCATTTCTTCAGGGCAGTAGCCAAAAATCTGTTGGACGGCAGCGTTGACGAAGGTATAACGCCCTTCGATATCAAGTGACCAAATCATATCCTGCGATGTTTCAACTAAGTCACGGTATTTAGCCTCGCTTTCTTTGAGCGCTTCTTCTACCCTTTGACGCTCGGTAATGTCGTTAGTGACTAACAGAATACACGCTTCTCCACCCAGCTCAATAATATCTGCTGATACCAGCATCTTCCTCACCTCGCCTGATGAAGTACGACAATCGAATTCCTGATTGCGAACCACTCCTGATTCTTGCAAGAGCTGTCTGTATCTGTCACATTCTTCTAAATTACCCCAAAAATTCAACTCAATTGCTGTAAAACCAATTACCTGTTCGCGAGAGTAACTAAAAGTGCTGAGGAAACTGTCGTTTACTTCGATGTAGCGTCCATCTGCGAATCGGGCGATCGCGATCGGGTTAGGACTGGAACGAAAGGCTTTGGAAAACTTTTCCTCAGACTTGCCCAAGGCTATTTCTGTCTGCATTCTGACAGCCATTTCCTGTTCCAATTCTTGCGTTCTTTCTATAACCTTACGTTCCAGCGTTCGCGAGTATTCCCCTAATTGGTCATAGAGTTGAGCATTCTCAATGGAAATAGCAATTTGGGCAGATAAAAGTTTTAACAATTCTAGCCGATCGGTAGTAAAAGCCCCTTCAATCAAGTTATTTTCCAAATAAAGAAGGCCAGTCAGCTTACCTTGGTGCAGCAGAGGAGTGCAAAGAATAGACTTCGGTTGAGTAGCTGCAATATAAGGATCGCGGGTAAATTGTCCCTCTTGAGCCGCATTATTTAACACCACATTTTCCTGAGTGCGAATCACATAATTGGCGATCGCACAAGCCAGCAAAGGAGTACCCCCAGAAGCTGCTGTGGGATTGAGAGGAAGCGATTGCAGCAGACTAACTTCATCCTCCTGCACCAAACCTTCCGCCTCTAGCGCCCAGTTTCCCCCTTTTTCTAAAATCAAAAAACCTTTTTGCGCCCCGGCATTCTCGATCGCAATTTTCATCAATCTTTCCAGCAACCTACTCAAAACTATTTCACCCGAAATCGCGAAAGAAGCTTTCATCACCGTAGCTAAATCTAGCGTCTCACCCAAATTGTTGCTAGTAGTAGCCGTCGTAGTGCGATTAACTTTAGTTTGAGTAGTTGTCTTCCCTGAAGTTCTCGCGATTAATTGAGGATATTTTTCCTCCAAACTCTCAACTTTACGTTTAGCACCCCAGTATTGGTAGCCATAGTGAGCCTTAGTCAAATAGATTTGGGCAAATTCTTCTTTATCTTTCCCCAACCAGAACTTAGCAGCAAGTTCCGCCGCCAGCGCTTCATTCTGAATAAAATCACCCTCTCTCGCCTCAGCTATCGCGCGATCGTACAAATCCATCGCCTCCAAATCTCGACCTGAAATCCTCGCCATTTCTGCCGCCACCAGCCAGAACTTATGTGTAAAACTTTCCGAACAGTTATCCGCCCAAACTTTGATTTGTTTCTGATTAGCTTCTAATTGCTCCCAGTAATCTTTTCGCTCCGACTCAGAAACCTCTGAATACAGAGCCGTTAAAATCAGACAACGGTAAAAATAATGGTGAGCACTAGAAATATGACCCATCAAATAATCGAGCAGCTCTGCCGCGCGTTTAGAGGCTTCTAGCGCCTCACTATACAGTCCGTAAAGATAGAAAGTTTGCGCTTTTAAAACATAAAACTCGCACAGCGCCGCCATACTTTTACGGCTGTGGAAATTTTCTAAATGCTGTTTTTCGCTAACATCATCCTCTTCGCCCATCAAATTTAAAATTGCTATTTTATTAGCAAAAATAATATCAATCGCCCAGAAGTTTTTAGTTTGCTCGCAAAAATGGAGCGACTTACCAATATCTTCCAAAAGGTTATTCAAATTCATGCCCTGGAAGAAATAGGTAATAGTTTGAAACATCCGGTTATAACCAGTCCATTGCAAATTGCCCGATTGCAAACCAACTTTATAACCTTCGTTATTAATTTCCGCCGTAGTTTTGAGCGGTCTCACCCAGCAGTTTAAGTAATTGGCAAAAATCACACTATCTTGGCAATTTTGAGACAAGTTATTGGAATTTTCGCTGAGAGTCATAGCGAGTCTGCCAAACTCATAAGCCGATTGGTAATCCCCTAAAATTGAATTCAGAATAATTCCATAACACGAATAGCAGTAAGACCCTCCCGCTACAAAACCGTACTTGAGAGAAAGGTTAATCGCTTTAATCACAGTCAACTTCCACAGTTCTTGAGATGAAAAGAACGTTAGTGGACCCATGTTACCCAATAATTTCATAGCCATTTGTTGAGCCGAGTCTTTCATCTTTTCGGCATGAATTAATGAAGCAATTTCTTGGTTTGCCAAGTTAGCTGTAGCTGTCGCCATTTCCG
>NZ_JAUBOS010000030.1:66033-67835 GCF_036700365.1 Microcoleus sp. w2-18bC1
GTCTTTCATCTTTTCGGCATGAATTAATGAAGCAATTTCTTGGTTTGCCAAGTTAGCTGTAGCTGTCGCCATTTCCGCATTAATCGCCTCACTTAAACTATCTTCAGCCAAGTCTATGCCCAGCAAGTGAAGCGCTTTTAATCCCGATTGAACTGCTGCTTCATATTTACTCAGCAGAGTGTACTGCACGATCAAAATGTTGTATATTTCGGCTTTTTCTAGCTCAGATTTTGCCTGAGCAAATGCCACTTCTATTAAAGCTTCTGATTCTTCAAAATTGCCGTTTAAATATTCGGCTTCTGCCAGCTCCTTATGAAAGGTAAAAGCTAGTTCGTAGGAGTCTTGCCAAATATCGCCCGGCAAAATTTCTCGACCGAATTTTAAGTAGTCTCTGGCAGCAGCATAAGCCGTTGCATCTTTGGCTTTGCGAGCTGCTGTTAAATTTAAAATAGCTAGTTCAATTTTCTCGTGTTCATCAATGATTAAAGTCCGACCCGAATTCAAATGATCAGCAATTTCAAAAATTCTTTCGGCTCGTCGCTCAGGAGAAATATTTGCTAGTAATAGACGACCAATTTGTAGGTGAATTGCGGTTTGCAGTTTTGAGTCAATCAATGCGTAACCGGACTGCTGCACGCGGTCATGCAAAAATTTATAAGTAGTAATTACTAAGTGTGAGTTAATTATTTCTGATTCGGTAGCACCTAACTCAGAAGTAGTTAAGATTAATCCCTCTTGGATGGCGGGCAATAGTTCTTGAAAGGTGGTTCCCCAAGATTTTTCGTTAATAATTGAAAGAGTGTTTAAGTCAAAACTATTACCCACGCAAGCAGCCAAACGCAAAACTTGCTGAGTTGATGCGGGCAGTCTTTTCAATTTTCCTAGCATCAATTCAATGACGTTATCAGTAATACCTACTGATTCAATTTCTGATATATTCCAATCCCAGTTTCTTTTTTGAAAGTTGAATTTCAGCAGGTTTTCTTGATAGAGAGTTTTGAGAAACTGATTGACAAAGAAAGGATTACCTTGAGTTTTATTGAGCACTAACTCGGCTAGGGGGAGTGCTGATTTTGTGTCTTTACGCAGGGTATCAGCAATTAAGTTAGCTATCTGGTGAAGGTGTAAGGGAGCTAAAGTAATTCGCTCGATTCTTGCACCTTGATTTTGCAGCTCGTCCAAAGTCATCATTAAAGGATGAGATGGGTTAACTTCGTTGTCTCGATAAGCACCAATTAGAAATAGATAGTTGGTTTGCTCATCTGCTATCATTACTTGTAGCAGTTTCAACGTGGCGGCATCAGCCCATTGTAAATCGTCGAGAAAGATGACTAAGGGATAGTCAACTGAACAAAAGACGCGGATGAATTTTTGAAAGACTAAATTAAAGCGGTTCTGTGCTTCTGTAGTGCCTAATTCTTGTACGGCTGGCTGTGGGCCAATGATTAATTCTACTTCGGGAATGACATCGACAATGATTTGACTATTAGCGCCAACAGCAGCTAATATTTTTTCTTTCCAGCTATTGAGTTGATTTTCGCTTTCTGTTAAGAGTTGCTTGACTAATGATTGAAAGGCTTTGACAACGGCGGCGTAAGGAATATTTCGTTGAAATTGGTCGAATTTTCCGGCTATAAAATAACCTCTGGCTTTAGTAATTGGTTTATAAACTTCTTGTACTAAGGCGGATTTTCCAATGCCAGAGTAACCGGATACTAGCATCATTTCGGTGCTGCCTCTGCTGACTCGCTCAAAGGCTGCTAATAAGGTTTCAACTTCTGTTTCTCTGCCGTAGAGTTTTT
>NZ_JAUBOS010000031.1:0-66767 GCF_036700365.1 Microcoleus sp. w2-18bC1
TGTTTTGGTAAAAATTGTAATCTCACACTTTTTTCATTATAACCGATAACTAATCAACTTATTTATTTTTCATTCCTAATCTCGATAGCACAATTCTCGCATCCGATTTGCTGACAGCGGCAGTCCCAATTCTACCAGCGTTTGTAAATACTCGTCAGGCGTTTTTGGCGGATTTTTGAGCCTGATTCTTTGTTTCTCGGCTGCTTTGCATACTGTTTGCCAGTTGAGGTCAAGCAAGTCTAAAATAAAATCATCTGGATGCTGCGCTAAAATGTCGTAAGGTGCAAGAGCTTCTTCAGGAAAATCTCTGAGATTGAAAGTAATAATAAACTTAGAACGAGAGTGAATTGCAGCAGCTAGGACATGACGATCGCCCGGATCGGGAAGTTCTAACTCTTGTATAATTGTCTCATAGCCTTGCACCAAGCAATTTTCAACACTTGCATTCATTAATCTTTTGGTTCGAGCAAGCTGTTCAAATCTTATATCGGGACGGTTTATAAGTACATTTCTCATCCACTCGTCGTGAATTTCTTCAGTCCAACGTGCCTCAACTATGTCGGTAGTTGCCAACTCTACAAATAAGTCACGAAGAGATGCAGAATACAAAACATTAGCATCATAAACAACAGTTAAAATTGCCATGTTTTAATAGTACAAACCGAGTGCTTCTGATTCATCTACAAGCATATCCATAATTTTACTGCTTTCTTCGTAACTTTGTTTCTTATAGTCCATTAAATCTTCGTAACGTATCCTGCGACTGTTCCTGACTGTCTTGTAAGGGATTTTTCCCGCATCCAGCAACTCCCGCATATATTTATCTGAAACTCCCAGGATGTCTGCTGCTTGATAAATATGAAGTTCTTTAGTAATTGGGATCAGCTTGACAGTATTGCCGCTGCTTGTCTGTTGCAAAATCGCTAATAGCAGTGGCAATGCTGCAGCAGGTATGTCAATTGTCTTTCCCTCTTTTTCGTTTAATATCAATTTGAGGGATTCGCCAGACGGATGATTTTGCAAGTGCGATTCTAAAGCGCGGCTACTGGTTTTGGCAACCGCTGCTTCTGCTGCTGTGGGCAAAGCAGGTGCTGAGTCGGGATCTCCGGTGAATGTCATGTTAATTTAGGGGTGAGAATAACAGGCAATCAATTATAATTGTAGCAATTTCAGAATGCGATCGCCAAAATCGAGCAAGGAGGTTAACCTGTGGCATACAGCGACTTTACAACTTTAGCGAAAGTTAGAGAATCTTTTAATTTAACCGTAGAAGAACCTTTAGATTTGTTTAGTGATATCCCAGAGGTACAGCCAAGTTCCTATTTGCAAACTACTTTAACTGAAAACCTGTCTTTAGCTACTGCAATTAATACAGAAAAGGCTCGCGCTGAATTAATTATTGCTCCAATATTATTGGAAGTCAGGCGGCAATTTAATTTTCAAGTTGGTTTTTTCTCTGGTTCAGAATTCAATGTAGATGTAGAAGCGGGCTTAAACGGGTATTGCGATTATATTCTCACTGCATCGAAGGATTCCTATGAAATTCGCGCCCCCGTAATTACTCTCACAGAGGCTAAGAATGAAAGTATTAAATCCGGTTTAGGCCCGTGTATTGCAGAAATGGTAGCCGCCCAATTATTTAATCAGCGCAGCGGAGAGCAAATTGAAAGCATTTATGGGGCTGTTACTACGGGTACTGATTGGAAGTTTCTTAAATTGAGTAACAGTACAATTTTCATTGACAAGCGAGACTTTTTTATTAATGAAATTAGTCGGATTTTGGGCATTTTAACAATGCCGTTTCAAGGCTTTTATTCTATGAATCGCACTTGATGCAGCCAGCAAAATAACAGATACTAGGATTAGGGACACAACATTGCTGTGTCCCTACTGCAAAATGAATTTATTGCTTCAGGCGATTAATTTCGACAGCACATTAGACAACTTAGCACCGAGATTTTCAACAGCGTCCTGCTGTTTGGGATCTTTCATCGTACCGTCAGTATTAAATGCTTCAAAAGCTTGGGGAATTGCTTTCTGATCGGGGAGTACCAATACGTTAATATTCCCCAGGATCGATCGCAAATGCACCAATCCCCGCAAACCGCCCATTCCGCCTGGGGAAGCACTCATAATTACCGCTACTTTGCCAGTAAATGCCACCAATCCCGGTTCACCAGGTGCTGGGCGCGATACCCAATCGATCGCATTTTTCAACACAGGCGTAATTGAACTGTTATACTCAGGGGAAGCTATCAAAAACCCGTCATGCGCTACCATCAATTCCTTCAATTGGCGAGCATTTTCTGGCATTCCCTCTTTTGCTTCTAAATCTTCGTCAAATAGCGGCAGCGGCAAATCGCGCAAATCTACATAAGTAACTTCTGCGCCCGCCGCACTAGCCCCAGCCGCCGCAACTTTTACCAGCAGTTTGTTATATGATCCTTCGCGGGTACTCCCGGCAAATGCCAGTATTTTTGGTCGGTTTGTCATTGATTTTTTTCCTGCTTATTGTTTTTGCGTATAATTGTACTATTTCGAGTGATTCCAAACAAAGTCAGCAATGGGTCTATCTGCCGACAAAACAGGATTGTCACTGGAATTGAGTAAAACAGATCGCATTTTTACATTCCCGACTCCTAAACGCCTCTCGACGCGACTGGGAATGCCGTAACCGTAAATAATGTGTCCTTTCCCCGCCAACACCACAACTTGATAGTCGGGGTTGGCTTTGACAAATTCAGCTATTTTTTCCGCCATAGTTTCGTCCCACAAAACTTGGGCTTGCAAAAATCTTTCAAAAGCCGTACTATTTCCCTGTGCTGCCTTTTGGTGTTGCTGGTAAACTTCTAGCAGCAGTTGCCGATATTCGGCGTTGTCGGTGCGAATTTCGGATATTGGGGGAATGTGCTTTTTTTCCTCGGCTGTGAGGCTTTCTAAACCTTGAGTGGCAACTTTTCTCGTTACTTCGGATGGTGTATTTAAGGCGAGGACGGGTAGTTGATTTTCTTTGGCAAACCGCAAAATGGGGGCGTAAGATTCCCAGGGAAAGCGCCATCTGCGATCGTACTCTGTTTGCTCGACTAATTGCTCTTCAGTCAGTTTACCTGCTAAGTAGTTGTCGATCGCACTTTGAAAGGGACGCTGAAACATTTCCATTGCGATCGCAATTTTCCGATTTTGTCGCTGCATTTCTCGGATAATCGCCAGTTGAGCTTGGTGATCTTCCGCGCTATCGTGGGTTTCACCCAGATACACGACTTTTGCCTTCACCAACTGTTGCAGAATCTCTTGGTTAGTGTAAGTCTGCCCAGGTTGAGGGTTCGCCGTCGTTGGAGCAGCCGCTACACTGCTACACAGCAGAAAGATACTGAGCGATAAGGCGCACAGTTTGATGAGTTTGGTTGTTTTCATACACACATTATGCCGTTTCTCGCAGCAGCAAGCACAGCCGAACTCTACTATTTTAGCTGAGCAGCTAGAAAGCTCAATGCTTAATTTAAATTCATAATTATCCGCAGTTACTTCTAAAAATGTAAAGTTTAGTTGCAGGTACTTGCGCTTCTAAAAGAAGGTGCTAAATTAATAATATGAAGCGAACAAAAAGCTTCTCTGACAGATACAACCTCTAGATACCACAGCGAAGTTCACAATAGAATCTAAGGAGTAAAAACGCTGTTTAATCTCACATCTGTCTCATCAAAAAACAATAGCAGCACCCACCAACAAAGCTGATACTTCCTCAACTAATTAGAGGGGAGCAATGCAACTGAATCCGAGGATTATTGCAACTCCACATCGAAGTTGAAAAAAGAGGAAATCACTCGGTACATATGGCTGGGTGCTGTTGTTGTTAAAAGAGATTTTCGGTTGATGATGTTTTCTCAGTAAAGGCAGAGCCTCTATATATGCGTTACCGGGCAGAGCCTGGTAACGAGCATACAAGGATAAAAACTAGAAAATTACTGGAAAATTGTCTCGTCTTCCTTTCGCCACGCGGGATCGACGATACAAATAAATATTAGGGGCTCTGTGCCACAGTTGTAAATAAACTGCTTGGCGTTTGGGGGAATATAAACTGCATCTCCGGCTTCCACGAATTTATTTTCGTCGTCGATGTGCATTTCTCCAACGCCGCTGAGGATGTAATAAACTTCAGAAGTTGTCAGGGAGTGCAGTGCAGAAGTTTGCCCCACTGGCAAAGTGGCATGGGCTAAACTGTAACGCAAATCCACAGCTTGTTTGTCTGGATGCAATAATTCTCGCAGTTGAGTACCGTCGCCAGCAATAAACTCCTCGCAGGCATTTAGCTTTTGAATTAGCATTCTTTCCCCTCTCCTGAAAATCTCTTTACCACAACTTAAGTTTAATTGAAAGAGCCAGAGATGTTAAGAAATATGTAAAGCGTCGAGCGGATTTTTTAACCGTAAATTCCCGAATGCGATCGATAATCAGGACAGTCGATCGCATCTTCAGATAAAGCTATTGTAGGCTGAACGGGACACTTGAGGTGGTAGTCACCGGTGAAAAATACGCAGTTAGCACAAGGGATTTGGTGCATCCGCTGAGCTCGACGCAGGGAGTCGGTGACTGTACGCCCGACACTCAAACACAACAAAAAAACTAAGCCCCAAGCGGACACAAAACACAGCGGGACTAAAATAGGCTGTATTGCCTTAAGCAAAAAGTAAAGCATAGCAAGAAAATTTAGCGGTATAAGCCACACATACATTACAGTAGTGGAATTGCCGATCGATCGACCCAAAAGTTTAGAATCCTTTACAGCTCGATCGAGAAACCGGGCAATTATGGCATGATAAGGAGCAGTCCTTAAATAAATTTAGAGGAAATCAGTTATGACTCTGCGATTAGGCGATACAGTTCCCAACTTTACTCAAGCTTCGTCTGAAGGGGAAATCAATTTCTACGACTGGGCTGGCGATAGCTGGGTCGTGTTGTTTTCCCACCCGAAAGACTATACTCCAGTGTGCACCACAGAACTCGGTGCAGTGGCCCGTCTAAAGTCTGAATTTGAAAAGCGGGGCGTCAAAACCATTGCCCTCAGCGTCGATGATGTGGATTCTCACATGGGCTGGATTAAAGATATTGAGGAAACTCAAAATGTCACCCTCAATTATCCGATTTTAGCAGATGGCGATCGTAAAGTATCCGACATTTACGACATGATCCATCCCAACTCGCTGAACAACTTAACAATCCGCACAGTTTTTGTGATTGATCCGGAAAAGAAATTGCGTTTGAGCATTACTTATCCGGCGAGCACGGGTCGGAATTTTAATGAAATTTTGCGAGTAATTGATTCCTTGCAACTTACAGACAAATACAGCGTTGCGACTCCGGTTGATTGGAAAGACGGCGACGATTGCGTCATCGTACCTTCGATTACCGACCCGAAAGAGTTGGAAGAGAAATTTCCTAAAGGTTATACGCCGATTAAGCCTTATTTGCGGATGACTCCTCAGCCGAATAAATAGGTTTAACATTCCTGGACGCAGAACCTAATTATGTAAGGTGCCCGCAGAGCACCTTACCTCTATAATTCGCGCGTCATATCAAATCCGTTGACCTCGGAATTATTATCTCTCTCTTCTCTTTCTCTGTGTCCTCTGTGCCCTCTGCGGTTTAATCATTCCGATAAACCGGAATTGATCCCACACCAGCTTATAGTTAGGACTTGAGTCCTTAATCCGGATTTTTGAGGACTAAAGTCCTAACTACAAACAAAGAAATTGTGCAATTTTGTCTGAACAATTTAAAGTGGAGGAAAGGCTAAATGCTGTCATCAACAATTGTGTTGCGAATACCGCCCAAATTGCAAATGACAGAAGACGAGTTTTTCGAGTTCTGTCAAATCAATAGTGAATTACGCATTGAACGCAACAAATCGGGAGAATTGCTAATTATGCCCCCTACTGGTGGAACAACAGGAAATCGCAGCGGTAGCGTTTTTGGAGAGTTGTATATTTGGGCTCGCCAAGATGGAACAGGTATGTGTTTTGACTCCAGTACGGGATTTAAGCTTTCAATGGGTGACAGGTCTCCAGATGCCTCGTGGATTAAACTGGAACGGTGGAATACTTTGTCACCAGAACAGCAAGATAAATTCCCACCTATTTGCCCTGATTTTGTAGTAGAACTCAGGTCTGCTTCTGACAATCTCAAGCCATTGCAAGAAAAAATGCAAGAATATATGAGAGAACCCGGAGTGCAGTTAGGCTGGTTAATTGACCGCAAAAATCGCCGCGTTTATATTTACCGTCCTGGTTTGCCAGAGGAATGTTTGGAGAATCCGGCTACCGTTAGCGGCGACCCCGTTTTGCCGGGATTTGTACTCAATATGAGCAAGATTTGGTAAGCTTAGTATAGGAGCAACGATCGAGGAAATCAATTATGTTGACATCAACAATCGTGTTGCGAATACCACCAGAATTGCAAATGACAGATGACCAGTTTTTCGAGTTCTGTCAAATCAATAGTGAGTTACGAATTGAACGCAACAAATCGGGAGAATTGCTAATTATGCCTCCTACTGGTTCGGAGACGGGAAACCGAGAAGGTAATATATTTGGGCCACTGTGGGTTTGGGCAGAACAAAATGGTACTGGTTTAGCGTTTACTTCGAGTACAGGATTTACTCTGTCAACAGGTGCCCAAAAGTCGCCGGATGCTGCTTGGATAAAATTGGCAAGATGGAATGCTTTGTCACTAGAACAAAAGCAAAAATTTGCCCCGATTTGCCCGGATTTTGTAGTAGAACTCAGGTCGGCTTCTGACAATCTCAAGCCATTGCAAGAAAAAATGCAAGAATATATGAGAGAACCAGGAGTGCAGTTAGGCTGGTTAATTGACCGCAAAAATCGCCGAGTTTATATTTACCGTCCTGGTTTACCAGAGGAATGTTTAGAGAATCCGGCTACAGTTAGCGGCGACCCCGTTTTGCCGGGATTCGTACTCAATATGAGCAAGATTTGGTAAAAGTGGTAGCAATAAATATCAACTTCTTGTAAAAATTAATAATAGGATGTAAACACGCAAAAAATATGGATATTAAAAACGGCTTTGTAGGCACAATCGGTAACACACCACTAATTCGCTTAAACAGCTTCAGCGATGAAACAGGCTGCGAAATTCTCGGTAAAGCAGAGTTTCTCAATCCCGGCGGTTCCGTTAAAGATAGGGCCGCTTTATACATCATCAAAGACGCAGAAGAAAAAGGCTTGCTGAAACCGGGCGGCACCGTTGTTGAAGGCACTGCGGGCAATACTGGCATCGGTTTGGCTCACATTTGCAACGCTAAAGGTTACAAATGTATGATTGTGATTCCCGATAACCAATCTCAAGAAAAAATCGATGCTTTGAAAACCTTGGGCGCTGAAGTTCGGACTGTTCCCGCGGTTCCTTACAAAGACCCGAATAATTATGTCAAATTGTCGGGCAGATTGGCTGCGGAAATGGAGAATGCAGTCTGGGCAAATCAGTTTGATAATTTAGCCAATCGCCGAGCTCATTACGAGACAACGGGCCCGGAAATTTGGGAACAAACAGACGGTAAAATTGATGCTTGGGTAACAGCTACTGGTACCGGCGGCACTTTTGCTGGTGTAGGAATGTTTTTGAAAGAAAAAAATTCTGCTGTGAGAATTGTGTTGGCAGACCCGATGGGCAGCGGGCTTTACAGTTATTTCAAAACTGGGGAAATTAAGACTGAAGGTAGTTCGATTACTGAGGGAATTGGCACCACTCGCGTCACTGCAAATATGGAGAATGCCCCGGTAGACGACGCCATTCAAATTGACGATACTGAAGCTGTCCGCGTGATTTACCAACTGCTGAGGAAAGAAGGGCTGTTTATGGGCGGTTCTGTGGGGATTAATGTGGGGGCGGCTGTGGCTTTGGCGAAGCAAATGGGGCCTGGACATACGATTGTTACGGTACTCTGCGACGGCGGGGCTCGGTATCAGTCGCGTTTGTTCGATCGACAATGGTTGGCTTCCAAAGGTTTGTCACCAGATTAACCGTAGGGTGCGCTGCGGCGCACCTTAAAATCTGGACATATATAAAATCTGGGCATAAAATCTGGGCATATATGCGCGCACCTATTCCCATGATAAAAAAATAGCATATATGTAGCAGAGTGTCAAGTAAAAAATATGAAAATCAAAGAATCTTCTAGGCAAGTTCTTGTTTGCCAAAACCGCACTTGTCGCAAGCAAAATTCAGCAAAGGTACTGGCAGCTTTTCAGAAATTGTCGCCCTCAGAAGTTGAAGTTGTTGCTAGCAGTTGTTTGGGACAGTGCGGCAACGGGCCGATGGTGTTGGTGCTGCCAGAAGAGGTTTGGTACAATGCCGTTTGCCCTGAAGAAGTTGCGGCAATAACTGAGCAACATTTGCGGGGAGGAAAGCCGTTAGATAAGATGCTTTACCGCAAGTTTCACCGACTTTCTAATTAGTCGATCGCCCTCGTTTAAAATTCTTCCGCAAACAATCGGCGGAGAATTTCCGTGACTTCGGCGCAAAATCTGGCGTCGAGTTCGATCGCCAAGCGATCGACACTGGTAGAACCGCCTACAGGTTTTTCTGCCCGCAAACTCATGGCTAAAGTTCTGAGTTTGGCCGGCTTTCCCGCCGCCTTCGGCCGTTCGTCAACAAACCGCACTAAAGCCACATAAACTGTTTCTAGGGTTCCCCTGATCGAGCTGAGTCCGTAACCCAATTTTGAGATAATTACTGGAGAAGTGATCAGGCTATCCATCCCCAAAGTTTTAATTGCTACATCTACATATCGAGCGCTGTCATGTCCCATTGCTCTGACAATGCTTTCTAAGCTGTTCCACTGAGATGCTTTCATGCGCGATCGCTGTTCGATGTGGAAGTGCCATCCTAACATGGAAATCAGCCTGGTTAAATCATAAGCAGATACGGTATTACTTTGTTTGGTACTGTTTAATGCCGCACTTAGCAGCACTTGTTTTTTGGTGAGATCAAAGATTTTGGGGTTGTTGTGATAAGGATTTTCGCCGTAATCGCCGCGAAAAATTAGGTCATTATTGCCAGTAGCGCTCTTCAGCCATTGCTCTAATCCTATGCGAGTATCGAAGCGTTTGAACATTGCAGCTAAGGAGTTTGAACTTGCTATATTTGAGGCATAGCTAATCATGTCTTTTGCTACATCGTAAAAGTAAAAATCGTGTCTTAGCCCGTTGCCATCTCTAACAACGCAGTTGTCAATGTCGCAGTCGGGATATTTGCTATTTATTTGACTGACGATATTAAGGAGTGCGATAATTTTAGTGGCACTCCACTGTTCAGCATTGGTAAGCGCGTTTTTTCCCAGCCACTGTGACTGAATTTTGCCGTCTACAAAAGTACCAATACAAACGCAGGCTTCCTTAATATCTGCGTGCAAAAAATTTAAAGCTTGAGAGTTAATTTGAGGTAGTTCTCCCAGGCTGGGAAACGGGGTAGGTTTGAGGGGATTATTGGGGCCGGGAAGAGAGCTAATTACTTTTAAGCCGTCGGGTTTCTGTTTGAGATAATCGGGATAGTTTTTAATTTCTTGTTGGTAAAGGGATTTTTCAATGCCCCGGTCTAAAAAAGCTAGTTTGTTTATGTTAGCTTGGGCATCTATTTCCATTTGGAGGTAGTTTTTAAAGATGCGCGCTCGGTCTTTTGCGAGTTCGAGGGAGGTGAGGTTCATAATAATAGTTGGCAGCTTGTTACCAATAAGTAAATCACTATACTAGGATTTACGCAAACAAACCGGGTTGCTATGTAAAATTTTGGTTTGAAAAACGAAAAATTTATGAATAACCGGGTTTCAGACAGTAACTGCGTCCAAGACTATATATCTAAGCTCGCTCCCTACGATCGAGCTTTTTTGCCGCGTACTTGAATGCGTTTGTCGGTTTTTTGTTTCTTAATCCAAGAGACAAATTTCTGGAGTTCTGGGTTATTTTTGAGCTTTTCCAGGGTATTGAGCTCTTGGGCGAGGTGTTTGTTGTCAAATAGAGAGTGAATCTGGCGGTGACAGGCTGAGCAAATGTCGATTGTCGGGCTTGGATCTTCGTTTTTCCGCTTGGTGTTTTGTTTGGGGATGAGGTGATGGGCGGTTAATGCTTCCATTTGTCGATCGCACAATTCGCACTGCATAATTTTCTCAATGCTGCTGGATAGGAGAATTGCTACTTTTAGTTTAGCGCGATCGGCTTTGAGGATGTGAATGAAAGGCGATCGCACTCTCCAAACAATAAAAAAACCCCCAATAGGGGGTCATACAAATCTCTTGTGGCAGAAGCCCAAAAGCCTCTGGGATCACAAAATATACAGTAACAGAAACAAAACAATCCAAATCACATCGACAAAGTGCCAGTAAATTTCAGTCGCTTCGATGCCGAAGTGGTGCTCGCTAGAATAGTGACCTTGCACGCGCGATCGCCACACCACACCGGCCATCAGCAGCACTCCAAACGTAACGTGCAAGCCGTGAAAAGCAGTCAAAACGTAAAAGCAACTGGCATACAAATTCGTCGTCAAGCCAAACTCTAAATGAGTGTACTCGTAAACCTGACCTGCCAAGAAAACTGCGCCCATAGCAATAGTTACGAGCAACCAATTCCGCATTCCGGTGGCATCATTCTTTTTGATTGCAGTATCAGCATTGTGAATCACGAAACTGCTAGCAATCAGAATTACCGTGTTAATTCCCGGCAGCAATAACTCTCGCCCCGGCGTACCTTCAGGAGGCCACGCGGGAGCCATCGCCCGATAAATCAAATAGGCCGCAAACATACCGAAAAATATCATGCCTTCAGCGCACAGGAACACAATTACACCTAACATTCGGTGGTCGGGATGCTCGACACCATGTGCTTCTACTTCGCCCTCGTGGTGGTAATTCAGGGCTGTTTTTGCCGGATCGATCGCTGGAATTTGCATAAGAAATTGTTAATGAAGAAGTCAGTTGTCAGTTGTCAATTGGCATTAGTTAACAGTCAACAGTCAACAGTCAACAGTCAACAATGACTGATGACTGATGACTAATAACTATTCGCCATCTTGACTTTCATCAGCAGGAGAATCAACATTTATCTCTGATTCAGGAGCTACCAAAGTGGCAGTACCGCCAAAGAAAGTTGAAGCTTGAGCCTCCGCAATAGGAATACCTGTTTTCTGGGCGTTGCGGGTGGCATTTTCCCTCAGCTTGAGTCTGAGACGTTCCCCTGTATTCTGAATTTTTTCCATGCCGTAATCGTAAGGCCCCGTTGCCAATACCGGCACTCCTTCAAAATTTTCGATGGGGGGCGGCGAAGTCGTCATCCATTCCAAACTCAAAGCTTGCCAAGGATTGTCACCTGCTTTCGGGCCGTACCTCCAGCTCCAAATCACATTAATGATAAACGGGATTGTAGACACTGCCAGCATATAAGCACCGACAGTACAAATCACATTAATTGTGGTAAATTTCGGGTCGTACATTGCCACGCGCCGGGGCATTCCTTGCATCCCCAAAGCGTGCATCGGCAGGAAAGTTACAGTAAAGCCAACATAGGTTAAAACAAAGTGAACTCTACCCCAAAATTCATTAATCATCCGCCCCGTCATTTTGGGGAACCAGTGGTAAAAAGCAGCGTAAATGCCAAACACTGAGCCGCCAAACAGCACGTAGTGTAGGTGAGCGACGACAAAATAAGTGTCGTGAACGTGAATGTCGAAAGGTACGGAAGCTACCATGATCCCGGTGATGCCGCCGAGCACAAATGTTGAGATAAAACCCATGCCAAATAGCATCGCGCTGACAAGCCGGAGTTTGCCTCCCCAAATAGTTGCCAACCAGCTAAATATTTTAATCCCTGTTGGTACGGCGATGATCATAGTGGTGATCATAAAAAACATCCGCAGCCAGCCGGGAGTGCCGCTGGTAAACATATGGTGCGCCCACACGATCAAGCCCAAAAAGCTGATGGCGAGACTGGAATATGCGATCGCCAAATAACCAAAAATTGGCTTCCGGGAATGCACCGGCAAAACTTCTGAAATTACCCCGAAAAAGGGCATAATCATAATGTAAACTGCCGGGTGCGAATAAAACCAGAATAAATGCTGGTAGACGATGGGATCGCCGTTGCCGGTCGGGTTAAAAAATGCCGTTCCTGCTAACAAGTCAAACGACAACAAAATTAAAGCTGCGGCTAAGACTGGAGTAGCAATCAAAGTCAACGCTGAAGTCGCAATCATCGCCCAGCAAAACAAGGGCATATCATTGAGACCCATGCTGGGAACGCGCATCGTAAAGATGGTAATGGCAAAATTTACCGCCCCCAAAATCGAAGAAGTTCCCAGAATCAAAACGCTGAGAATCCAAATTTCTTCTCCGGCTTGAGCAGTAACTAAGCTCAAAGGCGGATAGGATGTCCAACCCGCTTGCGGAGCTCCTACCAAAAAACTGCTCAACAGCAACACGCCGCCTACGGGAATCATCCAAAAGGCAACGGCATTTAGCCTGGGAAATGCCATGTCTTTTGCCCCAATCATTAAGGGGATCAAAAAGTTAGCAAATCCGGCTCCGGCGGGTACGATCCACAGGAATATCATCACCGTCGCGTGAACAGTAAATAAACTGTTGTAGAGTTCGGGGGTGACAAAATCGGAGTCGGGGGTGGCGAGTTCTGTTCGCACCAAAGTTGCCATCACGCCGCCGATTAAATAGAAAATAAATGTTGTTACCAGGTATTGAATACCGATGACTTTGTGGTCGGTATTAAAAGTGAAGTAGTCGCGCCAATGTCTATCGGCGGGCGCTGTTCCGCGAGCCTCAGTGTTTGCACTTTCTTGGAACTGTGCTTGTGTCATAGTTATTAGTCATTAGTTATTAGTCATTAGTTATTAGCTCAGGATAAAATACCCAGTGGCCAGAACTAATGACTATTTTTAGTGATGAGTTGGGTGAAGTTGTTCTAGGGCTTCGGAATTAATTTTTATTTCCCTGACGTAGGGAGCCAAAAATTCTCCGTCTGACAATTCCCCAGGATTGACTGCAACTGCTTGCTCTAAGTTTTGACTGCTAGCAACTTGCTGGCTTTGCAGCCAAGTGTCAAATTCTTCGGGCGTGTGAACGACTGCTACAGCTTTCATCGCTCCGTGATAAGCGCCGCACAATTCAGCACAAACAACCCGGTATTCGCCGGTTTTAGTTGGTGTAAATCTCAGTTCGCTCGGCCGACCGGGAATTGCATCTTGTTTGAGGCGAAATTCCGGCAGCCAAAATGCGTGCAGCACGTCTTGAGCTGAGATATTTAGCTGTACGTCGCGGTTTGCTGGCATATGCAGTTCGCCAGAACTAACGCCGCTTTCTGGATAGCTAAAAATCCAGGCGTACTGCAAACCTGTGACATTTACAACTAAGTCTGCTGGTTTGTCTTCATTTTCTGGGGAAGCGCCGACGCCTAGAGCAACAAGTTTTCTAGACGGAATTTGAGGGGCGTTTTGGGGTGTATCTGAGAGTGTGGCTGCGATCGCACTTCCCCGCATTTTAGAGTGCGCTTGCATCGTGCCGTGGTCATGATTGCCCATCGGATCGAGGCCTCCCATTGAGTTGTAAATCTCAAAACTGTAGACTCCGATTCCTAAAATAATCACCGCTGGCACGGCTGTCCAAAGAATTTCTAAGGGAAAGTTGTCATGCCAAGGCGGCCCGTCTGTGTTGTCTCCTTGACGGCGGCGATATTTAATTGCAGCAACGATGAGAATTCCCTGGACCATGATAAATAGTCCAGTGGAAATGGTCATCATTGTATTGAAAAGTGCGTCTATGTCGGATGCTTCGTCAGAGGCGGCGATCGGCATCAAACCGTGATTCTGCCCGTACCAGAGACTGATCAGAGTCACTCCGATGCCGGCGAGCATGGTGAGGATGGAACTTGGAATGTTCACGCTGGTACTTCTTAATAGCGACACTTCTTCGCTTGAAAAATGAAGGAAGCGCCTCTGGGTTATCAATTTTTAATTGTAAATGGTATTTTTAGTAAAATGTCTCTCTTAATGGTTACTTAAGGCTTAGAATTTTTGACCAAGCGCCTGCGCGCCTCAAAAATACGTCTTTTGTACCTTGACAAAACTCAGTAAAAATGGTAGATAATCGCTCTATTTGGCTGCTAAATTTGAGATTTTTTCTCAAACACCATCAAATGCTGCTGGGGCAACATATCTTTTGTCTCTTTCCATACTAAACCGACGGCGGCCATTTCTTTTTTCACCTGCTTCTGCGTCATTTTGTGCAAACCTTTAATGGGAATCAACGGGTTTTCGCCGCGATACTCGATCGATACCGTGCGGCCTCCCGGTTTGAGCGCTTTCACAATTCCTTGCATCATTTCTCTGGGGTATGCAAACTCGTGATAAGCATCCACCATCACAACTAAATCTACGCTGTTTTCCGGTAAATTCGGATTGTCGATACTGCCCAAAACTGGCTCAACGTTAGCGATATTTTTTTCTTGTTTATTCAATTTAATAAAATTAATCATTTCCGGCTGCACGTCAACTGCTAAAACCTTTCCTTCTGGAACTAAGGGAGCGATGCGAAAGCTAAAATATCCCGTTCCCGCTCCAATGTCTGCTACAATATCGGTTGGTTTTAAATCGAGATTGTTGACTAATCGAGCTGATTTTTCTTCCATGCCGCGAGACGGTCTTTCTAGCCAACTAGCGCCTTGATATCCCATGACTTGGGCAATTTCTCGATCCATGTAAAATTTGCCAATTCCGTCGGGATTGTGGACTGTTCGCTGCTGATAAATGGTGTCGCTGTTGGCGGTTTTACTTGCTTCTGCTGCTGCACAGGCATTAAGCGGCAACAGGCAAATTATTGCTAAGATAATTGCTGCTAGCGGTTTGATGAATTGTCGGTTTTTCACGATCGTTCTAATTGTATGTTTAATTTTTTCATTACCAGGCTCTGCGCGGTTATGCAGAACCGGAGGAAGAGCCGAGCGAATATCCAGAAGAGTTTAAGATTTAGCTGACAGCAGATTCTAACAATTTAATTGTACCAGAGTCAGCGTCGATTTCGACTTCTTGACCGATCGGCAAAGTGAACTGTTCCCGGATGTGTCCGACCATTGAACCATACCACGCGGGAATCTTCAAAGGGCGAATGTGGTCGGACAAGACTTGAGGTAAGGTTAGGGACTCTTGGGGTTTTTCAGCTTCGCACTTGGTACACTGTCCGAAAATAAAACCTGATATTTTATCAAGAATGCCCGCTAATTTAAGCTGCGTCAACATTCTATCGATGCGATAAACTTCTTCGCCAACTTCCTCGACAAACAAAATACTATTTTCCCACTGCGGTAAATATGCAGAACCCACCATTGCTGCGATTACTGATAAATTGCCGCCGATTAGTGTGCCCCTAGCTGTGCCACGCCCGATTGTTTGAACTTGCACACTTTTGGAGTTTTGCATCGTCACAGAACTTCCGTCAAACAAAACTTTTTTGACGTAATCTACTGTAAAGGGGCTCCAAGTTGACGCACCTAAAGGGCCGTGAAAAGTAACTCTATTAGTTTTAGCATAAATCGCCAATAACAGCGCCGTAATATCGCTAAATCCCATAATAATTTTGTGATTGTTGCCGATAATATTGTAATCTAGGAGGGGCAATATCCGAGCACAGCCCCAGCCGCCCATCCCGGTAAAAATAGCTCGCACTGAGTCATCGGCAAAGGCTGCGTTGACATCGGCGGCGCGATCGGCATCCTTGCCGGCTAAATAGCCGTAGCGATCGTAAAAATGCTCTCCCAATTTAACTTTTAAACCCAGCTTTTCCATAACTTTAAAAAATGGCTGCACTTCTTTTTCGTAGTTGAAAGCGGCAGGATTGATTAAAGCTACAGTATCGCCAACTTGCAGGCGGCGCGGCTTCACGATCGCATTTTTGGGAGATAGGTTGGTTTGCGCGATCCTATTCGAGGGCTTCGCTAACGGCAAAAGCTGAGTACCAACAGCAGTCAGCCCAAAAGTTGTCAGCAGAGCACGGCGGCGGAGAGTCATAGGTGTTATACCCTTGTTCGATTAAGTGAGGTACAGGTTGAGATTTTAGATTTTAGATTTTAGATTAGGGGATTGGGGGATTGAGGAATTGTTAATTCCTTGATGAATGGATCACGCGAACACTGTTATAGATGATTTTTGCTATAATTGTAAAGGAAAATTTCTGCAATATCAGTTGAAAATTGCCAGTTTCAAATGAAAACAGACACTAAAATCTCAGCTAAAAAATCCTGGGCTCAAGCTTTAGCCCGTCCGGCTGCGGAATTTCCGCTGACTCAGTTATCCGTTAAAAGCGGTAAAATTCCCGCAGGATTGCGCGGCACTCTCTATCGCAACGGGCCCGGACGTTTGGAACGCGGCGGTGTTGCTGCGGGACACTGGTTTGATGGCGACGGTGCAATTTTGGCAGTACATTTTACCGATGTCGGTGCTACGGCTGTTTATCGCTACGTGAAAACAGAGGGATATCTAGCTGAAGAAAAAGCTGATAAATTTCTCTACAGTAATTATGGCATGACAGCACCGGGCCCTGTGTGGTTGCGGTGGACTAAAACTGTTAAAAATGCTGCCAATACTTCTGTTTTAGCTTTGCCCGATCGCCTTTTGGCATTGTGGGAAGGTGGCCCGCCTCACCGCCTCGATTTGCAAACCCTGGAAACTCAGGGAACCGACGATTTAGGCAGTTTAGATAGTAAATTTGTTTATTCTGCTCACTGCAAGCGCGACCCGATTACTGGCAATATTTTCAACTTTGGAATTACCAACGGTGCGACTACAAAGTTGAATCTGTATAAAAGCGATTTTACTGGAAAAATCGTGCAACAATCAACAGTTGCTTTAGATGGAATTTACGCGCTCCACGATTTTGTTTTTGCGGAAAAGTATCTGATATTTTTTATCCCGCCGGTGCAAGTCAATTTTTTGCCATTGTTAACAGGAATTAGCAGTTATAGCGAGTCCTTTAAGTGGAAACCGGAGTTAGGTACTCAGATATTAGTTTTTGACTCAGAAACTCTCTCTTTAGTTAGTCGCGGCGAAACAGAACCTTGGTTCCAGTGGCATTTTGCTAACGGTTTTGTGAAGGAAGATGGTTCGGTGGCGGTAGATTTTGTGCGCTTCGCTGACTTTCAAACTAATCAGCGACTGAAAGAAGTACCGACTGGTGAAACTAGCACCGATGCGGAGGGTACTCTTTGCCGAGTGCATCTCAATCCTCTGACGGCGAAAGTGACAGGAATAGAAGAATTGTTGGATAAACCTTGTGAGTTTCCGATCGTACCTGCTGCCGAAGTAGGGCAAGACTCACGATATATCTATCTGGCAATGTATCGGCCTGACGTTGATATTGTACCGGAACGTTACGGTGCGATCGCCAGTTTCGACACGCAAAGCCGCAATCTCACAATTGCCGACTGTGGCGAAAATCGCTATCCTGCTGAGCCCATCTACGTTCCAGATATTTCCTCGGAAAGAGGTTGGATAGTAACAGTTATTTATGACGGCAATTCTGACAGCAGCGAAGTCTGGATATTTGACAGCGAAGGGCTTGATCGCGAACCTGTTTGCAAGCTAGAATTGCCCGGTGTCATACCTTTGGGCTTTCACGGCACTTGGAAATCGGCAGTCTGAGAAAATTGTAAAGAAGTGTTGCGGAAGATTTATTAAAAATTGTTGCCGCTTCTCTGTCAAGTTGTTAAGGTGTGTGTAGATAGGAAATTCTCATATCTAGGAGGTGTGGAATTGATAATCTGCATTGCTCAATTATCCTGTGCCAATTCGCACGAATCCCCGGCGATTGTAAGTCGCGGTTGCACAGGATATCGTCTGCCTCTGCGGACTAAAAAAAGAGGGGTAATTAAGCCCTGGCGAATAACCAATCCCGGCGAATATTCCCGGCCACTTTACTCGCCGCTACACAGGCAAAATCCGCCTTCACGGACTGAAGAAAGAGGGGTTCTCCAACCCCGGTAAATGACAAATTCGCGGATCACCAATCCCCGGCCAGTTTATTCGCGGCTACACAGGCTAAGTCCGCCTCCGCGAACTGAATAAAAGCGGTAATAAAGCCCGCTTGGCAAGGATTTCTGACTAGGTTTGCCCATCTCAGCTTTGTCTGCTGGCATGAGGTTAAAAGACCAGATAATTAACTGATTTCTGGCAAACCAAAAGTTTAGTTCAGCTCACGCGCACGTTAGCGATTCAAAAGTTTTTAGTTTTGAGTTAACCCCACAAGTAAATGAGGTCTATCGAAACAAGATAGCCTTTTCAACAATTATGAATTATGAGTTGTTACCGCCAAAACATTCAACTCATAACTAATAATTCACAACTCACAACTCATAACTCCGTGCCGCGGTGAGCATCTACCAAAAGGTTTAATCTATGCAACTTCAAGGAAAAACAGCTCTTGTTACAGGAGCTTCGCGCGGAATTGGGCGATCGATCGCCCTGGAATTAGCGAGACAAGGAGTCAAACGTTTGTTGATTGTGGCGCGCAACCGCCGGCAATTAATTGAACTGGCAGAGGAAATCGATGTTTTGGGCACAGAAGTAGTGCCGTTAGCTTTGGATTTAACTCAGTCAGTTGCGGTGAATATTGCGATCGCCCAAGCTTGGCGAGATTGCGGCCCGATTCACCTCCTAGTCAACTGTGCAGGCGTCGCCCACCAAGCATCTTTCTTGCGTTCGCCGCTGCCGTTAATCGAGGAAGAAATCGCCTTAAACTTGCTCGGAACCTACACAATTACCCGCTTGATAGCTCGGCGAATGGCGACTCAAAAAGAGGGAACAATCGTCAATGTTTCCAGCTTAATGGGCAAAATTGCCGCTCCCACAATGGCAACTTATTCTGCTACCAAGTTTGCCATTTTGGGATTCACCCAAGCTTTGCGTAGTGAGTTAACTCAGTACAATGTTCGAGTCACAGCTTTGCTGCCATCTCTAACAGATACCGACATGGTGCGAGACTTGGAGCAATTCCGCTGGGTAGTGCCCACAACTCCCGAAAAAGTTGCCCTAGCACTTGTCGCAGGATTGCAGAAAGATGCGCCGGAAATCTTGGTAGGATGGCAAAGTCATCTAGCAGTTTGGTGTCACCGAATTGCGCCTTGGTTGCTGGATTTTGTGTTGCGGATGGCGACTCCCGAACTTCGGGACAAATCGCGGGACCGGAAATTGCGGGAGGCTTTAGCTAGCGGGCGATAAACCCTTTTATGGGCGGGCTCTCCGGCCCACCCCACAAAAAAACTCATTCTTTGTGGAACGGGCAAGATGCCCGTTCCTAAGCGCACCTTACATTTGGCAAACACTTTAACCGTTAGTCATATCGTTTCCGGTTGCATCGGAATGATATAGAGGACACGGCAGTGCCCATAGGTGTCAACTTAAGACTCAAACCCTTGATCAATCTCGCTTTTAGCTTAGTCTAGATTCCCCTAAATCCCCCTTAAGAAGGGGGACTTTGAGAAGAATCTTGTCCCCCCCTTATTAAGGGGGGCTAGGGGGGATCGGATTCTATGCAACCTCATAAAAAATTGGTATAAATCCCCCTTAAGAAGGGGGACTTTGAGAAGAATCTTGTCCCCCCCTTTTTAAGGGGGGCTAGGGGGGATCTAAGTTTAATAGTCAAAAGCAGTCTGTGACTAGGTTTTACGTTAAGTTGACACCAATGAGATCACTCATCCTCATCAGAAAATAGCGACGGTAAATCCCGTTCTCCCCTCACCACCCTGATAATTTCAATTCCACTGTCTATCGCCCGATAAAGAATAATGTAATCCATGAGAGGAAGCCCCCGCACAGAAGCAGCTAGTTCCTCGTAACTACGACCCATATTAGGAAAGTTAATTAAATTGCGACACTTTCGATTGAACTCCTCGACAAACTGTTCTCCAGATTCAATATTTCTAGCTGCCAACTAATCCGAAATTTCATCTAAATCGATCCTCGCTTCTGGAGAAACAATGTAGCGACTCATCTTTAGTTCTCCCGCATTTTGCGAAATTTTTCCTGCAATCTTGCTATGACTATTTCTCCATCAATCCCTTCACCGCGATCGAGTTGAGCTATTCCTGTTGATACTTTTGGTCGCGTTTTTTCTACCCATTTGTGATAGCTGTTGCTCTCTTTGGGCTCGCTGTTGTCCGCTAAAAGTTCTAATGCCGCTGCGATTACCTCCTCCGCCGAAGGATATCTGCCACTTGTAACTTGTGCTTCTATGAATTTTTGCTGCTCAGGCTTGAGAGTAATTTTCATGGGGTTTACCTCTGAGAACCTTTAACTATTATATCATTTCCACTCCCCTTGCAAGGTAAAAGCCGCCCAATAGTAGGGAGATTTCCATTTTTCCTGCTGCATCATTTCAATCTGCGCCGCCCTCAAAGCTGCCGCCGGTGCTAACTTTTGTTGCACCATTTTCTGATAAAACTTTTGCATTAACACAGAAGTTCCCTCATCATCCACATTCCACAAACTCACCGCCACCCGCTGCGCCCCTGCATACATAAAACCCCTTGTTAATCCCACCATTCCTTCGCCTTTAACATTCTGTCCCATTCCCGATTGACAAGCACTTAAAACCACTAAATTTGCTGCCAGTTTCAAGTTAAAAATATCGGTGAGGCGCAAAAAACCATTGACAAGATTGCCCTTGTCATCTACCATCGACATCACAATTCCTGACAGTTCGGGATTTTTGCTGTTGGCAAGGCCGTGGGTGGCAAAGTGAACGATTTGATAATTAGCTAAACTGCCGTCGGTAGCCGTAGTGCGACTGGCATCAAAATCAAGTATTTGACTGCTAGAAGCTGAGGGGAATAAGCTGGATATTGTTTGGGCTTCTTGGCGGGTAAATGCGAGGCGTTCGGGCGGCCATTGCCGATTAGAAGCACGAAGCGATTGATTTAAACCGAGGTTATTTGCTTCTAATTTTTCTGTTGTTGCTTGGGTGATTTTTCCTTTGACTCTTTCATCATCTGGACTGAAAACAGGATCTGCTAAAATTGCTAAAGTTCGGCCAGGCGGTTTTCTATCTCCGTAATTTTGCCTGAGAATAGCGAGACTTGAGGCAGAAGGCAGAGTGATAATTTCATGTTCGACTATTAAGGGAACATTGGTATTTTGTCCGGCGGTTTGGGCAAGGGTTAAAGCTTGAAAAGGGGTATAGTGCAGAACGCCGTCGGGAACAATTAATAAGCGTTTGTTTCCTAATTGGGCTGCTGCGGTCTGTAAAATTACTTGACCCAGATTGGCACTCGATTGGGCAACTTGTTGGGGAATTTCTCTCTGGATTGGGCTAGTTATTGTCTCTAGGAAGTCTTTAGCTGCTGTTTCAATGTCAACCTGTTTTGGCAATTCATAGCTGGTTAGTCCTGTTGAGGTCACAACCCACAAATAACTGCGGTTTTTGCCGAGGGAATACTGCAATAAAATCGTGTTTTCATCGAGAACCTGTTGCTGAATTTCTGGGAGTGTTAAAGGTTGGGGTTGGGTGAGGGCAGCGTAGCGGGGGCTGGCGCTACGAATCTTTGTTTGAATTTGTTGATATTGTTCCAAAAGTGCGAGGCGCTGTTTGTCGATTTCAGCGATTTTAGTTTGATTGGGGTTGGGGAGGCTGATTGTTTCAATGCGCTGCTTTTCAATGGCTTCGAGTTGCTGTTGCAAGCTCTTTTCTTGTTGTTGCAGTAAATTGGGGTCAATGCCTTCCCGAATGTTGGCGTTACTTTCTTGGAGAAGTTCGAGGAGGCTGCGGGCCCTCGAACGTTCGCTGGCTTCTAAGGCTTTTGTATCATAACCGGATTTAGGATTAGTTTTATGCAGTTGCATTAACAAATCGATGTAGAGTTCGTAGTAGTTTTGTACTGTGGCAAAGTATGAGCTGCGGAGTTCAGGGCTGGCTATTTTGGTGCGGAGGTTTTCGATAATTTTGAGAGAGGATTCAATGTGATTGAGGCCTTCGGTAAGATTATTTTGGTCGCGTTTGACAGAAGCTATGTTGTAAAGGGTGAGAGCTTCCCCACCGCGATCACCTACGGCCCGTCTCAGGGGAAGCGACTGGCTGTAATACTCTAGCGCTTTCTGTTTTTCTCCCAAATCTGAGTAGACACCGCCGATATTGCCGAGGGTGTTAGCTTCCCCACCGCGATCGCCTACTGCCCGAAATAGGGGAAGCGACTGGCTGTAATACTCTAGCGCTTTCTGTTGTTCTCCCAATTCTGAGTAGGCTAAGCCGATGTTGTTTAGGGTGCGAGCTTCCCCACTGCGATCGCCTACTGCCCGACTCAGGGGAAGCGACTGGCTGTAATACTCTAGCGCTTTCTGTTGTTCTCCCAATTCTGAGTAGACTAAGCCGATATTGCCGAGGGTGGTAGCTTCCCCACTGCGATCACCTACTGCCCGAATTAGGGGAAGCGACTGACCCAAATACTCTAGCGTTTTCTGTTTCTCTCCCAAATCTGCGTAGACACTGCCGATGTTGTTGAGGGTGATAGCTTCCCCACGGCGATCGCCTATTGCCCGTCTCAGTGTCAGGGACTGGCTGTAATACTCTAGCGCTTTCTGTTTTTCTCCCAAATCATCGTAGACATTGCCGATGTTGTTGAGGGTGGTAGCTTCCCCCCCGCGATTCCCTACTGCCCGCGTCAGTGTCAGGGACTGGCTGTAATACTCTAGCGCTTTCTGTTTTTCTCCCAATTCTGAGTAAATACCGCCGATGTTGTTGAGGCTGCCAGCTTCCCCATCGCGATCGCCTGTTGCCCGTCTCAGTGTCAGGGACTGGGTGTAATACTCTAGCGCTTTCTGTTTTTCTCCCAAATCATCGTAGACAGTGCCGATGTTGTTGAGGGTGAGAGCTTCCTCCCCGCGATTCCCTACTGCCCGAAATAGGGGAAGTGACTGGCTGTAATACTCTAGCGCTTTCTGTTTTTCTCCTAAATTTGAGTAGACAGTGCCTATGTTGTTGAGGGTGAGAGCTTCCCCACGGCGATTGCCTACAGCCCGAAATAAAGGAAGTGACTGACTGTAATACTCTAGCGCTTTCTGTTTTTCTCCCAATTCTGAGTAGACATTGCCAATGTTGGTGAGGGTGACAGCTTCCTCACGGTGATCGCCGGTTGCCCGTGTCAGGGGAAGCGACTGGCTGTAATACTCTAGCGCTTTTTGTTTTTCTCCCAATTCTGAGTAGACTCTGCCGATGCCGGTGAGGGTGGTAGCTTCCCCTCGGCGATCGCCCGCTTCCCGATACAATTTTAATGCTATTTCAAATTTGACGATCGCACTTCTTTTTGCTTGGGCCGTTCCTTGATTGTAGAGTTGTACTCCTTCTTTGAAAGCTTTTTCAGCAGCGTCGCTACTGTTAGTTTGTGCTGTTTGTACGACTTTACCAACGGGCACGGCTGCTGCAACTGGCTGACTTAGCTGAACCGAAAGCGCGATCGACATACCAGCCAAAAACCATTGAGTGCGATCGAGCATAACCACCCTTTTTGTATTTTTGTCGATTTTACTCACTAGCTCGCTTAGTGTAAAGGCAGGAAGAAGTCAGGGCCGACAACCGGGGACGCGAGCAGTTCGAGGTCACTGAACTGCTCGATCGGATGTTTTGACATTCCGCCAAGTGGCGGAGTGTCGCTCACAACGCAAGAAGGGGATGTTACCGAGATGCTCGAACGATCATTTTTCTACGGCGATGCGTTGCTTTTTAGGGGTTTATAGCGCGTTTCCTGGCTTCTGATGCTTTGATATCATAACCCGAGTTAGGATTAGCTTGGTGCAGTTGCATTAACAGGTCTATGTAGAACTTGTAATAATTTTGTAGTTGGGACAAGTATGAGGTGCGAAGTTCTGGGCTAGTAATTTGGGCGCGGAGGTTTTCGATGATTTTGAGTGAGGATTCAATGTCATTGACGGCTTCGGTAAGATTGTTTTGGTGGCGTTTGACCTCAGCTATGTTGTAAAGGGTAGAAGCTTCTCGAACGCGATCACCTACCGCGCGACTTAGAGGAAGCGCTTGGCTGTAATAATCTAGCGCTTTCTGTTTTTCTCCTAACTCGGAGTAGACATTGCCGATGTTGTTGAGGGTAGTAACTTCCCCGCCGCGATGGCTTACTGCTCGAAACAGAGGAAGCGACTGGCTGTAATACTCTAGTGCTTTCTGTTTTTCTCCCAATTCTGCATAGATCCTGCCGCTGTTGTTGAGGGTCATAGCTTCCACAAACCGATTACCCAGAACCCTACTCAGAGAAAGCGACTGGCTGTAATACTCTAGTGCTTTCTGTTTTTCTCCCAATTGTGAGTAGGCCTCGCCGATGTTGCCGATGATCATAGCTTCCACAAACCGATTGCCCAGAGCCCTAATAAGAGGAAGCGACTGGTTGTAATACTCTAGTGCTTTCTGTTTTTCTCCTAAATCTGCATAAACTTGACCTATATTGTTGAGGGTGGCAGCTTCTCCAAAGCGATTGCCTATTGCTCGAAACAGGGGAAGCGATTGGCTGTAATACTCTAGTGCTTTCTGTTTTTCTCCCGAAGCATTGTAGACAAGACCAATGTTGTTGAATGTGCCAGCTTCCCCAGAGCGATCACCGAGAGCTCGATACAGGGAAAGCGCCTGGTTGTAATGCTCTAGTGCTTTCTGTTTTTCTCCCAAATCTGAATAGACTAGGCCCATACCAGTGAGGGTGTTAGCTTCTAATAAGCGCTCACCGATAGCTCGACCCAGAGGTAAGGATTGGTGGTAATACTCTAGCGCTCTCTGTTTTTCTCCCAATTCTGAGTAGGCTTGACCAATGTTGTTGAGGGTGACAGCTTCCCGAGAGCGATTGCCCGCTTCTCGATACAGCTTTAATGCTTGTTCAAACTTGACGATCGCACTTCTTTTGGCTTCCGCCGTTCCTTGTTTGTAGAGTTCCTCTGCTTCAAAATGCACTTTTTGAGCAGCCTCGCTACTGTTAGTTTGTGCTATTTGTACGGTTTTACCAACTGACACGGCTGCTGCCACTGGCTGACTTAACTGAACCGAAAGTGCGATCGACATACCAGCCAAAAAGCATTGAGTGCGATCGAGCATAACCACCCTTTTTGTATTTTTGTCAATCTTAATCACTAGCCCGCTTAGTGTAAAGGCAGGAAGAAGTCAGGGCGATCGGCATTTTTGCTAGAGTTAACGAGTAGTGCGATTCCCTGCCGCATAGCTACGCCGCGCGTACTTTTTCCCAGCATGAACAACATCCTAACTACCCCCGATCCTGTAACAACCCACTGGGATTGCCCCGAATGCGGCGGCACCGGTACCCTCAGCCCAGAAATTTGCCCTGTTTGTCTCGGAGCAAAATACATCGATCTCGCTACAATAACGAACTGGATGCTTGATTTTATGGAATCTCGCGGCTGCGATCGAGCTGAGATCGATCGATTGCGAACCGAAAGCCCAGACCCCCTAACATTAACTTTTTGCCTCGAAGTTTGTATCGCCCTGAAATAAACAAGGATATCAAGTCTGCTTAATTGCTTATAAATCATTTACGGGCATCGGGCATTGGGCATCGGGCATGGTCGGAAAAAAACGCACTCTACAAGTTGATTTAACTTATATCTTGCACCATTCTCAATTAGCCTTTTAGGAACAGGCATCTTGCCTGTTCCACAAGAAAATCTACTCTTTGTGGAACAGGCAAGATGCCTGTTCTTGAGAATGGTGCAAGATGTGAGTTTAACAGAAACGAAATAATGCTCAATTCCCAATTACCAATGCCCTATTCCCAATATTCAGTGTCCCTTAACTGGATGTTGCCCGTAAAAAGGCAAAGCCTCCGACCAATCAGGACGACTTCCCATTTTCCACTCCAAATAAGCCAATTCCAACACGCTAGAAACCGACCAACCCAACTCGCTGCCAACTTCAATTAACTGATAAGAATTCCCCCAATTATCCAACTTTTCTTGCCAAGATTCAGGAGTCATCACCGTCTCAGGAAACAACTCAGTTAAACCAGAATCTTTGTTAACTGAATAAACCGCCCCAAACAATTGTCCCCGCTGTGCAGGCATTTGCAGCGCAATATCCTCTCTCAAAAGCCCCCCCTTAGCAAGGGGGGGTTGGGGGGGTTCCGCCCAAGCCACAGCCGCCAAAGTTGAAATCGCAAAAACTGGAATATCGAACTGTTGAGCCAAAGTCCGCGCCGTCACCATACCCATCCGAGTCCCCGTGAAACCTCCGGGCCCCTTCGCCACAGCAATAAAAGCCAAATCCCGCCAAGTTTGCGGCTGAATAAACTCGACTAAATACTGATGCAAATGAGTTGCTAAATCGCGATCCAAATTCCAAGTTTGGCAGCGAGAATCCCCGGCAAAATTGCTGATGGCTAAACCGAGTTCGCGACTAGCTGTGTGCAGGGCTAAGCCGTATTTTTTAACTGATGTTCCGTCTTGTGGATTGCTATTCACGATTACTGATAATTTTCCTTAACAAAAAACAGCGGCAAAGCCACAACTAAGCAACCCAAAAGAATGCCAAATATTCCCGTATTTAAAATCCTAGAATTACCCATGCCCCCAGTCATCAAAAACAGCACTACTAAACTTGCAAATAAATTTTTATTGGCAAATTCTTTGTGTTGGGAAACTTGATGCTTGACGGCCATAAAACCCGAAGAAACTATTAGCGCGAACCACGAATTAAAAATGACTATTTGAGAGCCAAAGATAAACCAAACTAAGGCAAACATTAGCGCATCTAGCCAAAAATCCTGAGTTTTCAACTTCGGCAGCCAAAATTCTTGGGTAGTAACAGAGGCGGCTTTCTTTAGTAATTGATTGTGTTGCAGCCGCACCAGTTTGTTTCTCAATTTAATCTTGGGATCGATTTGCAATATTTGCTTCCACTCCGGGCGGCGAGAATTGTTGAGTCTTCCCAACAGCTTCACGGCTGCGACTTTATTTAACTGCAAATCGGTGAGTCTGGTGGCAATTATTTGAGATAAGTGCGGATAGTAAACGGGGTTGTCTTCGGTTCTGTTGATGACGATATTGAGCTGTTGCTTGGCTTGACTGACTTGGATTGTAACATTGTACGGGGCGAGATCCTCTTGTAAAGCTTGCTGAATTTCGGCTTGCTGTTGGCGAGTGAAAAGCGACACACCGGGCGCAGGTGTAACCACCCGTTCTGCGGGCGTTTCCGGCGCGTCTAGCACGGGCTGTGCGTCTAAATACACCGGTTTGGGGTTCAAGTGCCGGATGACTGCTGATGCTGAACTGTAGCGCCGATTGGTGGCACTTTGAAGCATGGTGTCGAGGATGCGGCCGAAATCATCGCTAACAGCAGTTTTCAAATAATTTCGCCAAGCCCAAGAATCCTCTGTACTGTCGAACAAGTCGAAGGGAGGAATTTCAGTCAGCAAGTGAATGCAGGTAACGCCCAAACTGTAGATATCGCTGGCAAAAACTGCTTTCCCCATCAATTGTTCTGGGGCTGTATAAGCAGCACTGCCGATGATTGTACCAGTTTGCGGCAACCCGGTTGCTGTTACCTTCTTAGCTGCACCAAAGTCTACTAAAACAATATCTTTTTGGAAAGGAGAGGGTTGATAGGAATTTTCTAAGGCGGGTAAAGGGGCTGGAGTTAGCCGGCGGCGAATGATATTTTCGGGTTTGATATCGCGGTGAATGACTTTGGATTTGTGGACGAAGTGGAGCACTGGCAATAAATCGTTGAGGATTTGCCGAATTTGAGTTTCCGTGAATGCTCCTTTTTGTTCTAATTCTCTGGCTAGGTTTTTACCGTCTATAAATTCTTGTACTAAATACTGTCTCCCGTCTTGTTCAAAATGCGCGATTAATTCTGGAATCTGGGGATGTTTTCCCAACGTTTCTAGCTGGGCTGCTTCTTGGTGAAATAGTTGAGCGGCTTTTTCGGCTGCGGTATTTTGCTGCAAAAATTGCTTGATTACGCACTGCGAAAAAATCAGGGGTTTGGTTTCATCAACTGCTAGAAATGTTCGGCCAAAGCCTCCTTGCCCGATCGGCTTTATGGTTCGATAGCGAGATGCTGAGGGCGTTTCTGCGTCAAGAGTTAACAACAATTTTGAGCCGCAACTTTGGCACAATTCTGCATCACCTGGGTTTTGCGGATTCTGACAAGTTGGGTTTAAGCAATAGCACATTGGATTTTAGATTTTAGATTTTAGATTTTAGATTTTTAATTGGGAATTGGGAATGGGGAATTGGGAATTGGGAATTGAGAATGGGGCATCGGGAATTGGTTATTGGTTATTGGTTATTGGTTGTTATCGCCAACCACTCACAAAAAAACTATAAAAAACAACAAATAGCAACCAAAAACCAACAAATAACTAATAACTAATGACTAATGACTACTGACTAATGACTACTGACTACTGACTACTGACTACTGACTACTGACTAATGACTAATGACTAATGACTTCTTCCTTAAGTCGGGACGAGTTCGCCAGGCCGCAATTTTGCCCATTTGCCGGTCTCTTGCTTGAAACTCTGACACCCAACTACATCCCATTCCATTTCAATTTCGTCTTGGCGGGGGCGGATGTTGACGTTGATGGTGGGTTCTACGGGGTCGAAATCGGGTGTTTCGGTAAGGTGAAGCTGTTCGTGCTGTTCTTCTACGGCGTGGTAGGTGAAGCAGCGGTCTACATAGTGGCAGTTAATACAAATACACATTCTTGATATCCTCTGTGCATTTCAAAAAGATTGGTGAAATTTGAGCTTTCTGTTAATCTAGCGTAGCAAGAGTTTAATTGTTTGTAAGGAAAGTAGATTTTTGTTGCGATGCCGATTAATTTGCCCTCTTCATTATCTCCTGATTCTTGGCCGTTTGATTTGGAACTGCTGACACCGCCTGCTTATTTGGTGGGCGGTGCGGTGCGGGATGCGTTGCTGGGGAGGCGATCGCACTATTTTGATTTAGATTTCGTTATGCTAACACGGGCCGTGAAGACTGCTCGAAAAATTGCCGATCGCACGAAAGGTGGATTTGTCTTGTTGGATGCGGAACGCCAAATTGCACGGGTTGTATTTGCGGGCGGTACGGTGGATTTGGCGCAGGCGGAAGGGGGGAGTCTGGAGGGGGATTTGCGGCGCCGGGATTTTCGGATAAATGCGATCGCGTGCAATCCTTTTACAGGAGAAATCATCGATCCTTTGGACGGTCAAACTGATTTGCGGTTGGGTTTGCTGCGGATGGTTTCGCGGTCAAATTTGGAGGACGATCCGCTAAGGTTATTAAGAGCTTACCGCCAAGCGGCGCAGTTGGGTTTTGCGATCGAACCTGAAACTCAATCTGCGATTCGGGAATTGGCGCCGCTGTTGAGTCGGGTAGCGGTGGAACGGGTGCGGACGGAATTAGGTTATTTGTTGAGCAATCCAGAGGGTGTTCCTTGGATTTGTCGCGGTTGCGAAGACGGTTTGTTTTCGATTTGGTTTGAAAGTGCGATCGACCGTTTTGATATTTTGACAAAAATTGATGCGTCTGCTGCCAAGTTAGCGGCAATTTATCCAGATTTGGGGAGAGAATTTTCGCGATCGATTCGAGATACGATTAAAACGCCGTTGTTGGCGGTTGCGAAGTTGGCTATTTTGGCCGATTCCGACCCGACAATTGCTGAAACCCAGTTGCTGCGGTTGAAGTACAGCAATGCAGAGATTAAAAGTGCGATCGGGCTTTTGAAATACTTGCCAAAATTGCAAGCAAAACCTATCGTGGAAATGTCTTTGCGAGATCAGTATTTTTTGTTTCGGGATGTAGGAATAGTATTTCCAGTTTTAGCGGTTTTGGCAGTGGCTGCGGGAGTTGCGGTTGAGGATATTTCACTGTTAATTAATCGCTATCTGGATGCTGATGATATTATTGCTCATCCCACACAATTAGTTAGCGGCAATGATTTAATGGAATATTTAAATTTGCCGAGAAGTCCGCGCATCGGTCAATTTTTAATGGAGATTCAATTAGCGCGGGTGGAGGGGAGAATTGCGACTCGCGAAGATGCGCTGAAATTGGCTGCAGAATTGGTTGATCAGTCAGTTTAAATTGATAAATTTCAGAAATTAGAACGGGCAAGATGCCCGTTCCACAAAATTCAACTTTCCCGTGGGGTTGGCTTCTAGCCCGCCCTAAAAAGTTAGTTTACAATGCTAAAAAATCAGAATCTTAAACAAGATTTTTTAATTCTTCCGGCAATTCAAACTTGCCATCTGCACCCGCTTCAAACTCAACAACTTTCAACACAGCATCAACATTCAGCGGCCCGTAAATGTGTGGATAAAAATCTCCCGCAGCAGGTTCATACTTAACTTCTGCTTCCACTTTTTCCAAGTCAATCCACAACAACAGCAATCCTGTTTGTCCAGCAAAAAATTTGTTGGAAGTTCTAACAACTTGTGGCAGAGTCGAACAGTGGATAAATCCTTCAGTATCTAGCGTATCGCCGCGATAGGATTGAACTTGTTTTGCTTCTTCCCACTGTTGGCGGCGGGTGATGTGAAAGATAACGCTCATAATTGAATAAGTTTTAGGTTTAATCGACAATTGGCAGCAAAATTTGAGAGGGACAATTCCCGCCACAACTTACTGTCAGCGTGATAATTTTAGCATCGATCGTCCGCGCTTCACCGGGAGGCGCACCCGTTCCCGGATTCACGTCGTAAGCGGGGAAACAAGCAGCACTCAAACTCAGACGCAACGCATTACCTTTACCAATTTGCATACAAGTGGATTGCAGCACAATTATTACAGGTGTTTCACCTGAATTCACCCGCACGTAACCTTGAGTAAAATTGTAGACACTGCCGCTATCTTTGACCTCAGAAAGTATGGCACACAAATCAAAACTCGGCGCATCGGCGGTACAAAATACTTCTAAAAGTATATCTCCAGCTAAGTGCAAATCGGCTGTTAGCGGTGCCGAAGTGTATGTTAAAACATCGGTACGGCAGTCAATAGTCGATCGCTCCATCGCACCTGCAGGAAATGCAGCGTGACCTCCCAAGGATGGCACCGGCCGCCAAGGGTCATGTACGAATATATCATCAGTGCAAACATCCGGGCAAAAATCTGTTAAAATACCCGCATCTTCTCTCATCGCGGCAAGTCCGGTACTTGCTAAAAAATAAGATTTATGATTATTATTAGGCCATTTATCAAATTTCCGCCAATCATTCCTCCCCATCTCAAATAGCGAAATCGGCTCATCGTCTAATATTCCTGTATCAACTCCTTTGAGAAAGCGATCGAACCAGCGAATTTGCAGCTCATCCACAGGATTTGAAGCTGCAAAACCATAATCCAACGCTCCAACTTTTCGCCCCCAAGGTAAATGCGCCCAAGGGCCAATTATCAAATGCTGCGGACAGGAACTCCGGCTCACCATTTCCTTGTAAAGATGGATTGTTCCCCGCAAATAAGTATCAAACCAACCGCCAACGTGCAGCATTGGCAAGTCTAAATCTTTGATGTTTGGCGATAACTTTTCCCAATACTCGCTCGGTCGATAATTATCCAACCAATCGTGATAATATGAGTCTGGGGCAAGATTTTTAATGATCTCAGGACGCGCGGGCACGGTATCGTATAGCGGGAGATTTCTCGAAGCTGCATAAAAGGCTTGATAGGCAGAAATATCGGCTTTTAAGCGAGCGGTTTCTGCGGCTAGCTGAATTGCCCAGCCAAGATTTGATTGCAGACAAAACGCGCCGCCTTCATAGGCCCAATCTGCGTATAAATTGCAGCCTACCATTGCCGGACAAATTGTGATTAATGCGATCGGTTTAGCCGCCGCCGCGTAGAGTTGAGTCATGCCTTGGTAGGAAAAACCGTACATTCCGACTTTGCCGTTACTTCCCGGCAAATTAGCTGCCCAATTGACGGTATCAAAACCGTCTTGTGTTTCGCTAACAAATAGGTTAAATTCGCCTTCGGAAGTGCCGCGTCCCCGCACGTCTTGGATGACAACGATGTAGCCGTGTTTGGCGTACCATGCGGGATGAGAATATACTACTGTAGAGGCGATCGCCCTTCCGTAAGGTTGCCGCATTAATAATACTGGAAATTCACCCTCCGCATCGGGGCGGTAGATGTCAGCATCTAAACGAACCCCATCTTTAGTTAGCATAGACGCTGTTTCTTTCGGACAAAGTTTCAGCATAAATCCTAAAAAACATCAACTAAAAAAGTTCTGATAAAGGACTCAAGTCCTTACTACAAACCTGATGATTGTTCGTCGGGACACGGCACTGCTCATTGGTGTCAAATTAACGTACAACCCATAGTCCGGCAGGGGTTGAAACCCCTGCCTCAAAGCTAAAGTCGTCTTAAGAGGACTAAGAAAAACACTTTTCAACTCATTAGTCCTCTTGAGAGGACTTTAGCTATTAGACAGGGACTTCAGTCCCTGGCGGAATGGCGGGTGCGCGGGAGGACTGGCGGACTGATAGCTTAAGTTGACACGCTTTGGGCACTGCCATGTCCTGTATTTCATCCAATTAAAAACTGCTATAAGCTGTTTTACATTTAAACTGTGTGTCAAAAATCCATAAAACTCTTGTGGGACGGGCTTCTAGCCTGTCCCGAATTTTCAATTTAAATGCGTAACAGCTTACTACAAACCTAACATGGTACGAGTACATCCGATCGCCCAAGAACTCTCATATCTTCCTCATCGAGTTCGACTGGTGTACCGCTGCGAATTAGTTCCACAAAATCCTCATTTGGCACCATGATGCACAAAGCGTACAAACGTTCACTGCCCGTATTTTCAATTACGTGAGTGCCCATTGGAGGCACTAACAAACTATCTCCCGGTTGAATACTAACTGTTTTGCCGTCGCAGGTTGCTTGCCCAGTTCCTTTGAGTACGAAAAACATTTCTACTGCAAATTGATGGCGGTTGGGAGGAGTTTTGCCGCCCACATCGAAAATCTCCACGCAAACTGTTAATGAAACATTAGCTATTACCGGATCGAAGACGATAGCTAATCTATTAGTATCGCCCGGACTGATGCGAAATGCTTGGTAGTCTTTGGGAGACTTTATAACAGGAATCATGCAGTGGTTTGTCATTTTTTTATGGTTAGTTGTCAGTGGTTATGTTTCTGCTGTCATTAGTGGTAAATCCAGAGTCATTAGTCCGCCGTTCAACCTCCAAAGTTTATGGATTTCACAGGAGAGTTCGCTGTCAGAGCAGGAAGCAAGATATAGGCTTTGCTATGCAGGACTCTCGCACTCCTCAAAAACGCTTTTTATACTCCAGAGAGATACTCCCCTGATGACTGCTATTTAATTGCTTCTAACATAGCCTGAGAATCCGACAAAAAACCAAAACATTGTTTAACGTTATAAAGAGTAGCTTGCCAGCAATACTCTGGAGATGTCGTAGCTGTACAATCTTTGACTAAAATACAATCGTAACCGAGAAAATTAGCATCTTGCAGCGTAGCCATGACGCACTGATCGGCGTTTACTCCTCCAAAGAAAAGTGTAGTTCTGCCGAGGTTCCGCAAGATACTATCTAAAGGAGTATCCCAAAAGCCGCTCATCCGATATTTATCAACGCAAATATCCTCCGATTTGGGTTTTAATTCATCGACAACCTGCGCCGCCCAACTCCCTGCCATCAGTACAGGTGCGTTGTTTTTTGGCAGCGGATCTCCCAAACCTACGCCGGATCCTGTGGGATTGTAAACGTGACGGGAAGCTGCACTAATATTGAGCAAATCGGGGCGGTTCCCCCAGTTTATCCAAATAATTGGTACTGCGTGCGATCGCAATTTTGGCAGTAAATTTGTTAAAGGATTAATTGGAGTTCTGGCGGGCGTTACATCTACGCCAATATGTGCTAGCCAACCGTCGGGATGACAGAAATCATTTTGCATATCTATCACTAACATTGCTGCTTTTGCTAAGTCCAAACGCAGGGTTTTAGTTTCTGTTTCCAGGGTAACAGGTTGAGGCGCGATCGGCGATCGGGTGATATCAGCAATTTTGGCATCAACTTTCCAAGCATTCGGCGGTACGCCCAAGGTGCGGAGAGAATCAGGATTCATATAGATTGTGACTCAAAAACAATTTCAATCTTATAACTATGTGATGGTTACTAAGTTGTCATATCTTAAATCTTTGCTATAATTAAGTATCCGTGGCAACTTTTTGAGAAATTTTAGGATTTATTAACTTTATTATACTTGGGCGATCGCCAATGTTAGCGCCCTGGAAGCATAAAAAATCAATATAAGTTTACAAAAAGGGTAAATCTATGAGCTTTACAATTGAAAATGCTTTAATTCCGGTTGATAGCGGTTATGAAACCGCAGATGTGCAAGTGGTGGATAATTGCATAAGTGCGATCGCCCTCAATTTAGAGCCTGCGGGAACAGTTATCGATGGCAAAAATAAGCTGCTGCTGCCCGGTTTTGTCAACGCGCACACTCACTCTTCAGAAATGTGGCAACGAGGCATCATTCCCCCTTTGCCCCTAGAGTTGTGGATTGCCGAATTGTACGATTTTACACCTCTCGATTCCGAACAAGTTTATTTGAGTGCCTTGGGAACTGCGGTAGAAACATTGCTGTCGGGCGGTACAAGCGTAGTCGATCATTTAGTTTTGATTCCGGGGCAAGAATTAGAAACAATCGCCGCAGCAGTTCGCGCTTATCAAGAAATCGGCATCCGCGCTTTTATCGGATCGTTAATTCAAGATGAATCCC
The DNA here is from genome assembly GCF_036700365.1 of Microcoleus sp. w2-18bC1. Classification (NCBI taxonomy): domain Bacteria; kingdom Bacillati; phylum Cyanobacteriota; class Cyanophyceae; order Oscillatoriales; family Microcoleaceae; genus Microcoleus; species Microcoleus sp. w2-18bC1. The sequence continues at coordinate 34,800 of NZ_JAUBOS010000031.1, forward strand.
TGACAGCGGGAATGCCTTCTGGCGATAGCGGCATCGAACACGCGGCTTACATTCGATCGACCAAGGCAACTTTGGAATTAATGGAAACAGCCATAAAACAGTTTCACAATCCCGAAAAAGGTGTTAATATGTTGTTGGCACCGACGGGAATTCAACTGTGTTCTGATGCTTTGTTTGAAGGCTGCATCGATTTGAGCGATCGCTACAATCTTTGTCGGCACGCCCACCTATTAGAAACTTCCGCGCAAAAACAACTAGCTCACGAAAAATACGGCTGTAGCGCTGTCGAACACCTGCAAAAAATTGGTTATTTGAGTCCGCGAACTTCCTTAGCGCACTGCGTTTGGCTGGACGATTCCGACATTGCGATTATGGCAGAAACTGGAGCGACAGTCGTACACAATCCCCTCAGCAACTTGCGCCTGGGAAGCGGGATTGCACCGATTTTGAAATACCGTCAAGCGGGAGTCAACGTATCTTTTGGCTGCGACGGCGCTGCTAGCAATGACTCTCAAGATTTGCTGGAAGCCATTAAAATTGGTTCGATTTTGCACAATATCACGGATTTGGATTACCGCCAATGGATTACACCGCGCCAGTCTGTAGAAATGGCATCCCTGGGAGGAGCAAAAGGCTTGAATCTGGCCGATGAAATGGGTTCGCTGACAGTCGGTAAAAAAGCAGATTTTGTGCTGTATGATTTAACCAGTTTATCATTGCTGCCGCGCACAGATCCCATCGGCTTGCTGATTTTGGGACGCCCGACTAATGCGGTAGATAGCGTTTGGGTAAACGGCAAGCAAATTGTCGCCGAAGGTAAGGTTAAAACGATCGATGTTGATGCTTTGAGGCGGGAATTATTCGATCGTAGCGAGTGGAATAGCAAGCGTCAATCGCAAACAGTAAGTGAAATAGAAGCCCACTATCGAAAAGTCATGAACTTGCAAGGTTATTCTTAAAAATCGCTAGCCCACTTTAAAACTGCTTGTCTTGGGGCGATCGCCGATCCACTTTCAGGACTGAACAATGTAGCCGATCGATGAGCAACAATAAACAATTTTTGCATCTCCATTAGTGACTTTCGGCTGTCCGCTGTTGGTGGCTGCTTTCCCCCGCAACTGCAACTGTTCGAGGTAACGAATTGCCACGGGCAGTTTTCCAGGGGGTAGTAGCCATCAATGCAGGCACAATCTTGCCATTTTTTTAATAAGTAGCACTTATGCACTATATAAAACATTTTTATATCCTAACATCTTAGGCTAATTACTGCTACCCTTGAGGTGGAAATGCGTGATTTTTTCACAAATGCCCGATCTAAGCTTGAGAGATGAGCCATGCTTATAGAATTTAGTGTCGGTAATTACAGATCCTTTAAAGAGCCAGTCACCTTCAGTATGGTGGCAGCTAATCTTGTGGCAAAAGACAAAAATCTTGATGCAAACAATGTTTTTGCTGCAGACAAAGACTTGAGACTGCTTAAGAGTGCTGCAATATATGGAGCAAATGCTAGTGGAAAAAGCAATCTTGCTAGAGCCTTAAGCTTTATGAAACAGTTTATGATTAATTCATCTAAGGAAACTCAGAGTACAGATGAAATAGGTGTAGAACCTTTTAGGCTCAATACAGAAACTGAAGGAAAGCCATCGTACTTTGAGCTAGTTTTTCTGATGGATGGCAGAAAATACAGATATGGATTTGAGGCAACACGAGAAAGAGTTACATCGGAATGGCTTTTTTACGTCCCTAATGTAAGGCAGACAAAGTTATTTGAGCGTGATATTGACACTATTAGACCATCCAAAAATTATGATGCTGATGGTATTCAGCAAAGAACTAGAAGTAATGCGCTCTTTCTTTCTGTTTCTGCTCAATTTAATGTTGAACTAGCAGAGAGAATTTTGGAGTGGTTGACTGACAATCTGAACATCATATCTGGTTTAGACGCTCGATTGTATCTGGATTACACAGTTAAATGTTTCACGAACAATGAGAACCGATCTGACATTGTTAACTTAATCAAAAAGTTAGATTTTGGAATCAGTGAAATTCAAGTCGATCAGGAAGATTTCACAGTTGATTCTCTGCCTGATGGAATTCCCGATGAACTAAAAAAAATCATTGTTAAAGCAGGAGTAAAAGCAACTTCAATAGGAACTGAACATCGAAAATTTGATCGTGAAGGAAATTACAAATCTCTTGAGAGATTTGATTTAGAAAGTCATGAATCTCAAGGTACACAAAAGGTTTTTGCTTTTGCTGGACCACTAATAAATGCCCTCAAGAAAGGAGAAGTTCTTATTATTGATGAATTTGACGCAAGCCTTCATCCTCTAATCAGTCTTGCAATTGTTGAAATGTTTAATTCTCAAGAAACCAACTCAAATAATGCTCAGTTAATCTTCATAACACATGATACCAATCTACTTAGCAATAAGATTTTTCGCAGAGATCAGATTTGGTTCACAGAAAAAAACAGATATGGTGCCACAGACTTATACTCCTTAGCAGAGTATAAGATACGTAATGACGCTACCTTTGAAAGTGACTATATCAAAGGTAGATATGGAGCAATCCCATATCTTGGAAATCTCAAACATCTGATTAACTCTAATGGCTAAAAGAAAAATAAACTCTCGCGGATATTCACCCAGAAAAGTAGACACGAGAGAGGTTAAACAGAGGTTTTTAATTGTCTGTGAAGGATCGAAAACTGAACCTAACTACTTCAGAAGCTTCCGTGTTCCTAAGAATGTTGTTGAAGTAGACGTGCATGGCTTAGGAGAAGATCCCAGCAGATTAGTTAGAAGTGCTACAGACTTAAAAAATAAAGACGGTGATGATTACGATCAAATTTGGTGTGTTTTCGATCGAGATTCCTTCCCATTAGAAAATTTCAACAATGCCATATCAAGTGCTAGGTCTCAGGGATTTAGTGTAGCTTATTCTAATGAAGCTTTTGAGTTGTGGTATATCTTGCATTTTGAGTATCTCAATACTGGAATTCCTCGCAAGGACTATATTCGCAAGTTGTCTTTATTGCTCGGTAAAAAATACGAAAAGAATAGTGAAACTATTTATAATGAGCTACTTGATAAACAGCCTAATGCTATTAGGAATGCCGAAAAGCTTCTCACAGAGTACGATCCTCATGTCCCAGCAAAGGACAATCCATCTACAACAGTACATCTCCTGGTACAAGAACTAAATCGGTTTATTCAAAAGTAAATACTAAGAAGCTAATTCTAAAAAGTAGATTGTTGAAATATTTTTCTCGTCGCTCGGGACTTGGATGAGTTGAATTTTGGATGATATTTATTTTCATCTACTTTATAGTTTCTGACAGAAGTAGGTTGGGTTGAAGAATGAACCCTCCGCTTCGCGAGATCCCAACAATCGCCAATTGGATACGCACCGATTGCATACCTACAAATGCACAAGATTGTTGCGTAAATCCTGTATTGTCGCTTGCCAAAGCAATTAACATTTTTTTATTCCTGAAGATAGAGAGAGGGCGCGATCGTACCCTACCCGCAGAAAGAGGGATTTATCCACTTTGTGGGGATACATCCACACAATTCACGCCCTGCTGCCGCATTTCTTGGATCGGGGCAGCGGTACAATTGTAAATGTGGGTTCGATCGGCGGCAAGATACCGATCGCTTATCAAGTTCCTTACACTACTAGCAAATATGCTGTTACTGGATTGACGGAAAGATTGCACGCGGAATTATCGGATAAAGGGATTCGAGTTTGCGGCGTGCATCCGCATTTTATCAAGACTGACTTGATGGAAAGAGCTATCTTTTTAGGGAAAGACAGGCAAGAAGTGCAGCAGCGACAGGATTTAGTAAAAAAGGCGATCGAGAGTCCGCTGTTAGAAAATCCTGAAGATGTAGCAAAAGCTATTTGGCAGGCGGTTAAACACCCGCACTCTGAGATAATGGTTGGTTCGGCAAATGTGTCGCAGGCTAGTTATCGTTTGTTTCCGGGGTTGATGGATTGGATATTTAAGAAAATTTTTGGAATGAAAGATAATGGTTGAGGATTCATAGCTTTCTTGAAATGGGTAAATTCAGCTTTGTTTGATATGATCTTTTATTGTCCTCATATTCTCTTCTGGGGGCAGCACAAACAAAGCAAGGAAGGTTGAATGTTTAGATTGTACGGATGGCGGCGAGGCTTGGTCTTAACTCTTGTTTTTACGATCGCCCTTACCTCCTCCGCGATTTTATCCCCCCGTCTCTTGGCTCAAACCCCGCCCACCACCCCAACAACCGAAGTGCGCGGCGTCTGGCTGACGAACATTGACAGCGACGTTATCTTCTCTCGCAACAACATCATTGACGCTGTAAATCGACTCGATAAACTCAATTTTAATACCATCTATCCCACGGTTTGGCAAGGAGGCTATACGCTTTATCCCAGCGCTGCAGCCGAACGAGTATTCGGACAGTCGATCGACCCCTCGCCTGGATTGAAAGACCGAGACATCCTCAAAGAAATCATAGCACAATCCCACCAAAAAGGTATAGCAGTAATCCCCTGGTTTGAGTTTGGTTTCATGGCTCCCGCCGAATCGGAATTAGCCACACTTCACCCAGACTGGCTGGCGCAGCGGCGCGACGGTTCAACTATTTGGAAAGAAGGCAAACATGATCGAGTTTGGCTGAATCCCTTTCATCCCGAAGTACAGCAATTTATCTCAGATTTAATCCTAGAAATTGTCGATAATTATGATATAGATGGCATTCAATTTGACGATCATTTCGGCTTGCCAGTAGAATTTGGCTACGAGCCGTTAACAGTGTCAATGTATCAGGAACAAATCAAAAGCCCTCCCTCCGACGACCCCCGCGAAACCTTCTGGGTGCGCTGGCGGGCGGACAAAATTAACGAGTTCGTGGGGCGAGTTTCCCGCGCCATCAAATCCCGCAAAGAAAAATGTATTGTCAGCTTATCTCCGAACCCTTTCCACTTTTCTTTACCCGCCCACTTGCAGGACTGGTTTACCTGGGAAAGACGCGGCTACATCCAAGAAATTGTGTTGCAGGTTTATCGCAGCGATATCAAGCGTTTTAGTGCCGAACTGGAACGGGAAGAAGTTAAATTAGCTAAACTTAACATTCCAACTGCGATCGGCATTTTGACAGGCCTTAAAAATAATTCCGTTCCCCTCAAACAAATTCAAGAACAAGTGCAAGAAGTGCGAAAAAGAGATTTCGCTGGCGTGTCGTTCTTTTTCTACGAAAGTTTGTCGAATTGGGCTAGCGAAACCCCCGAACAGCGCAATTATGCCTTGCAAGAATTCTTTCCCACAAAGATGCAGCGCCCGCCATCCGAAGCCAGAATTTGAAACCCAGGGTTAAAATGAGAAAAAGCATACAGCGCTTAGGAATTGTCATCTTATTTTTGACCGCTTTCCTAACAATTGGCTATTTCACTCCCAGAAAGTGGGGAAATTACTCGCAAGCAGATTGCACAATTTCTCTATACATTTCCAACCAAGGCATTCACACCGAAATCATCGTTCCAGTTAAAAATGAATATTTTGACTGGAATCAATTTTTACCGCTAAGAGAAATAGGGCGGGATGCCAATTATGATTATAAATATTTGTCTTTGGGCTGGGGAGATCGAGCTTTTATGCTCGAAACTCCCACATCAGGAAGTATCAACCCAGTTACAGCTTTCAAAGCCCTATTTCTCCTTACTCCGTCTACCCTACACGTTCAAAGTTATCGGGTTGTCCCCCAAAATATAGAAACCAAATGTGTTAAACTCAGTGGAAAAAATTATCTGATGCTGGTAAATTTTATTAAAAATTCATTCCAATTAGACGCAGCAGGTAAGAAAATGAAAATTAGCTACGGCTACGGTAACAGTGACAGTTTTTATGAAGCAAAAGGCAGTTACTATATTTTGAGAACTTGCAACGACTGGACGGCCGAAGCTTTGCAAAAAGCCGAGGTCAATACTCCTTTATGGTCAACGCTTTCTTCGGCGATTATGTTTCATCTTAATAGCGGTTGCGAATGTCACAAATAAATGGTAGTAGGCAATCGTAAGACTCTCTTTACTTTAGGTTGTTAAATTTATAATGAATGATTATGTATGGGTGGGAATATTGCCTAAAGTTGCATTCTTTTTTTTAGCTGGTATAATTAGCAATTTGAGGAAAAATTATGAACGTAATTCCAGCGATCGACTTATTGGATGGAAAATGCGTCAGATTGTATCAGGGAGACTACGCGAAGTCTCAAACTTTTAACGACAACCCTGTCGAAGTCGCCAGACAGTGGGTAAATGAAGGCGCGACAATGCTGCATTTAGTAGACCTCGATGGCGCTAAAGCCGGTCATCCAGTCAACCAAGCCGCCATTGAAGCGATCGTCCGATCAGTAGACGTTCCCTGTCAAGTAGGTGGCGGAATGCGCGATCGCACTTCTGTTGCTGCTATCCTCAATTTAGGCGTCCGCCGCGTCATTCTCGGCACTGTCGCCGTCGAACAACCGCAATTAGTCGGCGAATTGTGCACCGAATTTCCCGATCAAATTCTGGTTGGCATCGATGCCAGAAATGGTAAAGTTGCCACTAGAGGCTGGCTAGAAACTTCGGAAGTTTTAGCAACTGAATTGGCGCAAAAAATGGCCGAGTTAGGGGCGGCTGAAATTATATACACCGACATTCACCGCGACGGTACTATGGAAGGGCCGAATTTGGAATCTTTGCGCGAAATTGCTAACGCTATTTCGATTCCGGTGATTGCTTCCGGTGGCGTTAGTTCGATCGCCGATTTGTTGAGTTTGCTGGCTTTGGAACCAATTGGTGTCAAAAGTGCGATCGTCGGTAGGGCAATTTATACCGGCGATATCTTGCTAAAAGAAGCAATTCAAGCAGTCGGACAAGGGCGGTGGCAGGATGTACCGCCAGATTTGGGTTCTTCGAGTTTTGCTTGATAATCATGTCGAGTTAACTGGCTACCCAATATGTAACAGTTATCAATTTTTCGACTCACACTCAACAGTCATTAGTCATTAGTCATTAGTCAACAGTCAACAGTCAACAATCAACAGTCACCGTAGAATCGTATTTCTTACCATCATCGTAACCATGTTTTTGAACCATACAATTACAGCTTTAAGTTCTGGGATGGCATCCCTAGTTGCTCCCATACCTTTGTTAGCAACAGTCGAGGCAGAAAATTCGCCGATCGTCCTCAGCGGAGTTTTGCTCACTTTAGTAGTGATTTATGTCGCCAGTAAATTAGGCGCGGAAGTGGCTAAAAAGTTCGATTTGCCGCCGGTTTTGGGTGAACTTGTAGCAGGGGTAATTGTTGGCGTATCTGCTTTACACCTGGTCATTTTTCCCGAAGCAGGGCTGTCAGCATCAGACTCAGGGATTATGACAGTTGTGCAATCGATTAATCATCTGTCTCCTGCCGCCCTCACCAGTGTGTTTGAATCGCAGAGTGAAGTCATTTCAGTGCTAGCTGAATTGGGCGTAATTATTCTGCTGTTTGAAATTGGCTTAGAGTCGGATATCAGACAACTCAAGGAGGTGGGGGCTCAAGCTGTCGTTGTCGCTTGTGTGGGCGTGGCAGTTCCCTTTGCTGCCGGTACTGCGGGTTTGATGATCATTTTCCACACGGCGGCGATTCCGGCGATTTTTGCGGGGGCTGCTTTGACAGCAACCAGCATCGGAATTACCTCCAAAGTTTTGTCGGAATTAGGACAACTCAAATCTAAAGAAGGTCAAATCATTGTTGGTGCAGCGGTGATTGATGATGTGCTAGGAATTATTGTCCTAGCTGTTGTCGCCAGTTTAGCCAAAACTGGTGAGATTGATGTTGTTAATGTCATCTATTTGATTGTCAGTGCAACTGCCTTTCTGCTCGGTTCGATTCTATTGGGCGGCATCTTCAACAAAAGCTTCACTGCGGTCGTGGAAAAACTCAAAACTCGCGGCAATATAGTTATCCCGGCATTTATCTTTGCTTTCTTCATGGCTTTTCTGGGCAACGCAATTCATCTCGAAGCGATTTTGGGTGCGTTTGCGGCTGGTTTGGTGTTGGATGAAAGCGATGCCCGCAACGAGTTGGATGAACTGGTGAAACCCATCGCGGATTTCCTGGTTCCCATCTTTTTTGTAACCGTGGGAGCTCGGGCGGATTTGGGGGTTTTGAACCCAACAGTGCCGGATAATCGGGCTGGTCTTTTGATTGCCGTATTTTTGATTGTGGTTGCGATTTTGGGCAAGCTGGTGACTGGTTGGGTGGTGTTTGGTCTGCCTGGAATCAATCGATTGGCGATCGGAGTGGGGATGATTCCTCGGGGCGAAGTCGGGTTAGTGTTTGCCGGCATCGGTTCCGCGAGTGGGGTTTTGGATAAACCCTTAGAAGTCTCGATTATTATCATGGTGATTCTAACAACATTTTTGGCTCCGCCTTTTCTGCGGGTTGCCTTTGGGGATACGGTAGAGCCTCCTGCTAGTGGCGAACCTTCTAGCGAGCAAATCGTTTGATTAGCGGGTGATATTAAGCCTGTGTTGAGGCGGTTGGGGGCGATCGGCTGGTCTTGAACCACTTTCCGGCGATCGTCTCCATTGTTACTCATATCAATTCCCGTTGCACCGGAATGATATAACAGCCCTCTTAAAACCCACAAGACCGTTCATAAAACCTTCACGAAACCTGTTCGATAAACTATCCCAGTGCGATTTGTAGCTAGCTTCATAGGCGTCTATCATCAGAAACGCTATATATAAATGCGATCGCAATTATTTACCCACGAGTGCTACAGCACCGCTTTGCAACACAGGAATTTCAATTACGAACTCTGCTCCTTGATGGGGTTGAGAGAAGCACTGGAGCAAGCCACCGTGCTTATCAACTACAATTTGATAGCTAATGGATAGCCCTAATCCAGTTCCTTTACCAATTGGTTGGGTGGTGAAGAAGGGATTGAACACCTGTTGTCTAACAGTTTCCGTCATCCCCGGTCCATTGTCTTGAACTTGAATCACCACGTTTTTAGAATAACCGCGCTGAGCTTCGTTTGTGATGAGCTTAGTCCGAATAGTGATGCAACTGGGATTCTTTTGAATGTCTTTTAGAGAACGCTGATTGTCGTAGTTTTCTAAAGCATCGATCGCATTTGCCAGAATATTCATAAAGACTTGGTTCAACTGTCCGGCATAGCACTCTACTAGCGGTAAGTCGCCGTACTCCTTGACAATTTCAATAGCAGGATGATTCGGTTTTGCCTTCAGTCGATTTTGCAAAATCATCAATGTGCTGTCAATTCCCTCGTGGATATCAACAGGCTTCATGTCTGCCTCATCCAGCCGTGAGAAGTTTCTTAGAGACAGGACAATTTGACGAATGCGATCGGCTCCTACTTTCATTGAACTCAGCATTTTGGGTAAATCTTCACTAATGTAGTCCAGGTCGAACTCTTCAATTTTTTCCTGAATTTCGGTATTAGTTGGATAGGTTTGCTGGTAAAGCTGAATCAACTTTAGTAAATTTTGCGTGTAGTCGGCAGTATGGCTCAGGTTGCCATAGATAAAGTTGACTGGATTATTAATTTCGTGAGCCACACCAGCAACCAGTTGCCCCAAACCTGACATTTTCTCTGCCTGAATAAGCTGTGCCTGAGTTTGCTGCAAGGTTTTGAGTGCAACCTCAGCTTCCTCTTTTGCTTGCCTTAATGCAGCTTCGGCTTGCTTGCGCTCAGTAATATCCAGTGCCAAGGATGCAACTCCAATAATATTTCCACCATCCCCTACTAAAGGCGTATTGAACCATTCGCAAATAATGATTTTGCCGTTTTTTGTAAAATTTTCATTGACGCTGTAGATTCCTTGGCTCTGCATCAACAACTCGTTCATAATTTGATCGACGACCTTTCGGGCAGATGCAGGCACAATTAATTCTGCGGGATGGTGTCCGATCGCCTCTGTAGCCGTGTAACCAAAAATCTGCTCTGCCGCTGGATTCCAAGCAGTGACTTTAAAGTTTAAATCCCATTCCACCACTGCTAGTGCAGTTTGGCGGAATAGAAAAGATAGCCGCTGTTCCGACGCTTTGAGTTCCTCTTCTGCCTGTTTCCGTTGAGTAATGTCAATGCCTGTTTTGATGATGTACTCAATTTGACCTTGATCATCGACTAAAGCAGTATCTGACCAGGCAATGAGTCTAAGTTGTTGATCTTTACTCACCCAACTGCCTTCATACTGCTGGGGAAAATTACCAGATTGTAAAGACTCAAAAGTAGTTTTGGCTTGTCTAGCTAAGTCTGAGTTCGGGAACAAGTCCCAAATGTAGCGCCCTTTCACTTCACTAAACGAGTAATGAGTCGTTTGTTCGCAAGCTCGGTTAAAGCGAACGATTTGTCCCTGCGGGTCGAGCACAACTACCAGGGCACCTGCAATTTCAAGAATAGCTGAAACAAAATTGCGTTCGACTTCAACTGCTTTAATCAGTTCCTCTAACTGGGTTGCCATATTGTTAAAGGCGATCGCCAATGTCCCCAATTCGTTTTGGCTGTCGATGTTGACCCGCGTCTCTAATTGCCCCGCACTGAGTTCCGTAGCTGCTGTAGTTAAGCGCTGTAGCGGCACCACAATTTGCCGAATAAATAGATACCCAATGCCAACAGCGACGATCGTCACCAGCGTCAATGAGCCTCCCATAATTGAGAGCATTTGGTAAACGGGAGCATACGCCTCAGCCGTTGGCAGTTCTACAACCACATTCCAATTCACGCTCCGAACTAAGGCACTGGCTCCCAATACTTCTACCTGCTTTAGACCCTGATAAACATTAAGGTGCTTAGTATCCTCGGATGCTTTCAAAAATTGAAAAAAGGGACGCTTTGAAATATCTTGAATTTGAAACGTTTCTGGCTTACTACCCTTTTGAGCAATGAGAAAATTACGCTCATCAACTACATAGACATAACCTGTATTGCCAACATCTGTTTGGGAAACAATAAACCAGAGAAAGTTGAGATTTACCTCGGCTAATAGCACCCCATCCACTTCATCTCGCTCATTCCGAATCGGAACTGCCAGAATGGTGGTTGGTTGGTGATTTGTAGGATTAATTTCTACAGGACTGACATAATCTTCCTGTTGTTTAAAGGCACGAATAAACAGTGGCGACTTGGCTGGATTTTCTAATTTAAGCGGTTTATAGGGTGAAACTGATGCAACAACTTTTCCCTTCCGGTTCAAAATGGCAACGGCTTCATAAGCATCATTATGACGAATCAACCCTTCCAACAGGCTCTGCTGCGCTTGAGGTTGAAAGTTGGTGAGTCCTTTGACCCTAGCTAAATAGCTCAGTTTTCGTTTCAAGTCATCTAGATAATTATCAATCTGCCCTCCTGCTGTCTGGCTACGCGCTTGTTGGAGCGATCGCGATTGCTGGATCTGCGCCTGAAAGCTGAGGTAGATCAGCAAGCCACCTGTGGGCAGTAAGCTCAGAAGAACCAAAAATATCAAACCATAGCGGAGCTGATTTGCAATAGAAAAGAAGCGTTGCCAGGGATGAGAACGAGAGCTTCTGGCGATCGGCAGAGCGCGATCGTTGCGTTGATTTTTCATCGGACTATTGATCAATATTGGTAAATCAATTAATGCGCGCACTAAGGAGAAACATCTATTTGGCCAGTCGTCACAGCATCTCGGATGGTCTTGAAAGTCTCCTCTTCCTGAGACGTGAGACTACCACGGAAAGGGGCAAAGTCGTAGATCTTTTCCTTGAGCCCAAACTTGTAAAGTTTTCCTTCCCAGCGACCTTGCTGGGTTAACACTGCCACATTTAGCACCAGATTGGGAATGTCCTGCAGAACGCTAGTTAGGACTTTGCCGGGAGCCAGTTCGTACTGATCCTTGGCCCAACCAATCACAAGGACTCCTGGCTTTTGCGTAACGGCTTTTAGCGCGGCTAATCCTGCCTCATCCGCGTTGATTGTCAAAACATCTACTCCAGAGGCAACCATATCCGTTGCAACTTTGGTGGCTTGCTCCGTATCAATCCAACTGTTGAGAAAAGCAGTCGAAGCTTGAACAGAGGGATTCGTTGCCTTCACTCCCCGCCTAAACAAGGCTTCTTCTTCTTTGTAAACCGGATAAGCTGCACCCACAATATAGCCAACTTTATTGCTTTTAGTCTTCATGGCAGCCAAAGCGCCTGTGAGGTAGCCCACCTCACCCGATCGAAAGGCAACAGCCCCCAAATTTTGGTTATTCCCTGGATAGGTTGTAACCAGGGCAAATTTCGTTCGCGGAAATTCTTTAGCAACCTTTTCGGCAGCTTTGATATAGCCACCACTGGCTGCAATTACCAGGTCATAGCCTGACTGGGCATATTTGCGAAGGGCAGCTTCACTATCTTCACCGTCAAGGCCAGTAAAGTCTACCTGAGCATTAAATTTATCTTTGATTAGGTTTAACCCTTCAAAGCAGGCTTGAGCCCAACTGTTGTTGTCTTTGGAGCCTGTGACGACCAATGCCACTCTAAAGCTGCTAGAGGTACTTGCTTCAGGGGAAGAGTTTACGTTCGGAGTCGATCGACTGCAACTGATCGCAAAAAATAGAGCTAGAGCCACCAGAGTCATTTGTTTGAAAAGAGATTGAATCCGCATAATAGCTTTTCGCAGCAATATTACTTTTTCTACGCCGATAAATTTGTTGAAGGGTATCTCAACAATCTTCACAACTCTTACTGTAGCTGGGATTTAATGACTCTGGCCGATTCAGCGTACCACTCATTTAACCTCAAAAACAAGTAAGGACACCGCACTGCCGTGTCCTTACAACTCTAACCTGCAATTAATCGAATTTGTTTGCTCTTAGGATCGCGAATTAAATAACTTACAATTTTAATTGTTATTGTGGGATGGGCGTTCCGCCCGTCCAAAAAGGACGGGCGGGACGCCCATCCCACTTTCAAGAGTGGAAGTTATCTCATTCTCATTCCTTACTTAACAAACAGCATTTCTTGATAAGTAGGCAGCGGCCACAAATCGTCAGCCACTTCACCTTCCAGAGCATCCGCATACTGGCGAACCTCATCCATCAAAGGACGAATTGTTTGCGAAGCATATTGCATATGGTCTTCTGTCGAAGCAAAATCGTGCTTGCTCAAAGCAGCACTCAATTTGCTGGCAGTATCAATCATGGACTTAACCAGCACCGCTACTTTTTCGGCACTTTCCTTTTCCAGTTCAATCCCAATCTCTTTCAATTTAGAAATCGTTCCAGAAACTTCAGCTAAATACCTCAAAGCTGCGGGGTAAATAATGGTTTTGGCCATGCTTATTACCAGTTTTGCTTCGACTTCAATTGCCAGCAAATACTGCTCAGCATAAACATCGTAACGGCTTTCCAATTCAACTGGAGTCAGAACACCTGTCTTTTCAAACAAGTCTTCAATGTATCCTTCCTTCAACACGGGTAAAGCATCTGCCGTAGTCCGCAAGTTAGCTAAACCCCGTTCCTCAACGGCCATTTTGTGCCATTTTTCGGAATAGCCGTCGCCACCAAATACAACAGCACCGTGCTCGTCCATCACTTCTTTGAGAATGGTTTGGATGGCAGCATTCAGTTCAGTTCCGTTAGCCAAATCGCTTTCTAATTTGTTAGCAATCCAGTCCAAAGAATCTGCAAGAATTGTATTCATCGCCACCAGCGGCCCGGAAACAGACTGACCGGAACCTACTGCACGGAATTCAAACCGGTTTCCAGTAAAGGCAAAGGGCGAAGTCCGGTTTCTGTCTCCAGCATCCTTCATGAAAGTAGGCAGTGTTTCTACACCTAAGTTCATAATTCCCCGACCTTTAGAGTCCTTAACTTCTCCTCGGCTAATTTGCCCGAAGATATCTTCTAATTGCGAACCCAAATAGACAGAGATAATTGCTGGTGGAGCCTCATTTGCACCCAATCGGTGGTCGTTGCTGGCAGTAGCAACTACCGCGCGCAATAGCGGCCCGTATTTGTGAACTCCGCGAATCACAGCGCCGCAGAACACTAGAAATTGTATGTTCGAGTGCGGTGTATCGCCGGGGTCTAATAAGTTTCCTTGGGTGGCATTGCCGACCGACCAGTTGACGTGTTTGCCAGAACCGTTAATGCCGGCGAAAGGCTTCTCGTGCAGCAAACACATAAAACCGTGTTTCTTCGCAGTGTTGCGGAGAATTGTCATGGTTAATTGTTGGTGGTCGCTGGCGACGTTTGCAGCTTCAAAAACTGGTGCAATTTCAAACTGACCGGGAGCTACTTCGTTGTGGCGGGTTTTGGCAGGAATTCCCAGCCGGTACATTCTTTCTTCTACTTCCTGCATGAAGACTTGAACGCGCTCTGGAATCGCTCCAAAATAGTGGTCGTCAAATTGCTGACCTTTGGCAGGAGGTTTGCCAAACAGGGTGCGACCTGCTAGCAGTAAATCGGGGCGGTTGTTGGTGAAATTGGCATCTACCAGGAAGTATTCTTGTTCGGAACCGCAACTGGAATTTACCGGAGCAACTTCGGTATTGCCTAATAGCTTTAACACTCGAGTTGCTGCTTTGTTCATGGCGGCAATCGAACGCAACAGCGGCGTTTTCTTGTCTAAGGCTTCACCTGTCCAGGAGATGAAAACAGTGGGAATGCACAATGTCATGCCGTTGTCTGTTTCCATGACATAAGCAGGGCTGGTGACATCCCAGGCTGTATATCCGCGAGCGGCGGCGGTGGAACGGATGCCGCCGTTGGGGAATGAGGAGCCATCGGGTTCGCCTTGTACGAGAACTTTGCCTGCAAATTCTGAGATGACGGAACCGTCGCCTTGCACTGAGATGAAACCGTCGTGCTTTTCGGCGGTACCGTTGGTTAGCGGGTAGAATACGTGGGCGTAGTAGAGGGCTCCTTTGGAAATAGCCCAATCTTTCATTGCTACTGCAACTACATCAGCTACGGAAGCATCGAGTTTTTGGCCGGTTTGAACGGTGTTTTTTACTGATTTGAAAATGCTTTTGGGCAGACTTTCTTGCATCTTGCTCAGAGTAAAAACGTCTGTTGCCCACATATCTTCTAGCCGCTTGGGAGGCCGACCAGGCATCAGTTTGCGGTTGACGATTTGAGAAATTGCTTGAACGCGCGATTCGTTTCCACTCATGGTTATTTTTATTGGTATTGCGGGACGAGTAGTTGAAAAAAAATAGATGTTAGCAAAAGTCTAACGATTGACGAATATCCTGGATTTACCCAAGATTTTTTGTCAAAGCTAACTTTTGGGAGAATGCCCTTTTTGGGAGGCTCGAAAAGATTGGAGGAGCGAGGCGCCATGACTTCGCCGTCCATCGGGTGTGACAATCCAGTGTGAGATGCGGTTGGATTGCGGTTATTAACAAGAAGATAGATGGCAAGAGCCTGTACAAACTTGAGTCAACATTATAGATGTCTGCACTGCACAAATTTATTAACTAATCTTCACCCTGGTCAGCTCAAAAATTTTGTGCGAATCAATTCCGATGAATTCAGGTCAAAACTACTTATGGTTTTTAACGGTTCGACGATCGATAAATCGCAGTCCAGCAAACAACGCACTCGTTTAGGAGTTTTGGAGAATTATGGAGAGTACACAATCTACACTTGGAGAGTTTAAACAATCATTAACCAAATAAATGTATTGTAGGCTACAGAATTTTATGTTTTTTTCAGAAAGGTCGATCGCACCGATCGCACACAACCGCAGGATTTCAGTTTAACAGGGCATGGGGCATGGGGCATGGGGCATGGGGCATACCTCATCACGCGATCGAACCGCTATATGATAAATAAAGTCTTGCAACTCTTCTCAAAGTTGGTGCGACAATTTGCCTGAGAAATCTTTAGGAGATTTGGGAACTTATTAAACTGTTATAGCCGCAGTTTATTGAGCATAAATGAATAAGTTGGTAATTTTTAGTTAACTCGTTGGTAATCCGAAGACTTCAGAGCATGAGCCAAAAAGCGTTCTGTGTAGTACAAAGCTAATTGATTGCTCGGCCCATTAAAAACTGCATCAAAGGCGTGTTCAGCCCAAGGAATTTCGAGCAAAATAGCCCGTGAAGCGAAGCTATCCCGTAGGGAATCGCCCGTGGTTCGCAATCGTTCGTAGAGCGATCGACCAAACTTGGGCTGAACGATATGGTCGCGACCTGCATAAACCAGTAGAGAAGGGGGAAGATTCGGTTTAATATAATTGATGGGAGAAGCCCGACGGTAAAGCTCATTGAGTTCGTCTGGCGTTCCTCCCAGAAAGGCACGCAAGACGGCTCGAACATTTATGGCATCAGGAAAAGGTGGGTCATTGTATCCGCGGATCAGGTCATTTGGCCCGTAATAGTTGACCACTGCTCGAACAGGAAGTATACTAGAATCATAAGCAGTTAGCATTGCTAAATGGGCACCTGCCGACCTTCCCATAATAGCAATTCGATCGAGATCGATTTCCCAATCAGCAGCATGAGTTTTGATATAAGAAAGAGCGGCTTGTACGTCCTCAAGCTGAGCAGGAAATCGATACTTGGGAGCGTGGCGATAATCAATTGCAACCACACAATAGCCTTGGCCTGCCATATAGCGGCTGAATTCTTCATTGGCATCGGGATTGCCTCTCTGCCAAGCTCCCCCGTAGAGTGTGATAATCGCCGGATATTTGCCAATTTGCATCGGCCGATAAAGGTTTAGTTGCAGTGAAACTCCGTCAGGGTTGGCAAATTCAATAGCCCGATCGATCCTAACCTCTTTGATAGGAATTCCTCGGAACGCATCTGCAAGGATAAACGGTTGAGGGCGTAGCTGCGCGCGATCGGCTTGAGGAACGGCTGCTAAATAGTTTTCCCCTAAAACTGCTTGCATTTGGGTAGCTACCGCTGCATTGGCTGCTGGGAACTGAATCAGGGGTAGCAGGCCAAGGATTAGGGCGAACAGGTTACAAATTGACAAAATAATGTAGACTTTGCCTTGATGCCGTCTGAGCAGGTTCAGCAGAAGGGCGATCGTATTGATACCGACCAACCAAGGACTGATTTCTGGTGCTCCCACCGCCAAAGGGTACAGGAACATCGTGGGTGCTGGTACGATGACCCAGAGACTGAGAAATAGGGCGATCGCACTCAGGAACCAAGAAATAAATGGCGAGATTAAGAATGCTGCCAATAAGGGTAACTTTTTGCGGTTCTTCTTGTGGATCATCGGATTTTCGCAGCCTAATTTTTAATCAGTTTAAATTAATCTCGCGGTTTTTGTTGGTAAGTCGATCGCCTCTGGTATTTTACCCAACCAGCAGCTTCATTGACTCCGACATCCTGCGTCGGTTGAAAATGCTTTGCATCGTTCTATTTTCATTTTTGGGGTTGTTCGCTGTTTCTGGAAATCTTAAGTTGAGGTTGTCCCGCTAAACTAGCTGTATGGGTTTTTACTCATCAAAAGTCTGGCTATTATTCCGATTTTGGTAGTTAGACAGGACTTAGGCACGGGTGTCTATAAACCGGTTTTTTTTACGAGTCTACTTCGTTGCACTAGGCGATTGCCAATAAAAAAACCCGGTTTCTTTACTGACTCGTTAAGTCTCGAAGTTTATCTCGAAAATAACAGAAGCTTGGTGACAAATTATTATCTACGTCCATGAGGGGAGGAATCTTGTTAGCCCAGTTTGTTTTCTCTAAACCAATTGCTTGCCCACCTTGTTTAGATAATTTTTGTTTGCCACCGGAAAACACCGCATCAGCTAACTTCTCCCAAGTCCCACAGATACTATCATTGGTGTAAGAATTTAGGACTACTTCTTTTGCTCTCGGATAAGCTGCCTTAACTGCTGCTAAATCGCCTAGATACCATGCTTCTCCTTCTTCAATTGCTATGCAAAATTGCGTCTTTGGCGGAGGATTACACTTATCTACAATATCTAGTAGTTCTCTGCGAAACGTACTGAGGCATCGGTCATCAAGGTCGCAAATTACAATGAGGACAGCAGGGTAATCAGGAGGATATTGAGAGAATGTTTGGCCGATGCCTTGAATAAGTCGCGGAAGCTGGTCGAGCAGAATTCGTTTATTGGCTTCAGAAGCAGATTTTAAACCTTTAGGAATATGCCCAACTCCTTTGTAAGGATGGATCTTAAATGTGTGTTGTTCGGTGCTAATAATCTTTGGTATAAGAATTTCAAGAGCAGTTTTTCCAGAAATATCCTCGACAAGTATCTCAAAGTGCATTTATTCACCTTTTATCTAGATAATCGCTGTACCAAAGTCCGCCAAGGGGCAATCCTTCAGAAACAAGGTTATTAATGAGAGAATCTTCGCTAGCTCGTCTGATTGTAGAAAAACCATCCTCGCCCTTTTCAAGTACCCAAACCTCTTCAGGTTCAAGAGCATCTACAAAATAGGGTTGATGTGTTGTAACAAATACTTGCGATCTACTTCTTCGAGCTTTAGCGTGTTCTCGAAATTCTTGGGCTAGAGTTTCTAAAAGCTTATGGTAAAGTCCGTTTTCTGGTTCTTCAATGCACAAAAATGGCGGTGGTGAGGGGTCTTCTAAAAGAAGGAGATAGGCAAATACCTTCAGTGTTCCGTCTGACATTTGTTGAGCATAAAACGGTTCTTGAAAACCTCGATCGTTGAACTGCAGCAGAAGTCTACCGTCTGGACTTTTTGTGGTGCTAATCTTTTCCACCCCTGGAATCTTACTAGATATTTTTTGCAGAATTGATTGGAATTTCTTAGGATGCTCTCTCTCCATAAATTGAACCACATTTCCTAGATTATTTCCATGAATATTCAAATGTTTTTGTGGCCCAGCCAGAGGTAAGCTACGGGCAGCGTCTGGTGTGAAATAGCTGAGATACCATCCTTCGATAAATCTACGAAATGCGGAAATTCTTGGGTGTTGTTTGAGCGCTCCCAAAGTAGCAATTCCCAATTTTCGCTTGTCGTCTAGTTCAACGATTTCCGTTTCATTACTTTCTTCTAATATCCCACCTGTTTGAATTTTTTTTATTAAATTAGTTACATCAAATTTCCCTCCATCTTCATCAAAGCCTTCTGCTTCACCTTTCCATGCTAAACCCTTACCTTCATTTAAAATTAAAAAAGAAAAAGGTTGTCCTTTGAGTTGGTTTTCTCTCCGTTGTCTAAGTCTTTCTTTTTTTACATATGGTCTTTGAGAAGAGTCAAGGTCTATTGCCAAGTCATAGGTGATTGGTCGAGCGTTACGATCCTCTTTATAGTAAATCTGAAACTCAACACTTCCCTTTTGTCCTTGCGAGCGAATTCTCTCGAAACCTCCCCGCCCACGGGAATCACAGGCTTCTTCGACTCCCCCTTTTAAGCAGTCTGCAAGAAAGCCAAAAGTGTCGAAAAGCGTGCTTTTCCCAACACCATTTTTACCGATAACGGCTGTCATTGCCGTTAGTGCCTGGGCATTTTGCGTATTCCACAGCTTGCCCATAGTAATATCACGCAGCGAGCGGTAATTTTTTACCTTAAATCCTTCTATTTTTGCCACTTAAGTTCCTCTGCTCCATTAGGAATGTTATAAGTTACTCTAACCATATAACAATTCAGTAACTCTAACATTATAGTTGATTTTACTTATTGGCTAGCATCTGCCCAAGCGCATTGAGGCACGTTCCAAATGGCCAGCACTAGCAAAACACTGCAAACTAGCTGCCTGAATCGATATCCGCTTGTCTGTTTTTGTTTCGTCATATACGTTATGGAAGATTTTGTAAAAATCAGCCTAACATTTCTCTAGTCCTACCCAATTAAACACGATGCCAGCACTACTAATTTATCCCAAAATTCTTAGTTTTTTTCTAGGTATTTTATAGTATAGCGATCGCTAACTAGGTAGGTGCAAATAAACTTTACAATGTCACAGAATGTAAAGCTATCATAACAAGAGCGATTGCTTCGTTAAGCTACAAACGTTCTCAGTGCTTGCTTTACAGATTTTTGAAATTTATGGAAACCTCAAATCGGAACGCAATTAAATTGTAGACCAAGTGTATTTATCAGGTAAAATCGAGTCTAATCCTTTAATTTCTGAGGCATAGTCTCATGCCCATTCCCAAACTCAGTGAAACAACGATCGAGCTTCACACCTCTGCCCAATCCCTCAAGCGGGGTGAAGCTTACTATTTAGCTGGCAACGTTACTAGGGCAGTCCGGCGCGGCAATATGGTGCAAGCAGTAGTGGAGGGTTCCGAAGTGGAACCCTACCGTGTTACTCTGCCCTTTGATGATGCCGGATTAGCCTCTACATTATTCTGCACTTGTCCTTACGAGAACGGTGGGTGGTGTAAACACATTGTTGCGACGCTGTTATTGTGTATGCGGCAACCAGAAATAATTGAGCAGGGTCCGACACTGGAACAATTGCTCGATCGCCTCAACGATGTACAAACCCAGCAATTAATACAGCATTTAGTAAAAAAAGAACCATCACTCATTGATGCGATCGAACAATACATTAACTTAAGTGCTATTCCTGCACCTTCAAACAAACCAGCCAAAGCACCCCGCCACACCTCCATCGATCCTGCTCCCTTTCGACACCAAGTACGACGAATTTTGCGAGAGGCTGTGAGGTATTTGGAGGATGGATGGGAGGAAGACCCGATTACAGAAGAACTTTTAGATGTAATTCAGCGAGCCCAGGAATTCAGCGCACAGGGGGATGGCAACAATGCCTTAGTAATTTTAGAAGCCATCACCACAGCCTGCGTTGAAGATTGGAATGATGTAGAAGAATTTGGCGCTGACAATTCTGAGATAGCTAACGCTTTGAATGAAGCTTGGACAGAAGCCATTTTGACGGCTCAACTAACTACTGAAGAAGAGATCGATCTCCAGGTGATGTTAGAAGCTTGGCAAGATGAATGGGATTGTGATTTCAGTATGAGCTTGGAAGCTTTACGCCAAGGTTGGGACGACCCCCTACTCGAACAGGTACTTGAAGGAAACATTACTGGGTCAGGAGTTTGGGCTGGTGACGCACCAAACTGTGCTCACGACTTAGCATTGATTCGCTTGCAAATCCTCGATCGCCAGGAACGCGATCGAGAATACTTATACTTAGCCCAAGCAGAAGGTTGTACTCAACAATACTTGACGATGTTAACTCGTTTGGGGAGAGTAGAAGAAGCAGTGGAAGCTGCTGCTACCCAGATGCAATCAGCAGAAGATGCTTTTGCTCTCGTTCAAACTTTAAAACAACAGGGAGCCTTAGAACAAGCTCTGAAAATTTGTCAAGCTGGGTTAAATTTGTCAGGTCGTTGCCATTACGAACTGGCAACATCAATGAGTGAGTTGGCTGTTGAGTTGGGCGAAGACGAAGTTGCGTTAAATGCTAGAATCCAGATATTTAAAATCAAACCGTCTTTTAGCGATTATAGTTTAGTGAAGGAGTTAGCAAGAGATAGTTGGTCAACTTTGAAACCAGATTTGTTAGCAACTCTGAAAAGTAAGGAAAGTTGGAATTTTTCTGACGCGAAGGTTGATATCTTTCTGGATGAGGGAATGATTGAAGATGCGATCGCCCTTGCTAATGGCTTGAGTTATTACGACTCAGCACTTATTCACCGAGTAATGGGGGCTGCTATCAGCCACAGCCCCGATTGGGTAATCACCAATGCTTGTCGGCGTGCTGCATCGATTATGGATCAGGGGAAATCAAGCGAGTACAATCTGGCGATTAAGTGGTTGGAGAAAGCCCGCGCTGCCTATTTACACACTGGGCAAAATCTTCAGTGGTCTACTTATCGTTCTCAACTGATGCAAGTACACAGTCGGAAGCGGAAGTTGATGGAAATGCTCAAAAGTCCCGATTTAGATTGAGCCTTAAGTTTACCGTAAACCCAAGTGAAAGCGACTCAACCCCGGATCGAATAAACCTTACTTAATTTTTGCTTTTGCGGCCCTAGATTCCACTGTGAATCCTGGAATATCTTGCAGTTCAGTTTCGCTCAAACTGTACTGTTCGCAAACCAAACTCAAACGAGTGCCGGTACTTTTAACGGCGTTGACAGAGTGAGTCAAATCTCCTTGAAAATAGATTAGCGAGTTGGCTTGTGGCTTAATCTGGCCGACTTGCTGTTTGTTGCGCCGCAGTATCAATTCTCCTCCTTGCAAGTTCGGCGGTACTTGCACGTATAAAACGCTGACGGCTGCGGGAGGTTCAACTGTTTTGCAGTACGATCGCAAAGATCGATCGATATGCGGATCGACGCGGGAACCTTCACCCAGCAACAAAGGGTTGAGGTAAAAAGCATTGCATTCAGGCTGTAATGCTTGGTCTAGATAGGGTTTAAACAAGGGGAAGCGCCGTTCTACTTCGGCGATTTCCGAACGTTGAAACACCACGGAAAACCCTTTTGTGCCAATGAAATCGCGATTGAGGTTGTTGATTGCTAGATAAGGGGAGGCTAGAATTGCTCCTCGCAAGTCGTTGAGGTAGTCGATCGAGAAAGCGTTAGGATGTTGGCTATAGTATTTCAAGGCACTCAAAAATCATCAAAGTTTAAGGAAACAGCAGATAGAAATGCAGCAATCGCTCAGACTTGGGATTGCTTCGTTTCTCGCGGAGGACATAATAATCTTGATTTCAGTCCGCGTACTTAAGTCAAAGGTTTTTCTTAACTGCGGGCGATCGCCCGGAAGTGTCGCAACCGACTAGCAACTGCCAAATATTACTATACAGGCGATCGCCTTTCGCCGCTCGTCGTTGCGATTCGATTATATTTGCAATTCCATTATACCTGATGCCGCTGGGCAGCCGATCGCCCATTTATTTTAACTTGTGGAATTGCAGAGGCGATCGCGGAAATTGCGAGCGCATTCGGCCTCTGTTTTCTCACCGATTTATTGAGTTTGCTAGCTGGAAAACAGATGCGTATTGGGGCTTTGTCGCAAACATCTTGCTAAAACCAGCAATCCGTGCATTAGGTCAAAATGCTGGGAGGGCGATCGACAAAATTTCAGTGGCGATAGAACATTAATAAAGTTTACAAATAGAGGGGGGTCTAAAAAATACCAGCAGTCGCAACAGTTACTAAGTAATTATTTTAGATTAAATTAATATTTCACAGAGCGGAAAAAAGCAAAGCTGCCAGCTATAATTAAAGAGTGAGTGAAAAAAATAACTTTCTGAAACGATATGCCAACAACATTGTACGAAAAAATGGGTGGAGAACCAGCCATTAAAGAGATGGTAGATGATTTTTACCGCGATGTTTTGGCTGACGAGATAGTGAGCCACTTCTTCGATCATACAGATATGGAAAAGCAGCGCCACCATCAAACTGCTTTTATCTCTTATGCCCTCGGCGGCTCCGAGCAATACTCAGGCCGTTCAATGGAGAAAGCACACGCAGGTTTGAATTTACAGCCTGAACACTTTGATGCAATTGTGAAGCATTTGACCGATGCAATAGTTACCCACGGCGCATCCCAAGAGGATCTCGAAGCAGCACTAGCTAAGGTAGCGACTTTGAAAGAGGCTGTTTTGTACAAGTAAGATCGAGTGAATGCAACTGGGTTTTTGCAGCCACTAGAATAGTGATAAAAGTGGAGATTTCGTAATTGTGAAGCGAAAGCTCCACTTTGTTTTTTGCCGGATATAATGAACCGCTTTCGAGGCGAAGGAAGTAGCCTGTAGGGTTCGTCAGCTCGCTCACTTATTAGGCAAGAAAAACGCTGCGGCCCGTGGCACCATACAATACTATTTTAAATGCGTAACAGCTTAAGTAGATTTAGTAAAGTACAGTAATTGTTCGGCCATCCATGAGAGCGACGCTGATTGTTTCTTCGGTGAAGTACAGGTTTTTAACTCTATCGCCGGCAACCTCATGCCACCGCATATCCCGTATGAGGGCGGGCGTTGGGCGGTTGAAACCCCAAGACAATCTGATCTTTCCCAATCCCGGCTTCGACTAGCTCATTTGTAATCCCATCCTCAATGCCATCGCGTTGAATCCAAATTTTGTCATCAATAATTTGGACGTGAGTTATACATCCATGCACTCGCCGTTTTTGCTGCCAACCCACATCAAACAGCATAAAGTGATTGCGATCGCGATCGACAATTAAGTGCTGATCGATTTCTCCAAAAGAATAGGGAATTTCTGCATACTTTCTTAAAATGGTCTCGATCGTTTGCCGATAAAACTCTAAGTTATCCATCTTCTAACCTCCGCTGTGTTCGCATCAAAAATTAGCAATTTTAAGTGATTAATTTCAACCATTAATTGTGGCAGCTCCTCTGAAAAAAAATCTAAAAACACGCTTTCTGGAATGGCTAAGTACAACAAACGCGCCGAATTCTGCCGCTCCAAAACTTGTGAATACATGATGTATTGACCTAGCGCCTGCTCCAAATCATGTACGGGTGATGGGCCGATAAAGCTTTTCACCTCCACTGCAATCCGCTGACCTTCTTTCTCTGCTGCCAATAACTTCTGTGCACCCAAATCTATATAAGCCGAGCGTCCTCCTATCTTCAAGGTTAAGGGATCGTTAGTAATCGTCCAACCATCATTTTCTAGAGCCGTTCTCACCGTATTGTGGTAAATGTCTTTAGCCATCTTCAGAGTACCTCATCCAACTTAATGTCGGCTCCTTGTCGCCCATTATACCCTGGCTACGGGTGGGGAATACTCAGTTTGGCTATAGTTCAGCCTTTTGCCAGATGACAACCCTTAACTGCTCATAGCAAAATCGATAATATTTCGAGTCAGAGTGTATGCCGCAATACTTCGGAAAACTCCAAACAACCGAACAGCCTTGGTCAATTATTGGCTCTGTACAATCGATCGATAAAACCGATTCCCTACGGGATAGCTGCGCTTCACGCACAATTCACTTCAACTGTACCAATTCCTCCCTAAACATCAGCATCCTCGCACCGAATTTAATCCGAGTGCGAATGTCCCCAAACCCCCCCCACCTAGGGCGGGCACGGGGGCACCGCCCCTACAAGGGGGAGGAAGAAATTATAGACCAACCCCCCCTTAGTAAGGGGGGGCAAGAAATTATAGACCAACCCCCCCTTAATAAGGGGGGGCTAGGGGGGGTAGAAAGCCGATCGCACTCAATAACCGTCCCTGACGAAGAGTGGGAAATTATACCATTTGAAGTGCGAGAAACAGACGAAAAAATAGAAATTGAAACCGCACAAATATTGATTTCCGTAAAGCGCGATCGCACTTCCATCGAATGCTTCGACAAATCGGGAAAACCCTTTGCTAGCGACTGCGATCGCAATATGGGATGGCGCGCAGGCGCAACCGCAGGCTGGAAGCGCATCGAAGCAGACGAACACTTCTACGGTTTCGGCGAACGCACCGGCTTTCTCGACAAACTCTCCGAAGTCAAGACAAACTGGACAACCGACGCCCTCGACTACAATTCCCTCACCGATGAAATGTACCAGGCGATCGCATTTTACATCGCCATGAATCCCGATCGCGCTTACGGCATCTTTTTCAACACGACATTTTGGAGTCAATTCGACATCGGCGCCCAACAACCGGGAGTTTTGCGGATGGAAACCAGAGGCCCGGAACTCGACTACTACATCATTTACGGCCCGGAACCCGCCCAAATTCTCGCCACCTACACGCAGTTAACCGGCCGGATGCCGCTTCCGCCAAAATGGGCGCTGGGATACCACCAATGCCGCTGGAGCTACGAATCCGAGGACGTTGTGCGCGAGTTGGCGAAGGAATTTCGCGATCGGGCGATTCCCTGCGATGTCATCCACCTCGACATCGACTATATGCGCGGCTACCGCGTTTTTACCTGGAGCCCGAAGCGTTTCCCCGATCCCGCGAAACTGATCGCAGACTTGAAAGCAGCGGGTTTTAAGGTTGTCACGATTGTCGATCCCGGTGTCAAGTACGAACCGGAAGCAGATTATGAGATATTCGATCGCGGTGTGGAGAATGACTATTTCGTTCGCACCGCAGAGGGAAAGCTATTCCACGGTTACGTTTGGCCGGACAAAGCGGTGTTTCCCGACTTCCTGCGGCCGGAGGTGCGCCAGTGGTGGGGCGAATTGCACAAAACTCTGACAGATGTTGGGATTGCGGGGATTTGGAACGACATGAACGAACCTGCGATCGCCGAACGGCCTTTTGGTGACGGCGGCGAACACATCAGCTTTCCCCTGGATGCACCGCAAGGCCCGGAATCCGATCGCGCTACCCACGCGGAAACGCACAATTTGTATGGGTTGATGATGGCGAAAGCTTGTTCGGAAGGGTTGCAAAAAGTGCGATCGGGCGAGCGATCTTTTGTGCTGACGCGATCGGGTTTTGCGGGCGTTCAGCGTTACTCGTCGGTATGGATGGGCGACAATCTATCGCAGTGGGAATACTTAGAAATGTCGCTACCGATGCTTTGCAATATGGGGCTTTCCGGCGTGGCGTTTGTCGGTTGCGACATCGGCGGTTTTGCGGAGAATGCAACCGCTGAACTTTTCGCGCGGTGGATGCAGGTGGGAATGCTGTATCCCTTGATGCGCGGTCATTCGGCGATTAGTACGGCGCAGCACGAACCGTGGGTTTTTGGCGATCGCACTGAGAAGATTTGCCGCGAATACATGAATTTGCGCTATCAGTTGTTGCCTTACATTTACACGTTGTTTTGGGAAGCTGCGACGACGGGAACACCGATTTTGCGACCGTTACTATATCAATTTCCGCGCGATCAGGCAACTTATCACCTTTACGATCAAGTATTACTCGGCCCGTCGCTGATGGCTGCACCTGTTTACCGGCCGGGAGTTGAACATCGCGCTGTGTATTTGCCGGAGGGGACTTGGTACGATTGGTGGACGGGCGAATGCTATCAGGGCCCGACGCACATTTTGGCTTATGCACCTTTGGAGAGAATGCCGCTTTACGTGCGGGGCGGGGGCATAATTGCGATCGCGCCTGTGAAGCAATTTGTCAGCGAAGAACCGCTTGAGTCATTAAAAATGCGAATTTGGCCCGGAAGCGGTGAATGGACGCTTTATGAGGACGATGGACACAGTTTTGAACATGAAAAAGGTGTCTGGGCAACGACTAATT
The DNA here is from genome assembly GCF_036700365.1 of Microcoleus sp. w2-18bC1. Classification (NCBI taxonomy): domain Bacteria; kingdom Bacillati; phylum Cyanobacteriota; class Cyanophyceae; order Oscillatoriales; family Microcoleaceae; genus Microcoleus; species Microcoleus sp. w2-18bC1. The sequence goes on from NZ_JAUBOS010000031.1 coordinate 61,900, forward strand.
ACAAGGTGTATTTGGAAGGGGAAAAAATCATCGTTGAAATTGCGGCGCGCGAGGGTCAATTTTTAATATCAGAACGCGAAGTTATTGTGGAAGTTGTTGGCGTTGGCGAACAGCGATTTACAGATGATGGTACGGTGCGGCGTTTGACATTTGGATAACTTTGGCATAAAGCGGTTTATGCTATGGTGCATTGGTGTCAACTTAAGCCTAATATTCATGAGAAATCTCGCTTCTTGCCTAGTTTCGATCCCCCTAAATCCCCCTTAAGAAGGGGGACTTTGAGAAGACTCTTGTCCCCCCCTTCTTAAGGGGGGTTAGGGGGGATCGAACCCTAATCGTTAGACAGCATACCGGATACTACGTTTGACGTTAAGTGGACACGATGAAGGCTATGGTGGGATTGATTCAGGGCGATCGCTCGATCTGGTAGAGTTTGAGATGGAAAGGGCGATCGTATCCCTCGATCGAGCGATCGCCTGTGATTCCATTGTGGCTAGATAAAATTCATTTCAAAAATAGCCAAGATATTAGCAGACTAGAGCAATCCCAAAAAACATCTAACAAATTCGGCAAAGGTGTGGGATAAATTGTAAGGTAAAGGTTTTGAGGGTATAAGGAAATCGTATGGCGAGGCAAAAAAAACCTGACCAAAGAGCGATCGGGCAATACAACCACGAAAACCAACAAAGGGTAAATAACCCACCCGTCGGACTGGTTACGCCAGACACCGATCCAGATGGGGATAGCAAAAAATATGCCTACGATCCTCATCTTGACCCTCAGTTAGTTTGGGCTGGCAAAGCAGAACATACTAGCTTTGAAGTACCAACAGTCTCGCTACACGTTCACGAACGCATCGATCCGTGCAGCATTATTAAAGCAGTACGGAAGCGTAACCCAAATCAAGGTGTACAGTTATCTCTATTTGAGCAACCAGAGGAAAATCCACCGATTCGACAGGCGATCGAATTTTACAAGCACAAGCATAATTGGAGTAACCGCTTAGTTGCTGGAGACTCGCTTTTAGTGATGAATTCCCTATTAGAAAAAGAGGGAATGGCGGGACAAGTGCAGATGATTTATTTCGATCCGCCCTATGGGATTAAATATGGTTCAAATTTTCAGCCGTTTGTGAATAAGCGGGATGTGAAAGATGGGAAAGATGAGGATTTGACTCAAGAACCGGAAACGATTAAGGCGTTTCGGGATACTTGGGAATTGGGGATTCATTCTTATTTGACTTATTTAAGAGATAGATTGTTGTTGGCAAGAGAGTTGTTGTCGGAAAGTGGTAGTGTTTTTGTCCAGATTTCTGATGAGAATGTGCATCATGTTAGAGAATTGATGGATGAGGTTTTTGGAAAACTAAATTTCTGCTCTATTATCAGCGTAAAAAAAACCAGTGGTTTAGGTGCAATTTTACTTCCTACTACTCAAGATTTCTTACTTTGGTACGCCACAAATAAAACTTCTATAAGATATCAAAAGCTTTATACTGACAAGTTAGAAGCAGCAAAAGATGATGCACACTATAGTGTTGATACTTCTGGTGGACTTGTAACTTATGACAACTTAACAGGACAATTTACCAATACACAATCTTGTATATACAATTTTGAGTTTGAAGGTAATACTTTTCGCCCACCACAAACTCGACAATGGAAAACAACTTTGCCAGGAATGAATAACCTTGCTAGGGCTAATAGATTGGTCAAGGCAGGGAATTCACTAAGATATAAACGTTTTGCAGTTGATTTTCCCTTTTCCTCAATTTCTGATACTTGGCATGATATTGGTGGCGGTGTTCAAAGCCGTTCAGATCCCAAAATTTATGTAGTACAAACAGGAACTTCAGTTATACAACGTTGTATCCTAATGACCACCGACCCAGGCGACTTAGTTCTCGATATCACCTGTGGTTCCGGTACAACTGCCTATGTTGCCGAACAATGGGGACGCAGATGGATTACCTGCGATACCTCAAGAGTAGCAATAACCCTAGCCAAACAACGCTTGATGACCGCCACCTTTGACTATTACCAGTTAGCAAAACCACAAGAAGGCGTAAGCGGTAAATTTCAATACAAAACCGTCCCTCACATCACCCTCAAATCGATTGCCAATAACCCAGAAATTCGGGAAGGCATGAACCGCATAGAAATCGAACAAGCTATTAATAAATACGCCGACCAAGAAACCCTCTACGACCAACCCTTAATAGATAAATCCCGAGTCAGAGTTACTGGCCCATTTACAGTCGAGGCAGTCCCCGCCCCCATAGTCAAACCAATTGATGATGTTATCAATCCACCCGTTGCTGACCAATCAATTGCCCGTTCTGGTGAGACTCTGCGGCAATCAGAATGGCGTGATGAAATGCTAAAAACAGGAATTCGCGGTAAAAACGGGCAATACATCCTGTTTTCGCGAGTCGAAGCTTTACCCGGTACTCGCTGGCTTCATGCCGATGCCGAAACTAAACCTAACGATTTGGGAGCCAATACCGTCAAAGAATCTGGCGGCACTTATGATAAACCGATGCGAGTTGTGATTTCTTTCGGGCCAGAACACGCACCCCTAGAACAACGCCAAGTCACTCAAGCTATTGAAGAAGCACAAACTTTAGTACCCAAACCTAAATTAATTATCTTTGCCGCCTTTCAATTTGACCCTGAAGCGGCCAAAGACATCGACGAAACCAACTGGCCCGGTGTCACGCTTCTGAAAGCACAAATGAACATGGATATGCAGACAGAAGACCTTAAGAAAAAACGCGCTAGTAACGACAGCTTCTGGCTGATGGGTCAACCAGATGTCGCCCTCCGCCGCATTGATCAAGGCGAAAATAAAGATAAGTGGGAAGTAGAAGTTTTTGGCTTCGATTACTACAACACCAAAACGGGAAATATCGAGTCTGGCAGCGTTGAAAAAATTGCCGTATGGATGTTAGATACCGATTATGATGGCAGAAGCGTTTTCCCGCGTCAGGTTTTCTTCCCAATGGCAGGAGAAAAAGATGCTTGGTCGCGTCTAGCCCGCAATCTGAAAGCCGAAATTGACGAGGATTTAATTGAGTCCTATCAAGGGACGGTATCATTGCCCTTTGAAATCGGCGAGTATCAGCGCGTTGCTGTCAAGATTGTGGACGATAGAGGAATTGAGAGTTTGAAGATTATTCAGTTAACGGCATGATTTTCATTATTTATCACAATTCAAACCTTAAGCAACAAATGGAGGAATAAACCATGCTAATAGAAGAATATTTTGAGTTTTTAGCCGATGATGACATTCGAGTAAAAGGGACAAGAGTGGGAATAGAAAGCATCCTCTATGAATATATTTATCAGCAACGTTCCCCCGAAGAAATTTTAAAACATTTTTACACTTTGACCCTGGATCAAGTTTATGCGACAATCCTGTATTATTTAAACAATAAAGCCGTCTTAGATAAATATATCGAAGACTGGCTAGAATGGTCACACCAACAAAGAAAAGCCCAAGAATTAAACCCTCATCCAGCTTCGATTAGACTGCAAAAAATTAAGGAAGAAAGAAGTCAAAAAAATGCCGCTCAAGTATCTAATGGATGAAAATGTTGACCCGGTTTATCCTAATCAAATTCGGAGTAAACAAGTAGAATTAATTATTCGGGTCATTGGCGAACCTTTTATACCAGCCAAAGGAACTAAAGACCCAGAGATTTTAGAATGGTGTGAAAAATATGACTTTATCCTAGTCACGAATAACCGTAAATCTATGCCTGTTCACTTAAACGATCATTTGCAAGCCAATCGTCATATTCCTGGGATATTTATTTTAAATGCGAACTTAAGCGTTGGGCAAAATATAGATGAATTAATTTTGATTGCTGAATGTTCTTTTGTCAATGAATATCAAGATCAAATTATTCATCTACCTATCACTAAAGAGGTTTTCTGATGACTCAAGCGATATCCAAGTTAATAACTTTTGATGAGTTTCTGGAATGGAAGCCAGAAAAAGGACACCATGAACTACATAACGGAGTTATTGTTGAAATGCCAAATCCAACTGGTAAACATTCAGCTAGCGCCGGTTTTCAGGCGTTCGAGTTGGGTTTAGAAATCAGGCGATTGCAACTTCCTTACTTTATTCCCAAGGAATGTACAATTAAATTTAGCGATAACTCTGGCTACGATCCCGATGTAATTGTATTAGATAAACAAGCCGTAGCAGCCAATGAGTCTCGATGGGAAAGAGAATCAGTTATTACTCAGGGAAATTCCGTAAAATTAGTGGTTGAAGTGGTCAGCACTAATTGGCGTGATGATTATGCCCACAAAATGATTGATTATGAAGCATTAGGCATTCCTGAATATTGGATTGTAGATTATTTGGGTTTAGGTGGTAGCCGTTATATTGGTTCTCCGAAACAGCCTACTTTATCGGTATATCAGTTAGTAGATGGTGAGTATCAAATTAAGCTGTTTCGGGGAGACAAAAGGGTTGAATCAGCGGTATTCCCAGAGTTGAATGTGACCGCAGAGCAAATTTTTAATTGTGGGTAATTATTCAGACGACAAATCTTATTATACTAAAAAGTGTTTTAATATAATAAGATTCCGATCCAGCCGTCTTATTTCACTGGAATAACATAAGATAACAAGACCTCAACCTTTGTCCCTCCGTCACCCAATTATGCGATCTGGTCGATACGTCCAACAAATTGAAGGATATAGCGCCTTCATTCCAGCGCCCCTCCCTCCCGAACCGCCCATTAAAATGGACGCAGAGCTTCATCGCTTGCTCTCCAACCCACATTCCGCAGATGTGTGTGGAATTTTTTTATCAGTTGTGAAAAGTTGGAGTCAAAAAGTTTTTCCGTTTAA
>NZ_JAUBOS010000123.1:0-2500 GCF_036700365.1 Microcoleus sp. w2-18bC1
CTGAACCTAGAAAAAAGAATAGTTTGAAAGCTTAAAGCACTATTAACCTCGTCAAAAAAATCAAGATAGAGAGTAAAAGCGAGAGCTGATATTCAATATCGCAAACAACGAGAAAAAAGTCAAGGGAAAAAAACCAGCCTTCAAGCTGAGTAGAAAGAACTGGGCTAAAGCCAAAAAAAACAATCCAACACGGAGAGTTTGATCCTGGCTCAGGATGAACGCTGGCGGTCTGCTTAACACATGCAAGTCGAACGGAGTAGAAATACTTAGTGGCGGACGGGTGAGTAACGCGTGAGAATCTGCCTTCAGGACGGAGACAACAGTTGGAAACGACTGCTAAGCCCCGATGTACCGAAAGGGAAAATATTTATAGCCTGAAGATGAGCTCGCGTCCGATTAGCTAGTTGGGGGGGTAAAAGCCCACCAAGGCGACGATCGGTAGCTGGTCTGAGAGGACGATCAGCCACACTGGGACTGAGACACGGCCCAGACTCCTACGGGAGGCAGCAGTGGGGAATTTTCCGCAATGGGCGAAAGCCTGACGGAGCAAGACCGCGTGGGGGAAGAAGGCTCTTGGGTTGTAAACCCCTTTTCTCTGGGAAGAAAGTTGTGAAAGCAACCTGACGGTACCAGAGGAATCAGCATCGGCTAACTCCGTGCCAGCAGCCGCGGTAAGACGGAGGATGCAAGCGTTATCCGGAATGATTGGGCGTAAAGCGTCCGCAGGTGGCAGTTCAAGTCTGCTGTCAAAGACCGGGGCTTAACTTCGGAAAGGCAGTGGAAACTGAACAGCTAGAGTATGGTAGGGGCAGAGGGAATTCCTGGTGTAGCGGTGAAATGCGTAGAGATCAGGAAGAACATCGGTGGCGAAGGCGCTCTGCTGGACCATAACTGACACTCAGGGACGAAAGCTAGGGGAGCGAATGGGATTAGATACCCCAGTAGTCCTAGCCGTAAACGATGGATACTAGGTGTTGTCTGTATCGACCCGGACAGTGCCGTAGCTAACGCGTTAAGTATCCCGCCTGGGGAGTACGCACGCAAGTGTGAAACTCAAAGGAATTGACGGGGGCCCGCACAAGCGGTGGAGTATGTGGTTTAATTCGATGCAACGCGAAGAACCTTACCAGGACTTGACATGTCGCGAATCTTTTGGAAACAGAAGAGTGCCTTCGGGAGCGCGAACACAGGTGGTGCATGGCTGTCGTCAGCTCGTGTCGTGAGATGTTGGGTTAAGTCCCGCAACGAGCGCAACCCTCGTGTTTAGTTGCCATCATTAAGTTGGGCACTCTAAACAGACTGCCGGTGACAAACCGGAGGAAGGTGGGGATGACGTCAAGTCAGCATGCCCCTTACGTCCTGGGCTACACACGTACTACAATGGTAGGGACAGAGGGCAGCCAACCCGCGAGGGCGAGCTAATCCCGTAAACCCTGCCTCAGTTCAGATTGCAGGCTGCAACTCGCCTGCATGAAGGCGGAATCGCTAGTAATCGCAGGTCAGCATACTGCGGTGAATCCGTTCCCGGGCCTTGTACACACCGCCCGTCACACCATGGAAGTTGGCCACGCCCGAAGTCATTACTCTAACCTTTCGAGGAGGAGGATGCCGAAGGCAGGGCTGATGACTGGGGTGAAGTCGTAACAAGGTAGCCGTACCGGAAGGTGTGGCTGGATCACCTCCTTTTAGGGAGACCATCTGATAGTCGACCGAACCTAAACAATAGGTCGTTGTCAGTCATCCCTGGTCGTTCGAGGAATAGATGTCAAAGCTTTCAAACTATTAACTGGTTCGGAAATCGCGGGCTATTAGCTCAGTTGGTTAGAGCGCACCCCTGATAAGGGTGAGGTCCCTGGTTCAAATCCAGGATGGCCCACCTGGAAAAAAAGTGATGAATTGTCAGTAATGAGTAATGGATCATCAAAGATGAATTCAGGACTCATAAAATCAAAATCAGAACTTGCTTAGTGGGGGTATAGCTCAGTTGGTAGAGCGCCTGCCTTGCACGCAGGAAGTCAGCGGTTCGAGTCCGCTTACCTCCACTCTCACTAACTGCAACCAACTACAAAAAATAGAAATCAGCACCTAGACTATCGAGAGTGAAAGTCGGAATGCTGGAGTCTAGAACTCTAGTCAGAACCTTGAAAACTGCATAGAAATTAAGTCATCAAAGCATGTCAGTCATCCGAGCAATCGGAGCATCTGACAAGCGACCACCATGAAAAAATCAAGTGGTCAAGTTACAAAGGGCTAACGGTGGATACCTAGGCACACAGAGGCGAAGAAGGACGTGGCGACCGACGATAAGCTCCGGGGAGCTGGAAGCAAGCATTGATCCGGAGATGTCCGAATGGGGCAACCCAGTAAGCATCAGTTGAATACATAGACTGATAGCAGCGAACCCAGCGAATTGAAACATCTTAGTAGCTGGAGGAAGAGAAAGCAATAGCGATTTCCCAAGTAGTGGTGAGCGAACGGGAAACAGCCTAAACCAGAGGTT
>NZ_JAUBOS010000032.1:0-63967 GCF_036700365.1 Microcoleus sp. w2-18bC1
GAGTTCGATTTCTGTCACTGCTTTTGTTGTCGGCTGTTCCCACTCCTGCTTCGAGAGTTCGATTTCTGTCACTGCTTCTGTTGTCGGCTGTTCCCACTCCTGCTTCGAGAGTTCGATTTCTGTCACTGCTTCTGTTGTCGGCTGTTCCCACTCCCACTTCGAGAGTTCGATTGGGGCAGATAGAGTTTTTGGCTCGGACTCTTCAGGGGCGGGGGCGTGAGGTAACTGTTTCGGCTGAGGCTGAGCTTCTAACTCAGCTAGTAGCGCTTTAAATACAGTTCGCTCACTCGCCGTCAACGCGAACCAAACTTTTTTTCGGTTAGCGAAACCTTTGTCGCAAGTTTCCGTGAGACATTTTTTCACGGCATCGGTAACTAGGGGGTCTGATTGTGTAACCGCGAACCGCATCAGGTTAACGAGTTCTAGTTCCTCTTCGTTGAGATTTGAGTCGGTCGCGAACTCTGAAACCAAGTAACGCCCGTTAAGGTTGAATTGTTTTTTAGGTTTACCTTCAATGACTGAAATCTCGCGGTCAAGCTCAATCCGGCATAGCCCATCGCTCCACACCTTAACTACGGTGGCCCGCTCGTCTATATATTCTTGAGCTCCGGGATACTGGGTCGAAACTTTTACTCGCTCGCCAACATTCCAATTCACCATCGGGACGCTCGGCGGCTCTGTTGGTTCGGTTGGCTCTATTGGTTTGGATTCCTCGGGGGCGATCGTCCCTGGCTCGGATAGCTGAGGGTTGTTACAAGTTTTTGAGCTGTTACAGGATTGTGCTGAGGACTCAAAAGTGGGTGTAACAGTTGTGGTTACAGGAGTTACCTCAGTTAAGGGTTCACCTTCAGCCGTGTTATTAAGATCATCTGCGATCTCGTATGATGAGGTCTTTTCATGTTGGCTACTTTCATCCTGTAACGCTGTAACGTCTGTAACCATGCGGGTTGTAGGGTTTTTAGATGTTGTAACAACTTCAGAATTGCTTGTAACGTCTGTAACCGCAAGGCTTTGAGCTATTTGAGAATGTGCTGGAATTTCTGCAATCGCTGAAGTGCCTGTAACCGTGCGGGTTTGAGTTAATTCTTGCAATCCGCCATCAGCACAAATAGTTTTGATGCAAGCCCAGTTCGGGATGTGCGGTCGGTTGCTGCCACCTTCATCCTCCGCGACTGCTACATCAACAAAGCACGGTAAAATCTGAAGTCCCCGCCACTGAGCCGGAATGCGCTTGATTTTGTCGCCTTCTCGCACAACCTCGGAAGCTCGCCAGTGATTGGACAATACTCGCTGCAAGTGGTGAACGAATTTGTTGTAACCGCTTGGGGAGAGATTGTGGGCTTTGCAATAAGCCGCGTACCAACTGTGCAGATCACTACCGACGTAACTATCGCCACCCGATCTCAAACAGCGATCTACAAAAGAGCGAACGCTATCCCCTAGAATTGCGCCGTCTTGTTTGAGCGCGACAATTGACGGGTTGGTTGATGGTACGAGCAAAATGCGATTGCGTTCTGTCTTGTCCATTGATAGCGCCCAACCAGCGATCGAACCCAGCTCTGCCGATAGTTTGCGGCCTAGCTCCGGATCTTCGATGCTTGCCGTTCGGGCGCGGGTTTGCAACGGAATGCAGCGCCTGTCCCAGCCATCGCCGCTGTTCTCCGTTTGGATGTGTTCGACGGAGGCGATCGCAAATCGCACGTTCCATTTTTTTTGGTAAGCCGATGCCGAAAATAGAGCGCGTCCCGAAATGCCGCCATTGTCCACCAATTCGTAAAAAGCTTTGAGTCCGCTAAGAAAGCCGCCAGCATCGGGGATGTAAAACAAGGATTTACCAGTTAATAATTGATGCCGACCTTCAGGTTTTGTCAATTCGGTCAAGCTATTGGAACTGACGCTGTTTTCTTCGCCAAGTAAGTTTGCCCAAGTCCGCAGCATCACTCCTTTCCCGCTACCGCTATCCCCAATCAAGTAAGCAAATTTCCCGTAAGGTGCGGTTGGGTCTAAGTACATCGAAGTTACGGCCCTGATGACTTCTACTTGCTCGGCACCGTAGGCAGAAAGTATGAATTGCTTAAATTCGGCTGGACATTCTGACCCTGGCACATAATCGCAGGGGGAACAAGAAAGCAGGTAATGTTCCTTGTCGTGTGGGAACAGTTCGCCAGTCCTCAAATCCACAGTGCCGTTGGAGAATGATTTGAGGTGGTTCCGAGAAGTGTCAACCTTCTGGTGCAGCACCTTCCGGCAATATTTAAAGGCAGAATCTAAGAATTTGTTAGTGCCGAACTTAAACTTTTTGCCGACTTCTGCTGTTTCGTAGCAATTCTCGGTAAAGTCGCCGATGAGTTTGTTTACGTCCGCTTCATCTTGGAATTGCCAATAGCGCCCGTTCCATTGGTAGAAAGCATCATTGACAACTATCCAATCATCTCCGAATAAATTCTTGAGGCAGTGCACCTCAAACGTTGTGGACTTGGGGACTAAGTATCTGTCTCTAGTTCCACCGCTGCCGCCGTCGCCTCCAAAGGTTTTTGATTCCCAGTCCTTAAAAGTAACGGACGTGGCCAGCACTTTTCTAAAAGCTTCAATGCTCTTTCGTTGAATCAAATCGTCCATGCCTTTTGTCTCGCCTTCGGTGCCCGCATCCCAACCTCCAGTTGCACTGTAGACCGGAACGTCGAACTTGAGCAACTGTAGACCGAGTTTCCTCTGTTCCCAGGTGACGTTTGGGTTGGTGGCGGCGTCGGCATCGAAGGAAATGATGAACCCGAAGCCGGCACGGGCGTACTTTTCTAAAGTTTCGACCAAGTAGCGCTTGCCTTGAATGTCGCCTTTTTTAGAGGTTAGACCCATTGAAACGCCCAGCAGTGCAATAGTTGGGATGTCGTTAGCGCACCCGGCGATTCCTTTGAACGGGCCTTCGGTGAGGACAATGCACGGATGGTCGTTGATGCGGTAGCAGTGCTGCTTGAGATTTTCTGGTTCCCAGTAGTTTTTGTCGGTGGGATGCTGGGGCAAGAATGCGTCGTACTCACCCACTGGTGTGCGATATTTGGGCGCTTTCTTGCAGCTTTCTGATTTCCAAGGCTTGTCCGGTCTGAATTGAAATTGTGTGCCTGCACCAATAAAGAAGATGCCACCAGACTTGGCGGTATAGCCCAAGTAAAATGATGCCTCGTCAGCAGAGACGGTTCGGCAGTTGGCGTAACTCCACTTGTTCAGCAGTCCTCTGCTCTCAATGTGCGTCTTGTGTTTGGGGCAAAGGTACGCGGTAGTTGATAAAAATTGATTTGCAACAACGTTCATAGATGCCTCTCTCGCTACTCATAGCGGTGCTAACTGGTTTTTTGTACAAAAACCCGCGCTTATGTAGAAGAGACGGCTCTGCTGTAACTACCGTTAATGTGCAAAGGTGCAAAATCTGCGGTAATGGCAGAAATAGACTATGATGAATCTAAAGTTTTTTATTTTTGATTGTCTGCCGTCTCTTCTAAAGACGCGGACTTTTTTTTGTCTGGTCTAATCGTTGGGGGCGGTCGCTTGTTGACAACAGCCTTTTCAAATTCTATACGCGGACGTATTGCTTAGACCGTTAGCTGGCAAGGAATTTCCAAATCGAAAAATCCCAATTGTTGCCGAGCGCAATTAACCCGGTTCATCCTCAGCCCCCGGAATTCTCCAAGGGTCGATGCCGTTTTCTCTAAGCAGGCGCTCGTAGTAGTCGCGTTCGATTCTGGCTTCATCGTCAACCCAAAACGCTTCTCTGATATTTTGTTCTAGTTCAAGAACTCGCTGGCTCAGAAGCTCGTTTCGTTCAGCCTCAGTGCGGGTAACGCCGAAAGCTTCGTCAAACCGCCGTTCGAGAGATTCGGTAATCAGTCCCATGCAAAGGGTCAAGGCAGCTTTGTTCCCCCGGTGAGCTTGCCACAGCCAGTAAGCGCTGGCAATTTCTGGAGGGACGGACAGAAACCGACTTTGCCCCCGACTACCGGGTTCAGACTCGATTTCGATTTCTTCGCGCTCAAAAATCGTACTCGTGTAACCTTCACCCAGCAAGCTTTTCAGGGCGTTTGAGCGTAAAAAATCGGATACGTTGCGTCGGGATAAGCCCGCTGCTTCGGCTACTTGGGTTTGGCTCATCCGATACGAGCCATCTGGCAGCATGAACCCATCGACTGTGAGGGAACCTATCTGTACCGAGGCTCGAACGGCTCTAACTGATTCACTCATCAAAAACTCCTTTGACGCTTCATCGCGCCCTACGTGGCGTATACACCAAACTCCGAAAGTCCAAGCGGGCGTGTATACCGAAAGTTCAACTTAGTTTTTCAAGTAATGTTTCCCATTCCATAATTTGATTTTTTAGCAATTGAACCCGATCGCCCTTAGCCTTGCGCTTGAGAAACAAACCTCTGCCAGCAAGTTCTTCGCGGGCTAATGCGATACTCTGCTCCAAAACTTTTGGTCAATTCCTCCCTATCCTCCTTTTTTAGTTCAGCATCGGTCATCCCCACCATCTGACGGGCGAACTGTTCCAAGAATTCAGAGCGCGAGATGTCAAGAGCCTCAGCCCTGGTGTCGATCGCCTTCATCGCGGTGGGAGTCACAAAAATGCTGTAACGCTCTTTGTTTTCGCCCCAAGCGCTACGTTCTGCGGGTTTTCTGGCCATGTCTGTGTATGCACAAAATAACAATTTTCATCATAGGGCTTGACAACCTAGAAGCAAAAGTGTTATGTCTGTGCATACATAACTATGTATGTGCATACACAGACATAGTTTAACACCAAAACCAAACCCCGCCCCCCATGACTGGAAATCTCAAAGGGCGGGGTGTGGCACTCACATTAATGAGGTTTTTCAATCATGACACAAATACCGATACCGCTAACGGTTGAGGTGTCCGCTGCTGCTGCAACGCCAGGAGTGACGAGCGCTTCTTTGTACCCTTCGCTGTTGGCATCCGTAGACGCGATGGCAGACCCAGAACTCTGGGTTTTGATGGAAGCGGCCGTTTATTCGCTGCGCCAAAGGGACACGCTCGCCCGCTCCATTAAAGAGTGCGGAACTGTCGAATGCTTCGGCGATAAGTGGCCGCGAGATTTTGATTTCTTGCCAACCGAATCCGAAGCGATCGCCCTAGTAGAAGCCATAGCCGACCAATTCTCCCGCCGCCAGCTCCACACCTGTTGGCAATCGCTGCTGAGCACTTGCAACCGCATCCAAAAGCTTGCCCTGATTGAAGCGATAACCTACGCCCAGCACTATTCATCGACGGTGCTTCAAGCGCTCTCTCAATGCGAACTATCGGATTTGTTTGAAGATTCCTTGGAACACTTGGATGTTTGGCTTTCCGAACCCGAAGCGCTTCGCCTAATTCGCTTGTTCTCCGGTTCCCTCTTAGCTTCATCGGAAGCTGCACCCACACCCGGTGATGGGAGGGACGATCGATGAAAGCACTCAAAAGCCATCAATTCAAGTGGAGCGTTACCGTTACCCGCAAGTACAATCCACCCCGCCAGATTATAGTTTTCGGGCGATCGGCAGCAGAAGCGCTCCAAGGTGCCGTAGCTTCTGCCCGCGAAGTCTGGGGTATCTGGGATGCCAAATCATTTAGCCCGCCGGAAAGGAAATAATTTTTTTTGATTCTTCGTTAGCTACTTCGGGCGACTCCGAAAACAGCTAACGAAAGAATCAGAGTTTCGGGTGATGTAGCTAACAAGTAGCCAATCAAATGCCAGAAAATGCCAACACCTAAAAAGCCTGTAGACGTAGCTGTTTTTAACAGTCGGTGCGGCCAATGGAACCGTCGAAATTACTTCAGAGCAGAGGTAAGGGTAATTCTAGGTAAAGGGGGAAAACCGATGCCTGAAGCTACTTTCAAAACCAGACTCGCCCTTTTAGAAGCAGAATGCCCCGAGTTTCAGAGACAGCCTTACCGCCGGACATTTTCTCAATTTCATTTGAACTGCTTGCTAACCTTAGAAACTTGGATTCTGGAAGCCAACCGCTGCATTGCCACTGTTCGAGAACGATTAGCACAAGAAGGATTACCCACCCATGAATACCGAACCGACAATTGACCGCCGCGACATCAAAGCCAAATGGGGACTCAACAAAGTTTCTGACGTAACCAACGCTCGGAAAGCTTTAGGACAGCCCGATTGGCAAAACTCTCTTTTGAACCCTGATGACCGCGCCGAAATCGACCTGTATTTCGAGTTGGTACTGAATCAGCGAATTGCACCCGGTTTGGCACTCAAACAAGTAGTTGGAACTCGGAACGGACGCGGTGAATACTGCAATGACATCGACTCAGAAGCGATCGCCAGCGACCAAAAGCGGGATGCAGAAGAAGAGAAAAGCGGAGCCATACAAGCCATTGAGGGAATGACTCGCGAAGCATCCTTGGGAATGGCCGATGTTGCTGGAGCCGTTAGCGACCAAATCCTAGATGCCTTTAAGATTTCTCTGAGTGCAAATCTGACCCACGGTTTGACCGATATGGCATCGAATATCCGAAGTAATTTCAGCGTTCTCACCGAGGCCGTAAAAGCAGCTCCCTTGGATTTGCGGAATGCCAATTTGCCAGCCCCAAAGCCTGTTTTACCAACCAAGCCAGTACCGCCACGGAGGATTTCACCAGGACTCTGGTAGACGCTCACCGAGAGTTAAGGGAAGCCCTAGCTTTAAGGCAAGCTCAAAGGGAAAAGGTGCTCCTAAATCTCATCTTTTTCCTGAGCCTACAACGGGGGAGAGAACCTAAACAACCTGGCATTATATTGCCCCCCAATCGCAATTATGCTGAAGAAACAATCGCGCTAATGAGGTTTGTCTGATGCTGGAAAGTTACGGTTTCATAGAAATGTATTTAGTGTGTCCTGGATTGAGATTGTGGCGGGTCGTTAAGTCTAAGCTTGCGACAATCAGTAAAGTGAGCGAAGTGGCTGTATTGGTAGGAGGGTGCGGGTGAAAATCAGAGAATTCTTGGCAACAGTTAAACACTGTAATTCAGGATGGCAAGAACAAAAACTGGTACACATCCTGTTTACTGACCAGGATGAAAAGTATCAGTTACTAAAGCCTTACTGCGTGGAATACGGTAAAAATGTCATCTTTAGCAAGACAGACAACGAGATTCTGTTACCGGATTGAGTAAAGCGCACATATAGAGCTAAGGAGTACAGCTTAAATGTAGCGGTCAAGGACAGGTTTACATTTCATTCAGTCCCAATGAAACTTCGAGGTAACAACTATGTCGGATAAGCTCTCGGTCATTTGTGCGTCAATCCTATTCTCAGCCATCCCCGCTATGCTAATTTACGGCGGTCAATCTATCTACCACGACGGTTATCGGCAAGCCGTAAAAGATTTACCGCCAACAGTAGTTCAAGGCGACCAGAATATCAACAACAGCACGAACAACAACTATCAATTTGCACCGTCACTTGGGGGAAAGTAAGCTTGGGAATTGTTTGACACTAGCTAATGTAAACGGGAAAGCAAGGCAACTGAATGAGGCAAAATGCAATGCTGAGTAAGATTATAGGAGCTTTACCCACAAGCACTTTAAATGCAGTATTCGACGCTGCATTTGATGAGCTAAAGAGAAGAGGGAAAATTATTGAAGACGAACCAGTGGCGGAACTCACCTCTGACAAGATTAAGATTTTTGCTCACTTTGGATTGAAAATAAAACTCGTTGTTGAGCCAGATTTCGCCTGCTGGTACGTGTATGACGGCGACCCCGACCCGATCGAAATTGGCGTTGAAGAAAATGAGGATATAGCTTTTGATTCAGCTACAAAATGGGTGGACTGGTATTTGTCAGGTGAATGGAAAGTTTCTGATAAAAGTTCCTATTCTACAGACCCGCAAGGAAATTAAACTTACACTCGCCTTGCTGCTGACAATGGATTTGATTGCATACCAACCCGCAGAATGGATTAAAGGAGACAAACCATGAGTGCAATTGTTAAATACACTGGCGGTGGAGCCATCGCCCCAGCCCTAGTCGGGAAAGTCAAAGCATTTGATAGCGCACCTGAAATGTTGACTACTTTTCAGGGATACTACGGTTTTGACCCATCAGCGTTTGCCGGGATGTCCGAGGAAGAATTGGGGGCATTCGTAGATTCGGTTGAAGAAATCAAGTTTCTCATTGACAACCTCGACAAACTAGAAAAACACGTCAACGATTATATTGATGGCGTCGTAAAGTACAACGAGTTTGTAGCGCGCTGCGTCAAAGCTGGTGCTAAGGGCATGGAGAAGATCGATCGAGCTACTCTTGACGTATTCTTGGCATGGAAAGGTTGGCAAGCCAATACCAAAAAGCTAGCCAAAGATTCGGATGTTGGCGTCAGACTTCTAGACCAAGAAGTTATCGATTACGGGGATTTAGCCGAATACGACCTTGAGATTTCTCTTCAGATTGTGGCTAACAGATTAGTCCGTCAAAAAGAGGCGCTATCCCAAAAACCTGACAAAGAAGCAGCAAACTATGCGGAGCGACAAGCAGCTCAAGAGGCAAAAAGCGAAGAGAGAAATAGGATAAAAGACTTGTTCGCTTACGGTACTCGCGGGAAATACGGTTTGCCATCATCGAGTAGCAAACAATTAATTCCTGCCACTAACGCGACCAATAACGCAACCAATAACGCGACCAATAAAAGCGGTTGGCTAAAAAAATGGGGCGGTAAAGCCTTTGATTATTTCTCTGGGAAGTAGCCATGCAGTTGCCACCATTTCTCATCCCCAAACCTCAAAATCCTCCTGTCTCTCCACCTTCACAACAACCACAACTCCCCGACCTAGAAGAATCAGACCAATTGAGGTTTTTCAAGAACTTAAATAGCTTCTGCGGTCAAGGATTTTGGTTTGCGGTTGGGTTGTCAATTGCTCACGTTTCGAGGATTCTCAGTGCTCCTGTAATGCTCGTCGCAGTGATTTTAGTAGCAGGGTTTCTGTTTGTAGTAAAACCAAAAAACCCAACCTCTTATTTACTATCCATGAGGCGGATTAGCGGGTTGGTAGTGATTGTCGGAACTGTTGCTGCATTTTGGGATGCGGCGTGGCTACTGGCAAATATGCCTTTAAGCGTAGGCTTTGGCTTAATCCCAGTGTGGCAGCTTGTCGTGATTGTCGGTGTGTCGGTCGCGCTGCTTTTGTCGGTCACACTGCTGCGGAGGCTGACCCGATGAAAAGCGATCTCGCTCTTTTGATTGTGGGCATCGGGTGTAGCGGGTTTAGCTTATTCGGGTACTTCGACAAGCACGTCAGCTACTGCAATGGAGCTACAAACCCCTGTACGCCTGTTGTGGTAACGGGTTCACAGTATCCCAAGAATGCCAAGTTTGTGAAGCTGCATCAAGGTTGGGGGCTGCTGCGTACTGCATCCGGCGTAATTGGTGCAATGAGCTTTGGTGCGGGTTATTTTGCATCGGGTGCAGCATCGGTGAAGCAGAGAAAGAGCGAGGAAGAGGCTGCTCTCAATGAAGCTCGGCAGAAGCAGTTAGAGGCAACTACCAGCGACATTTTGGATGAGGAAGAAATCCAGAAAACAGCGATTGCCGCTGACTTGAGAGTGAAGGACTTCAAGCGCGAACTCTACGACGGCTACAACACGCTTTATTTGGAGAAGAACCCCGAACTGTTGGATGCTTTGACAACCCCTAAATCTTTGCCGGCTTCAATGGAATCAAAGTTCCAGGAATTTGAAGATGCCCAAGTCGAACAAAACGCAGCACCTGCACCAAAGAGCAATCAATTGTTGGGCGTAGAACTGCCAATTACCCCAGATTTAGGAGTTAAATTCTTTGATTGGAAGCAGTTTAGGGATACTCCTGAGATGTTTCCTCACTTGAGAGGAGTTGCACCCACAAATGGCGGAAAAACCACGCTATTTGATTGGCTGATGGATGTGATGCCATGCGATAAAAAGCTAGTAATTACCATCAAACGGAAACCGCATCAATGGACTGGATTAGAGGTAATTGGAGTTCCCGAAGATTACGGTGCCATCCGAACAGCTTTAGAAAGTTTGCAGTCTGAAAGAATTCGTCGCACTGTATTGATGGCGAAGGGAATTGATTTCCCAATTTGGAATGTGGGCATTGATGAATGGAGAGTGATTAGCAAGAATATCAAAGCGATTGTCGATCGCAAAACCAAGCAAATCATATCGCCTTCTGCCAAACAGATTATGGGCGATATGATTACTCTCGCCCGCGAACTCGGCATCCGCATCTTTGCTCTGGCTCAGGGGCGGCAGGTGGTGACATGGGGATTAGAGGATGAGAGCGATTTAGCTGAGTGTTTTTGCAGCATTTATATGGGTAGATTCGCCCTAGAGGAGTGTGAAAAGTATCGCAACAAATATCCCAAGGATTCGGAACAATACGCCAAGTACCAGCAAGTACGGGATTACTTGGAATCGCTGGGTAATCGGGCTGCATGGATTAGCTGCGAGTTAGGAGAATTTCCCGCTGTTGTACCCGACTTGAGCCAATGGCAACGACAGCTTCCCAACCTGTCATCCCAACCAGAAACTTCCGTAAATAGTGAAACATCCCAAGCAACTGAGTTGGCTCCGAATCAAGAATCAGAAGACTCTCAAGAACTGTGGGAATTAGCCAAGAAAAGGCTCCTAGAATCCTGGCAAAGTGATGAAGTTACTGCACGGGAAGATACTGCTACTTCATCAGAAGGTGAAGCGGACAAAGCGGCGGATGAAGCTAGTGAAGCGTTGCAGGATAAGGATTACAGCACTACTTCCCTACTTCCCGAACCAGAGCGCTCGAAGGCATTGGCGAGGGTAATGGCGCTACTGAGCAGTCGGGGAAGCAGTGAAGTAGATACAGTAAGTGAAGTCATTAGCCTGATTCCCGCTCAACCAGATAAAGCGCTTTGGTTGAGCTTAAAACTACTGAGATTGGGAGTTACGGCAAGCAGTCGAGATGTGTTTGGCTGCGGTACGGGAGGTAAAGCATTCCAGAAAGCGAAAGACTGGTATCATGCCCTTGAGTCAACCTTTGGAAAGATTGTGGAATAGCATAAATTTTGGGTAAAACTTAGGCACTCCATTACCAACAAATATGCTAGTTGCAGTTGCTTTGATTCTCTACATTGGTGCGAAAATGAAATGGCAGAGATGGGGAACCTGCGATTATGGAACTAACAAAATACAGTTGGTGGGGTGAATTCAATGAGCCACCAGAACATCTCAAAACTAAAAAGCAATTGGGTGAATTGGCTTTATCACCTCTGAAACCTTCAGGCATTGTCGAAACGCGAAAATACGACGTGTTCCTCTACGATTCGACTAATCCCAAATCCTGCCGACCAAAAAGAAAGCCATCTCCCAAACAATTGGAAACCCTTGCCGCCAACCGCCTCAAAGCCAAAATCAAGCGGAATTATTGAGAGTGGTATCGAGAAGTAGGTTTCATAGAAAGAGATAGGGTGAGTGCTGTTCTTTGGGCAAGAGAACAATTAACCCAAAACGATTGGGTGATTCTAGATACTGAAACTACGGGGCTCGTGCGTGCTGAGATTGTAGAGATAGCAATTATCGATCGCCTAGGTGAAATGTTGCTGAATACGTTCATCAAGCCCTCAATTCCGATACCTGCAGAAGTAACAGAGATTCACGGCATTAGCGGTGCAATGGTAGCCGATGCTCCTACCTTCCCCGAAGTCTATCCCACGGATGCAGCCCTGAAAGATAAACGAGTATTAATCTACAATTCTGCTTTCGATATCAAAATTTAAAATTACTGCTGTCGGCTTCACAGTTTGCCGGTTTTGAAGTTGGCAAAGCGCTCTGATTGTTTGATGGAATGGGTAGCGCAATGGGCCGGAAACTGGAGTTATTATCACTCATATTATCGGTATGTTCCTCTCAACGGCGGACACCGAGCTCTCTTGAGATTGCACGGCTGCTTTTGAGCTTATTAAACGAATGGCAGCGGATTCGGAGCAAATCAATTGCCCCGTGCCCATTCCTCAGAAAAATTCATGATATCCCAATCCACCGCACCATCCGGGAACAGGGATAATTGTCCCGGCGATACGTTGGACTGTCTGCGGTGGTCGCTCCGCACTCCAAGCATCTTTATTCGCCACAGAATGAGGTGGAACGCATGAGCGAGGCACTTCAATGCCCCTGGACTCACGATTGGGTATTCTGCTCGCGAAGTGCACATCGACTGCATTTACTGGAAGCCTGCCTTGTAAGCGTTACTGAATTCACTGCGGGTTCAGGATAGTTGTAGGTAGCTTTTCGCTCGGCTTTCCCAAATAAAAAATACCGAGAGCAAGTGTAGCTCCCGGCATCAATTTTTCCAGTTCCGTTGTTGTTAAGTAAATCCAATCAGGCTCAATTTGGAGAAATTTGCCTCACTCGATTAAGCACAGCAGATCGTTATTGGCTAGCCTGTTCCAAAGCGGGATTCGCTGTAGTTCCAGCAATTTCGGCTAAGTTAATCTTGACAACTTTATTGCGAGCTTCAGTCACTTTGGGCAGAGTTAGCGTTAGAATGCCATCTTTGCATTCAGCCTGCACAGAGTCGTTTTGAATGTGGGCGGGCAAGGGAAGCACCCGGTGGAATTTGCCGTAGCGGAATTCAGAGCGGACGTAGCCAGATTTCTCGTCTGTGTTTTCGTAGCGGCGTTCGCCAGAGATAGAAATTGCTTCGCGAGTCACTTGAACGTCAATGTCTTTGGGGTCAATTCCGGGCAGTTGCGCTTTTAATACGAAGTTGTCCCCAGCATCAGCCAATTCTAGAGCGGGCATCCAAGTGGCTTCTGAATTATCTCTCGTTGTTGCCAGTTGGTCAAAAACTTTATCGAGTTGCTGACGGATGGTTTCAATTTCCGTGAAGGGTTGCCAAGAGCGCATCAACATAATGTGTCACCTCAAAGATTGGTAATGCTTTATAAGGAAAGTTTGGTTGAAGCTCATTGCTTACAGTTATTATGATGCCGCTTTCTAAGTGTGAGTAACAGTCAGGAGAACCCCACTCTGTTGGTCGTATTTGCCAGAATAAGTGCGAAAGAAGCAGAATTAATTGGCATTGAAGAAAACCGTACAAAGCTATTCCTAGAAACCGAAAATGCTGTAGCAACGCCATGATGACCCTGCCGAGCGAACTCTGCTGGCGTGCGAGCGTCGGGGGAAGGATCGGCGGTGTGGCCAACCGTACAAAAAAAAAGCACAGTGCGGGTGATGTTTAGCAGTGTAAGGACGTACAGAGCGGGTGTGAGCTGCTTTCCCATAGCCATCGCTCGCGCTCATGAGGGATCTCGCATAATCCCCTTCTTAAAAATGCGATCGCCCAAGAGGTTATGTGTCGCTAGTTCAACAAGTAGTAAGAGCTCAAAGCGCTTCTCTAAAATGTGTAAGAGTCAATGGCTGTACTTGAGAGCGATGTCTACGCCCCCTTCCGACGCATCTATCTAATCCGTTGACATCTCGATTTTGACTCACCTCATCTTCCATCTCGATCGCCTTTCGCATCCAACTCAAAATCACGCTCGCACTTTGGGCTTCCTTTCGTACAAACCCCGCAACACGACCTTGATATTGGGACACGAGAAATAATTAGTTAGGCAGGCCGATGCAATGGGGGCTCGGGTTGTGTGCATAGAAAGTGTAGCGACCGCACTCTTCGAGATTGGGGGCAGGGCGGGCGTGTTGGGTTTGGTTCGGTTTCTCCAAGCCTCTGCCTTGGGGGAGAACCAACCTCCAGGTGGAGCTTCGGGCGACTCTTTTGAGAGGTAAATTTTGGATAAAGGCAAGTCTTCCTTAGTCTAAATTAGTATTTATAAGGAAAGTTATAAAGAGTAAATGCTCAACTTACTTGAAGAGCAACAGCCCGAAACCTTGAAGTTGCACGCACCGGTGCCGCTGGCATTGCATCCAGCAGCGGTGTACCTCGATAGTTTGGGGAGCGATCGCTCGAAGGCAACGATGGTGGCAGGACTCGACATCATGGCGAAGCTGCTCACTAATGGGGAGTGCGGTGCGATGACTTTGAATTGGGCAGCATTGCGCTACAGGCACACGGCAGCGCTGCGCTCGGCACTGGAGAAAAAGTACGCGCCAGCATCGGTCAATCAAATGCTGTGCGCCTTGAGGCGTGTGTTGAAGGAGGCTCTGCGGTTAGATTTAATAGACTCTCAAGATTACAGTAAAGCGGTGGATGTCAGAAGCGTCAAGCAATCGGGAAAACCCAGGGGGCGGGCGCTATCCCCGGATGAAATTGCAGCGCTGGTGCAAAGCTGCTCTGGCGAGAGTACCCTTGATGTTCGAGATGCAGCCTTGATTGCTATCTTGCGGGGGGGAGGCATCCGCCGCGCTGAAGCAGTCAGCCTTAATTTGGAGGATTTCAACCGCTCCACGGGAGCATTGGAAATTCGATTCGGGAAAGGGAAGAAAAACAGGATGGTTTATCTCCCAGAGGCAGCGATGGCGTTGGTGGAACAGTGGCTCAAGTTGAGGGGAGAAGCGCCAGGGCCGCTGCTTTTTCCCATCCGTAAGGGAGGAGAAATTCAATTTCGGCGGATGACGGACGATGGTGTCTTAAAGATTTTGCAGCGACGGGCGTTCCTCGCTGGAGTGGATTCTTTCTCGCCTCACGATTTCCGCCGCACGTTTTGCTCAGACCTCCTCGATGCTGGAGTCGATATCGTGACAGTGCAGAAGTTGGCAGGTCACGCCTCTCCTGTGACAACAGCTAAGTACGATCGCCGGGGCGAAGAAACGAAACGACGGGCTGTGCAGCACTTAGGGTTTTGATTTTTAGGGTGGAGAGCTCATCGCAGATTTTCTTGAGCAATGCTAGGCCGTGCCTTCTATTTTCCTCTCAAGCGCGATAAGGTTCACGTCTGAGAGTCTGGTCTACTTACTGCATTACTGCATCGGTCGAAAGATTGCCCTCGGATGTTCAAGCATCACAGCGGTACAATCAACCAACACTTTAGCCAATAACCAACATAGAATTAAACCATAGACAAGGGTGAAAAAAAAATCGGTATTTGAGACAGGGTACAATCAACCAACACTTTAGCCAATAACCAACATCAACAATTAACTTCTTGAATTACCATTATAAATTGTCTATAGCAATCCTATATGATTTGTGACAATTTACCATAACTGTGAAGCTTGGAGAAATCAAATATCTGATAATGAGTAACTAACTTAAATATATATTTGACGGCAGCAAATGTCTGACACAAATGATAGCACCCCCTAATCCATTGTTTAGCTTGTAACCAAATATCTCCAATTGAATTCTGAGTCGGAGCGTAGGAGTGCGAATCTCAAACAAGTAATTTTCGGCGTTACTGAATACAGGTATGAATTCAAGATTTCGGAATGGCTATAAGCCAAATGGGGTAAGTTTTGTAACATCAAGCGCAAAGTTGATTTATACCATGAATCAGCAACGCCGATAGTGTCTGCGTCAGTCCTCCACTATCAAGTCTGATAATGTTGAAAATTCACTTTAAACCACCAGTGACTGATAGCACCAACTTGGACGCCGCAGCAGATTGAAGGTATCTAGGTATAGAATCCGATCTGCTTCTGCCACTGTTGCAGCGGCTTCATTCGCTTCATTCAATAAGCCTTGACGGCAATCTATGTTCCACAAAGGATGAACGATAATAACAGTTATATCGCCCACAGTCAAACCCGGTAGAGGGCCGAACTGTTGCCCGGAACAACTAAACGAAGCACAAAATGTATCGCGCAAAGCAGTTGCTTTCAATACCCAATCTTCTAAGTCTGGAGTAGAAAAATCTCCATCCAGTCCGCAACGAAAATCACTACTAGCTAATCCCCTCAGCAAGGAAAGCCCCAAACGCCAATCCAGCAGGCCGTGATAGTTCATATTGCGGTACTGCTGCAAGCAATCGTAACAGGAAGAGTCACATTTTTGGCGATGTTCAGGTGACATTATCGCCTCAGCAAAGCTATTTTTAGAATCCAAAATTTTGTCTAAAAGTATATCTTCCCAGTGATTAGCTAACCAGTAGGTAAAGCCTGAGCCATTAGCAAGCCGATCGCTAATTACAATTTCTCCTACTTTTTCCCCAGTATCCTCTAATTCAGCCTGTCGCAAACCGCTCACATCTAATTCTTCGGGATCGATGTCTAACTCCTGTGCTGCTACAGCACGAACCATGAAAGCGGCTGAGTAAAAAGCAGCTTTGACGGCGGAACCGCGTGCAATAGGATCGAGGCACAATCCATCCGGTACAGCAGCGGGTTTGATCCGCAGTACGCCAGTCGTTTTTGGGGCAACGATCGCGATCGCCTCTGACTCGCCTTGCTGTTTAAACTTCACATTATTTTTATTCTGAAATCGCTCATCAATCCACTGATCTGGTAACAGCTTATCACCGTGTCCAAATGTTGCATTTCCTGTTGCTCCTTTAAATAGCTGTCCTCGATTGTCATTCACCCGAAAAACGCGGCCGGATGCAGAAAAAGCTGTTTGAGTATTCGTATTATTTACTAAGTTAAAAGGTGGAGAGTTTGATTCGGCTACGCTGCCAGCACCTGTAATTAACGCATCGTATTCATCTTTAGCGTCCGCCCCAGGATTGAGGCTGGTACGGAAAGCTAAAGGGACAGCCCACTGAAAAACTCGAAATCCCTGTTCGTCAGTTGCCTTGCATTTCGGACAGACTGTATATTCAAATATTGTATTAGCAGTGTCCGTATGTTGGCACCGCTGACACCTTAACATCCATTGGCGATCGCTCAGAGGTTCGCCAGCAGGAACCAACCCGTTTTTATTGTCGGGAATTAACGATGCTGTAAACCCGATCGCAGTATAAATTCGCTTGTCTTTAGTTTTTTCTGAACCGGGGGCAAATTCAGAGACAGCTAAATCTAAATCTCGATCGATAGTAGGAACTTTTTGTTTTCGGGACGGATCGTGATGATACAAATCACGCACTCTTGAGGGCATCCCGTACATTGGCAAAACCCCGCCTTCAGCAAGGCGTTCTGCCAATCCATCTCCAGTCAATTCTAAGTTATTGGCACACTCGTCAATCTTTTTAAACAAATCCTGACGTGCATACTCTTCAAGTTTGTTGCGATCGATACCTTCAACACCGACTAGCAGAGAATTTATGATCTCGGTGACTTCCTTTGATTTCTCTAACCAATTACGAACTTGTTCGCGGCGTTCTTCCGTTTCCTTCCACTTTTTAAGTGTCCCAAATTCACCGTGACTGTCCGGTTTTTTTTCTACTTCCCAGCAGGTGACACTAGCATCCTTAAATGCACGTCTCAAACATTCTTTGGCTAGGAGGCGTTGCACAATCTCAACCTGTGACATAGAAAGAAAAGGAACTGGTGGCGGATCGCCCGTAATTTTTTCAGGATGGCGGTAATAAAATTCATCGTGCGATCGACCCCGACAGAGAGTAAGTACGATCGCGAAAGCCTGACCGCGGCGACCACCGCGACCCGCACGCTGTTGGTAATTAAACCGCATCGGCGGCATATTTGCCATCACAACAGCCATTAAACTGCCAATATCAATTCCCACCTCCATTGTGGTAGTGACGTTCAAAATATCGATGATATCTACCTCTGGGATAAAATCTCTTTTTTGTTCGCCAAAATTCACGATTATGTTGCGAAAATGTCGCTGTCTTTCGGCTTGATCGTCGGTTTGTCCAGTCAACTCTTCGCAGTGCAACCGCAACGGTTGACGCTTATTTACAGCTTGGGTGGCGAAATAATTGCGATCGTATAAATCTGCACATATTTTATTAGGTTCCGCTGATAAATTTGCCAAACAATTAGTACAAATACCTCCTGCACTGTGCAGGTGAGGGCGCTGGCAAGAATCGCACTGCCACACCGGGTCATCGGACACAGCAACTCGTACAGATAAATGCCGGGGATTAAGTATAAAGTGGTGGTGCTGACCGCAAATGGCAGATTTCAATGCCTGCTTCAATTCATGTTCTGAAATTCCATAAGCTTTTGCACACTCTTTAATATATTTCCGAATTTTTGGTCGCGCATCACCCCAGTCTTTCCAATCATCCAGCGGATATTTTTGAGGTTCTTTTGCTTTTGGTTTTAGATACCTGTACAATTCACCTAAAATTCGCAAACAGCCATCGCCAATGCTTTCCACTACTGAGGGTGAAAGTCCGCATTGAATTGCTAGCTGTTCTAATTGATTTGGCGGTAAATTCAGGCGAATATAACCCAAACCCGATGCTTCAATCCCAAAGTATAGGCGACTGAAAAGTGTGTCACATATCTCAGATTTTACTTTCTCTCGAAGTTCGTTGTCTCGGCTTGTTTTCGCGCCAGTAGACAAATCAGATTTCCATCCTGCGGTATCAGAATCAAAATCAAAAAATTTTGTCCAATGATTATCCTCCTTACTGTCATAGTTAAATTCCTGGTAATGGACATCATTGCCAGCAGGATTGACTCCCAAAACTTTCAATCGCTGCATGAGCAAACCAGGCTCTTGATTGTCGGCTTCAAACAGTATTCTGAGAGGAACTGTGCGGGTATTGCCTATGTGCTGGATTTCGTTGAGTACCTTCTGCGCGTTATCTCGATCTTCCTGCAAGTTTTTTACTACCACAGGCGAAAGTTCTGCTGGCCAGGTCGAGTTAGCTAATTCAAGCTTTTCCTCTAACTCGCTTACTATATTGGGGTGACGTTGAACAAAAAACATAGATTCAGAACGAGTAGGCTGACCGTATTGTTGAATATCTTCTAACAGGTGGGGTTTTCCGATTGCGATTTGTCCAAGTTCATCAAAAAGTGCTTCTCGTATTAGATCGTCATAGTGCGATCTCTCAATTCCATTGGATATAGAAGCGGCATCTTCACGACTATCAGAAAACACTACTAATTTGCGGGATTCCGCGTCTTCTGGTAGCTGATAAAACAGTTCTTTAGACAGCAGTTGACTCACTTTAGAAAAACCTGTTCTGAAGCCACGGATTGGAGACTTTTGATACAGTCGTTTGCTATAGTCAGCACCGCAGCAAGCACAAACCGCAGGCAAAGCTTTAACTTTTTCCTGTTCCTCTGGTAACAGGTTTGGTCGATAAAAAATATAGCCTTTTACTGTCAAGTCATCAGAGGAATGAGGGTTGTCTAAACTAACTATACCGCTGCGAGTATCTAGCCATGCCTTCTTCCAGCAACCTGACTCTGCTTTTTTAGACTGTCCCCAACCCTTCGCATATTCATCAATATCGCTCTGTCTGGACGGCCAAAATACAGCAAATTCTTTGTACGTCCTCCGAGCGAGAAATTTTCCAGCTTGTTTATCAGGAATCCCCTCAATATCTGGTTCTGTAGGCAAAAGTTCCCATCCATCATTATTCTGTCTGGTTAGCCTGTTTCCCCCAAGAAATACATTTTTGCACTGTTCGCAATAAAGAACTTCTAAAACTCGGTAATTATCGCAAAGTATGGGAGGATTTTCTACAAATAGTTTGCCGACAGGTCTATTTTCACCAATTTCATTTTCCTCGCACCCGTGATTCGGTTTAGTGCAAGCCCAAAGTCCTTCGATATTCCTGAAAAACCAGTGCATCCTGAAAGATGGCAAGGATGTTTGGTCGGACAAACCGCGAGCGACAAGCAATCCTCTTACTGCCAGCTTGAGGCTTTCATTTGTTAAGTTATTGCCAAACATTTTTTGACCAAAATCAGCGATCGATACGGCACGAATTTTGTCATCAACGTTACAAGCATCGACCATTCTAGCGCCAATAGCCGCGCTTTCTGATTCCACAATTTCGCGGCAAGCACTGTATGCCACAGTTTCCTGCAACCGTTCTATATTATTGATTTCAGGTGCTTCTGCCAATGCGATGAACGGTTCGACATCAAGGAATTCTTGACCCTCAATTGACGGAATTGGTTCTAAATGACCGGGTATAATCTGTTGGGAATGCCATTCGACACCGAAGAATTGATTCAGAAATTCTAAGCTTTTTGGGTCGTCTGGTTCCAGAGATGCACTAGAGGCAAGAATCCGCAATTTTGGATGACCTGGATGGAGCCCCAATCGTTGCAGCAACAGTCGCAGCAAATAAGCTACTTCAGTCCCAGAAGTGCCACGATACAAGTGCAATTCGTCAACAATTAAATGAAAGACACTACCATCTTTGTTTAACCATTCCTTCGTTTTTTCAAAGATATCTTGATCAATATTCCGCATCAGCATAATACTGAGCATAGAATAGTTAGTAATTAAAATATCTGGCGGGGCATCCTTCATATCCCAGCGACAGCGCATTTCTGACCCATCTAAACGCGGGAAAAAGAACCTGACATCATCATCGCCAGTTTGATTTGCGTGTTCGCTAGCTTTAGTGGCTGATTGCTCCATTTGCTGTATTGCTTCCAGCAGTTCTTTTATTTTTTTGCCATTAGGTTTACGATTTTCTGTGTATTCATGTCCCGGTACGGGCGTAACGCCGTTGTATCTTCCAAAATAAAGTCGGTTGCCTTTTCTATTATTTTGAAACCACTCTCTCGCTGCTTCAGAATCTAAAGCGCGGCGCAGCCTGGTAAGTTGGTCTTCAACTAAGGCATTCATGGGATATAAAATGAGGGCGCGAACAGCAGCATCCCGGTTTTCGTGACTTCTCTGAGGAACGCGATAAGATTTCTTAAAACTGTGGTTTTTCTTCACTACAGGGTTACATTCATTCTGCCAGTCCTCATTTTTCCACCAGTCGTTGAGATGAGGTCTCTCTGGCTTAGGATTATCCCAATTTTTCGATTCTTGGGCAAGGTAAGCAAATAGCGGCAACATAAAAGACTCTGTTTTCCCTGAACCAGTACCTGCCGTTACTACAGCATTTTGACCTTCTAATGCCTGTCGCAGCATTTGGATTTGGTGGCTGTACAGTTCGTAATTGCCTACAAGTCCGCAGGAGGCAAGCTGTTTAAAATCTTGAAGGGCAGATTCATCTAATCCTGGTACGTTTGAAGTATCTAAATCATAGATAGTTTTACCCGATCTTTGATAGCGGGGCATCGGTTCAATCCAGGGTTCTTGATGGAATGCACCGGGTTGGCGCAGCAGTCTTTCGCGCTCTTGTTCTATTTCAGGAAATTGAGTTCCGAAAGCGGTTTTTATGTACAGTAGGAAGTTGTCACGGATTGTATTAAAGGCGTTAATTGGATCGTGCATAAATTACCTCACTATGTTATATTTAAAGATTGCTGTAAAAGTGTTTGCCCTAATTTAGCTGCGGTCATTTCTGCTATTTGAGGGGGAATTGCGAAGAATAACTTGAATCCCTGAATTTGCGGATCGTGCGGCAATTTTTTTACATATGTTGCTGCATAACCGGAACAAAGGGTTAAGGCTCTTTCTAGAAGTCGTGGCAGATTGGCGCTGGCAGGTACTGCCATAGTGAATCTGCGTTTGTCGTAGATTAGGACATTCCGCCGCAGTGCTTTAAGAATAGCATACCTTCCCCAATCAAGGTCTATTTCTGTACAAAATCTATCTCGCCAATGATAGTACGATAGCGTGTTTCGCGATGGATGACTGTATCGGCTGAGACGAATATTAGTGTCGGTTTCTTTGATAGTTTTAAATTGTAATGAATCAGGTTCAAAAGTTTGGTGTTTCCAGTTCAGTTCTGGAGCGTTAGCCCATTTGAGAGTAGCTAAGTAGTCGTCAATACTGGCGGCAAAATGCAGCAAAGACCAGGCTGAGGGCGTTTCGATAAAAGGTATGCCGAGAGAAGATGCGATCGCCTGTAATTCCCTTACATCCTCTGCTTGTACAGCCACTCGCTTCGGTATCAACCCTAATTCACTCGCTTGTTCTTGGATTTCAACGTTGATGTGATTTCCCACAGACTGACAAGCATCTGATAATTGTTGAATAGTAGTAGGCGATCGCGCTCCTGCTAAAAGGGCTTGAGGAAAGCCGGCACTTGGCAATCGCACCAATAGAGGGGGAGCAGCATAAGCCTTACTCTTGCTACTATCATCGCTAAAATTAAAGTCACAGTGACCCAGAGAATCGAGGGCGCGAATTACTTGAAATCTTTTATTCTTAATTCCGTCTTTGTCCGTGTTTTCCTCCCTCACACCCGTCTCAAGATTATACAAATAATCAAATGTTTCCTTAAAGGATAGCCAAGTAACTTCCTTTTTTGCAGAAATAATGTAGAGCAGTTTTTCGCTAGTTTCAGACACGTTCTGCCTCCTTTTGAAACTGTTGCCACAATACTTTCAAGTTAGAACTATCTGGCGGGGAAATTTTCTTCCGATCGTGCCACAATATTTCTTTCCAAGCCCGCATCTTCTTGCGGTCTTTGCACTTTGACATCGACGGTGGTGACTCGGCTAAATTGGTGCTGCAAAACATTACTTGGCCACGATGACGACCTTTGGAAATAGCCCAAACAGGCTCCCAATCTGTAGGCAGTGATTCCCCAGGCCAAATTGCTATTTGACCTGGTTCTTTACCTATAAAGAAAATCCGCTGCTTTCCTTGTATTGGTAAAAAAGTGTTGAAGTTAAAGTCCGGGAAATCAACACCCCACGCCCATGCACCAGCAACGCCTGCACTCCCATTTGCCTCGGTCTGGAGCTTCCCGAAGCGATCGAACTGTTGCGCGTTGGTTTGGGATGGCAAAGAATAGTTTTCTACCAATAACAGAGAACAGCGCCTGATAATATCATCTCCACTGCGTGCTTCAATTAGCAACTTTGTTTCCGCTGGAGTATCGGCTGGCAGTTCATAAATATCTGCTGCTTCCGTGGAATCTAATAGGCGATCGTTGCAATATACTTTTATTGATTCGCTGCCACCTTGCAGCACCAATTTTGGCGGTGCAAATTTAAAGAATTTATTACCTTTTTCCAGGCGGATTCCCCCCGCCAACTCTAGCCGTACATTAGTCGGGAAAGCTAAGATTGGGTATTCTCGTTTAACAAGCTCGTCACTGTAAGCCCCCTTCGCTTTGAAGAAGTGCCACCCCCTGGGCAAACCATTTATGATTTGCAAATTTTCAAATTCTTGACAGCTAGAGTCTCCCCATCTTGTCAGCAATTCCAAACACTCTTGATGAGCTGCTAAATAAAATGGCTTTTGAATGGGCAACTGTCGCACTTCTACAAATCCCGGTAATCCCTGACTACCTCCATCAACGAATACTCGAATGGGTGATGCTGGCAGCCTAAAACACCATTTAGAGTCATCAGATCGCACTTGCAGACCTTTCAACCAATCAAATTCAGAGGCAACCAGTGGTTTTCCGTCTGACTCAGATATCAGAGTTGAAGACCAACCCCCACTATCTTCGTAACAAGAGAAGGGCTGACAATTACCATCTGAAAATAACAATAAATCGTCTTCTGAAAATTCGTGTTTTGTACTGCAACGCAAGGTTATAGTGGCGCGTTTGGCAATTGGATCTAGTTTGCAGCACAATCTCAATAGTCCGTAAATCTGCGTTCTATCTGAAACTTCAGCCGTTCCATCCCAACCACGCAATTCATCAATAATCCATTCGAGCAATGCTTGGCGATGTTCGTCACTCTCGCCAGTTTTTTCTAATAAGCGCAGCGTCGGTGCTCGCAGTTGTTTACGCCCATGATGGGCTAACAAAAGTGCGATCGCCCCCTCAGTAGGATGTGAAACAGGATCTAAGTCAGCAGCCGCAAAAATAGCAGGTAGTGCGCGACGCTCTTTTTCAGTCAAAAGAGTTTGGGCGATGGGTATGCCAACATGAATCCGACGCCCAGCACTGTTGATATTGAAGATCCCTACTTCACCTGATTTGTATTCATTTGCCCACCGCGCTAAGTCATCCCAAAGCCTCCTCATCTGGTCGAAGCCTCGATACTGTCCAGATGTAGATTCTTCACGCAGTAATGCCCGGAGACGGCGGTAGTAGGCATGGGCTGCAAAATCTTCTTCGATACCAGCAGCGAGGACGAATAGCGCCAAATAGCCGATGTAAAGAGGATAACCTTTTTGTCCGTGTCGGTACTTCCAGTCATCCATACTCTGCAAGGCTTTCTCGCAGATGCCCTTCCCTTGCACCCCAATAGGACCAGCCTTAACTGCCTTAATAAAATCGGGAAGATCCGCACCGTAGTTTTGACCAATATCTGTCATTAGTTCCTCTGTGACATACAGGTGAACGCTGCGCCCTGCCATTTCATTTTTGAAAAAATGAGCTGCGATTGAATTATTCCATTTTAAATAATCCATTTTTACATTTCATATAATTTAATTGAGCTTGGTAATTTTAAGTATTATAGCCCAGGAATAGCCATTATAGTCCGATCGTCCAGTGGTCAAAAGAAGATAAACTTTTTGTTGTCAGCTTGCGTTAATTTACTGAGTTCAGGTAGCCTTGAAATCGGCACACTTACGAGGGAGCCACCTAACACGGACAAGAATTGTTAGAAACATTATTTAGAGAAGTTAGTAAACGAAACAGTTACTGTACAAGCGTCAGCATCTACTTGCCTAGTCCCTACTCACTGGGGAAATTAATTGGATACATTAAGTAGACAACTTAACTAAGTATTCTGCTAAATTTGTGACGTGACCTCTTTAGGCTTAAAATAGCTTGTTTACAGTTTGCGGTGCAGAGTTTCGGACATATCCACCGCAACCCTGACCGTCGCTTCTTTGTCTGGTGCTTGCAGTTTGCTCATCAGGCTAGGCTCCTTTGATTGAATGGAAACTGGTTCTGGTGCAGATACTGCCGGTTGCGGTGGTATTTCAGTGGGCAATGCAGTTTCCGGTGGTAGTGGGGTTGCGGGCAATGCAGTTTTCGGTGTTAGCTGCTGTGGGGCGTTGGTGCTGACGATACAACGAATGGTGGTGTTGGTAGCGATGCACCTTCCCTTTCCTTTGTAACGAAGACAAACTCTTCCATCGCGCTGCCCATAGGCTATCGCTGGGGTTCCTGCGGGCACAAGGGAGATTTATATTTTCATTGGCGAGTGGCGATGTTACCGCGAGTGATGATTGAGTATCTGGCAATTCACGAAATGGTGCATTTGATTGAACCGCACCATAATCATGCGTTTTGGGATAGAGTCGAGCGGATTTTGCCAGATTTCGAGAAACGTAAGCGCTGGTTAGCTGAGAATGGAGTGAATTATGACCTTTAGCGAATCACAGGCGACGGCATCTATCTATAAATTAGTGCCGGGAAGTCAGAAAACTAGCATGGAGAAGCCAATGAGTTCACACTGCATTCGGCAAAGCTTCGCTTTCACCCTTAGCTCTCCCACATTTTTGTGAGCTTTTTGTGTGATAGGGCCGAGGCACGGGGGTAAATGAGCAGTCGTGCAGAGACTTACGCTAAGGCTGAAACTTTTACTGGATAAGCATTCTGGGAACTACTCTTTTTGTCTCTCAAAAACTTAAAGAGTTGAAAATTAAACTGTACCAATTAGAGCATAGATTTTTTGGTACAGCTTTTTTGTACGGCACAGTAAGGATTTGAGGCTTTTAAATTTCAGACAGATCAATTGGTACAGGTTTATAAGAGGCGAGCGCAATATTCAAAACGGCTAATCAATTCCTTAGCGTAAGTTTCTGTACGACTGCTCATTTCGCCCCAGAAATTACCAGCAGCTATGTTGGATGAAGCTGTTAAGTTTCTAGAATCTTTGTATGTTAAGGCCGATCGGGTAGAATAGCGATATTTTTTTCCCGTAGGGGCGATCGTAATGTTCTAGGTAATTCATTTCTCAATGTAGGATGCGGACTTCGCACCTTACCTATTTATGCCATCTAGCCTCGACTTTTCAAATAAATCTTTTCTTGAATTTTGCATAGTCTATCCCATGCCTTTGATCTGAAAAGCAGCCCAGAAGTAAGGATGACGGAAGGATTTATCATGGCTTTCGGAGAGCAGTAAGTTAGCAATTTTCTCATAATGTTTGGTGTGTTTTTCAAATCTTTTTGCTGTGCTTTCATCTTGATTTTGGTGAGCACGAATAATCAGCGTTTGATAGGCAGCAAGGCAATTAGAAACATCTTGATTGATTTCTGGAAACTCTTCTTTAAGTTGTCGCCAGCTTAGATTGTTGAGCCAAAGTTGCGCTTCTCTAAGAGAGCTAGCTAAAGTTTCCAAGGTATTGTTGTGTTGATGCCACACTAAATGAAGCTTGAGCATTAGTAAGGCAGTTGCAAATTCATCAACAGACCAAAGGGTGGTGATGAGCGATGACAAACCAGCGTGAAATAAAGCTCTTTCTAATCCTAATATCTCACTGCCTGATGTTGTTAAATCTCCTCTGCCAGTTAGACAGGCTGATAGAATCATTACCTTCGCGGTTGGATTTTCCAACGCACCATCCAGAATTTGAGCAGCAGAGATTTGTTTATTATAGAGACAGAGGTAGGTTTTGTCTAGGGGATCTCGTTCTGAGTCTGACTCTTGATAGTTGCCATGTCCGCTGTAGTGGATAACTTCAGCTTGTTCAAACTGGTTAGCAAAATGTTGGTCAACATCAGCGTTTTTGAGAACTGAGGGAGAATCATATAGTTGGGAAATGCGGTTTACTTCTATGCCAGACCAGAAAAGGTATTCTTGCGGGTTTGGATATTGTTCGACTCCAGCCACTAAAAACTTAGTGGGAATCTTGGTGCGAAAGTCCTCTCGCTGTTTTAGTAAGTACAGGAGACTGAGGCTAGGAGTAATCCTGATGCAGAATCGCTCTATTAGCTGCATACTCTCTTGGTCATACAAGATAGACCAGGGAAAGAATTGTAAATCACTATTGGCAGCAATTGTCAGAGAGTCATAGGTTTCGGGGAGATGCTGTAGCAGAGGA
Source organism: Microcoleus sp. w2-18bC1 (assembly GCF_036700365.1). Taxonomy (NCBI): domain Bacteria; kingdom Bacillati; phylum Cyanobacteriota; class Cyanophyceae; order Oscillatoriales; family Microcoleaceae; genus Microcoleus; species Microcoleus sp. w2-18bC1. The sequence continues at coordinate 26,854 of NZ_JAUBOS010000032.1, forward strand.
ATGGTTAAGTTGTCGCTGATAAGAGCAAGGCTCTTCAAAGGTTTTTTTCTTTTGAGATCATTCCCTATTCCTTGACATAAAGCTTGTAGCTCTGAAACAGTTTGAGGGTCGTCAACGACATGGTGATGCAATTGCAAATGGTCGCTTTCTCGGTACAGAACAAAGCAGACAATTTTATCCCAAGGTTTATTTTTAGAAAAGCTCAGTTTATGGATAACGTGGAAGCAAAGAATTGCTTCGGTCTCGGAGATTGTACCGCTGCTCCATAATGCCTCAAAGGGAGTAAAACTCTCTCCTGGTTCGCTGGAATTTTTCCAGGTAAGAGTTTTGAGTTTGAAGAGGGTAGCAGATACTGGGTAGAGAGCTTCTAAATTTTCAAGTAGAGAATCTTTATGCTTAAGTAAGCGCTTTAATTTCTCTTCTTTTTCTTTGTAGAAGCCTATTTCTAATTGACGTTTAATTACAGTAGGCAAAAATTTGACTAAGAATGGAATTTCATAGGTGACAGATTGGGAAAAGTAAATGTTAAAGTCTACGTCTCGAATTTCCCCAAGCAGTTTAGCAAAATGACTTAAATTTTCCTCTGAGCTAGAAGAAAATGTTTTTCTCGATACTAAGTCAAGGACTGCCCGCGCTGTAGCACGTTCAGTATAATCAAAAGCTTCTCGATAATTACCCATCTGTATGAGAGCATCAATTGCCCAGTCATAATACTGAAGGTAACTACTGCCAAAGCTTACTCCTAGTTGGTCAGTGCTGATACTGTGACGAATACCCTCGTATAAAGTAATTCCTTTTTGAAGGGTGTTCAAACCTTGGTCAACTGAACCATTATTTATTAGAAATTTTCCCAAACAACATTGTAGAAATGCTACGTCTGTTTTACGTCCCTGTTCAGTAGCAGACTCGATCAAGTTTTCGATAATTTGAGGTGGTAAAGAATTTTTATCCAGAATTGCCATTAAAGAAATAAGTTTCTCATTATCTTTTAAAAAAAGATTCTTTAATTCTATTTTTAGACCTAATACTTTCAGCAAATAGCTAGGAGCTAATGCTGCTTGAATTTCTCGAAGGTTTGGCAAACAATCCGGCTGTTGTTTGTAAACAAAAGAATAAATTTTATTCTGCGTTTCAAAAAATAACTGTAGACTAGCCAATAATCGTAGTAAATCGTGGCGATTTTCTGTTAAAAATTTATTTCTATATTCTTTACTGCTTACATCAACAAGAGTTTGATTTAGAAAAAACTTAAACATATCCGCTGGTGATTGTAAATTAAGGATACTATCCTTGCTTGAAAGATCTGGTAACAGCAATAAAATAGATACAATATCTTTCCAATTTAATAATGTAGATATAGGAATTAAATCTTTAATATTAACATTCGATTGTTTTTGATTTGCATAGCTAATTTTCATCAAGTTGGAGAGGTAGATTGGAACAGAAATATTGTGCTTTTGCACTAAAATATATGCTTCATTAAGTAGTTTTTTTAAAGATTTAAACTGATGTGTTTCTAGATAAAAATAGCATATACTGTTAAAAATATCGTCTAGGTTATTTGATGATTTCGTGAATGATGATGGAGATTGGGCAAATACCCACAGGTTTTTATAAAGAATATCAGCCTCTTTCAAATTGCCTGCCAGAAAAAGTTTGAAAGCTGTACGGCCTAAAGATTTTTTATGATTAAAACCCGTATCAAAAAAATGTTTTTTTGTCAATATTTTTTGAGATAAATTTACAAGAAAGTCTCTTATTTCAGTCGATAGGGGAGCAAATTCATTATTGGTACATTGAAGCAGTAATGATTCAAGAACACTTATGTTGATAAAACTAGAGATTGGACTAAAAAGGCTACACGGCATCAACTGATTTAGTGAAAATGTTAAATATGGAAAGTAGAAACCAATTATTTGAACACCTAATTTATTAATGCTAAGTTTAATCTGCTTGTTTCTAATTATATTTGATAACCGGCTAATTAAAAACGGAAAAATAATCCCTAAAAAAATGTTAATAATCAACACAAAGTAACTAAAGGCACCATAAATCAACAAAATATATAATAAAATCCCTGCAACAGAGAAATCAATATTATTTAATTTAAGGGAGTTTCCCAAATTCAAAAAAGGTAAAATCATTGAACAAAAAGAGACTAAAATTATACTTGAAACAAAGATTGCCCCTGTAAATAAAGAAAAGTTTTTAACTATGTATAGCAAAACAAAAGTGGGAGTTGCTATAATAAAGCTCGGAGAGTAATATAATTTTTGAATTAAAAAATAGATTGGTAAACTCAATCCAAAAACACTCCAAATAAGGAGTAAAATACTAATCAAAGGTATCCATAGAAAAACAAATGCTATGCCTACACCAAAAATGTTTAGTAAGCTAAAGTCATGAAATAAGTATTGAAGAGCGCCCATTAAAAAATCATTAATCCAATCCAAATCAGTATTTCCTATATTTAATTTATAATTGGGAACTGAGTCTTGATTATTAATTGGTTGGGATAATAGAAGAAGTATAAAATATGCAATACCGCAACCACTCACGAAGAGGAGAATATATAAATTTGTAAGCAATCGCTTTAATTTTTTTTTAATAAAAATAAGATGTAATTTTGATGAAAAAGGAATTATTATTTGAAGCAATGCTGTTGGAAAAAAAGATATGAGAAATAAATTGAGCCAAAGGCTGGGCCAGTTAAACTTAAAGCCTAAAAAAGAAAAAGTAGGAGGCCCGCTACCAAATATCCAGTATCCAATTACAATAAATACCATTCCTAAGAAAAAAAGCTCTAAGCTACGCCAAAGAAAGACAATTCTTTGGCTTTTAGGAATGCACTGAAACACAATAAAAGCAAAAAAAAGAATAACTTTCAAAATATTTCCGCTCATTACTGCTAACCTCACCTATCTTTGTTGTTTAGATACGCTTATAGAAATTAATAATGTCTGCCGTAATTTTTTCAAGAAAATCTTGATCGAAATAGGCATCCACAGAATCCTCATCATGAGAATCTGATTTTGTCACCACAGCTAGATCATCAGGAAACAGCAGTTCTCGGAAGGCAGTTGCCAGCGCTTCATCTGTAGCATGATAACCGTACTGAACAATTTTTATAACCTGAGACAATTTTACCCATGAGTAACCCTGCCTTTTGCAAATACTTAACAAATTCTTAGCAAATGCCTCCTGTTCTCCAGTTGTTCTAGTGAGAGTAGTATCAACAAAAGGCGCATCCTGCTGAATCTGCAGCTTATTAATTTCAGACATTTGAGATTCAGAGAATAAACCCGCATCTAGCACATCAACACCCAACAACTCACTCAACTCTCCCGATTCAAAAAGAGCAATAATTTCCTCGATCTCCTCAGATGTTCCTTCTAATACAAATAACTGCCTGTTATTACCTTCAATGTTAGTCATATTTCCTCCATGAGCTACTGTTGACAACTACATAATTTTGCGGATTTTTATGTCAGGCTTGCCATTTTTATGGAAAATCTCTGCCATTTCTTCTAAAGTAATATTACCTTCAAGAAGGAAAAATCCTTTATTATTATCATCTTTTTTTTCATTTTTGAGTGGGGTTTGAGAGATTTTTGTGTAGCCTCGCTCTTTCAGTATTCTAATTATTTCAGACCACCCAGGGCGACGTTTGTATTTGTCATCAGGAAGATCCAATAGCTTTTTAAGATAAGGACTAATCCGTTTTGACATTTCAGAATTAATATTGTTGATCATCTTTTTCAAAGCTGGCTCTGCCAACAACTCTTCAGGCATAATAATTTTGTGATTGGTAAAATAATATGCTATTTGTCCGATACTGTATGAACAAAGCGACAGGCACAAAAAGATAATTTCATTGTCAGAAAGCTCTTTCGATTCTGGAAAAAAGTTACGTTTTATATCCCCTAATTCTTTTAATAAACGAGCCAAGTCGAGTGCTGATTTTTCTTCAGCCTCCACACATTCCTGGCAAAGTTCTTTTTCTGGCATCTTAAAAATCATCTTTTTGGTGAGGTAATCGGATTCTGAAGCCTAATTTCGCGAGTTGTGCTGGGCAATTTTAAAGTCCCCAACTCCTTGTTTGGGAGTTGTGTTGCTTGTTGTGGAATGGAATCGTTATTCTCTTGAATATCTGAGAAGCCCATCTTAAAGGTGTCTGGTAATCAGACTTCCATTGTATCTCAGAGGACTTAACCTGTCAATTCAATTTAGGAGTTGTTTACAGATGATAGCTCATCGCCCATCCAAGCCAAATTTGAATAGTGCCGACATGGGCAGCAAAAATAGCGAACTTGAGACTGCTTCCGGCACTCCATCTGAAGCAATTTTAGCTTTAACTAAGCGACTTAAAGCCTTAGAAGAGCTTCTAGAACCACTGAGTTACGAAGACTCAAGAAAATTTTTCGGCGGAACAGACTAAAGGTTTGACACAATCCGATCTCTCAAACTCCTGACCGTCGAAGAACAACAATATCCCCTAAAATCAACAATGGAGTCTCTAAAAATATGAATTGTCTTCACGCAGAAAAAGAATTTCCTCCTTGCCAAATTGTCCAACATCCCGACAAAAATCGAGAGCACATTTACTACTGCAAAGTATGCCAACAATTCTACGATGTTCGGGAAATTGGAGAAGAATCTGCTAACAGCCAGTTTATCGTCATCGCGGGCATTGCTTTGCTCATCTTTGGTATCACAATCATGTCCAATCCCGCCCCTTATACACCTGATGCACCCCGCATAGAAAGCTCTTACTCTGCTGAGTAGAACTAGAACTCCGGCTAAGGATTAGCCGGAGTTCTAGTTTTTCAGTTTTTTAATTTCTCTATCAATCAAATCCCTAATCAGATTTCACACTAAACCTATGCTGGAATTAGAGAGTAACAATAGCGTTGACACTTCCATTAACAGTGAATTCAGCAGCCAATTAGAAATTCACAAAATCCGCGCCAATTATGCTCAGGAAGTCAAGGGAATCGCAGAATTTATCAAACAACATATGGCTGACAGAACCGAGGAAGAAATCACCGAGGAAGAAATGGAAAAAGTCGCCAGACAAGCCCACAGTTTGCGGCGCGAAATCGGCATCAAATATAAGGATTTAACTCCCGAACCGTCGCGCGATCGCATTTACGCCCGCAACCTCAAAAAATACGGCGATTCACTAGGCCCCACCATCGAATATTTGCGGGCGATAGGTAAGACTTGGCTGCAAATTCTCGAAAGCGCTAGCCGTCCCAACTTAGGCGATATCAATGATATATTGAGGGAATAAAACAACGTGTCCCATGAAAGTTAGACAAATCAGTCAATCCCTCAACTCTGATCAATTGATTTTAGTTATAGATGGAGGTGAAACCCCATCAGATTTATCCGATATAAAAAATAATCTGAGGGAAATGTTTTCTGCACTTGTCAGTGAAGAATTAGTTGGAGTAGATCAAATTTATATAGACCTAAAAATTGAAGAAAATCTAGTAATATTAGCTTGGGATACAATGGCAGGCATTTCAATTGAGTGTGAGAACTTAGAACTAAGAGATAAAATATTTCAATATTTGCAAGAATTATGGTTAATCCGAATTTGAAACAGGAATCAGGGCGGGTAAGCACCATCCACTGCCCCCACCCAAAAAGCATTTTTCAATCTTTCCTGACACTATCGGGCACGCCCACCGCCGAAATACCCGATATCGCCCTTAAGTTTTGACACCGAATCAATTCATTAAAATCCAAACTGCGCCCTTCAATTTGCGCCACAGCCTAGATCGCCCCAAGCAAATGTCCGGCCGCTTCGGCTTCGTTGTAACCACGCCTTCCCGCTACTCTAATCGCCCCCTCGTCAGCATCTAACTCTACTTGGGAACTGCGGTTGTCGCGCCAAATTCGAGTCATGGCGAGTCCCGTCAAACCGCCCGCGATTGCAGTGCCGATCGCATATCCCTGCAACAATTCTACAACAGTCCCGACAATTCCCGCCAGAGCCGCACCTTGATAAATATCCGGTTTAAACCACTTAAAACTGCACAGAAAACTTACATTCCGCAATAGCAGTAAATCCCGCTGCGGCTTAGATAGCAGCCGCCACAAATCAAAATTAATATAAATCGGGCGAGATTGATTCCAAGGCAAAGGAAAATCGCAGTCAATTACCGTTGATTGTTGTCGCTATAGCGTTACTGCCATCCCAGTCCACCAGGCTCTTCCTCACTCAAGGTGTTAAGAGTCAATTGCTCTGGCAAGGCAACTAAACATCAGATTCGAGATGCCGATCATCCAATGGAACTTCAATGTTCGCATTTGCGCGTTGCCGTCGGTCGCGGCTGGGGTGGCTGCCGATGGACGCGCATTCATTCCCAGCCAACGAGTGCCTGGAGACAAACGTACTGGAAATTTGAGAAAAGGATTCGATCACTTTGGCTAGGCTCCTGAGCATAGACAATATGGATGGCTTTGCCTAAACATGAAACATCTAAACATCCAACTATCTAGACATTCAGATGTTTAAACTGTAAAATCTAGTTGATGAACTCAGCACTAAACTTATGATAGTGACAATCGCCTCCTTCAAAGGCGGAGTTGGAAAGACTACCACCGCGCTGCACTTAGCGGCTTACTTGCAGACCAAAGCACCCGCATTGTTGGTAGATGGCGACCTCAACCGCAGTGCATTAGATTGGGCTGCTCGCGGTTCCCTGCCGTTCAAAGTAGTCGATGAAAAGCAAGGCGTGCGATATGCCAGGGATTACGAACACATCGTCATCGATACGCCCGCACGACCAACCCCAGAAGACCTGAAAACTCTAGCAGAAGGGTGCGATTTGCTTATATTGCCCAGCTCTCCCGATGCTATGGCCCTGAGCGCTATGCTGCAAATGGTCGAGGCTCTTTATTCTCTGAAATCCAATTACCGCATTTTGCTTACAGTCATCCCGCCCGCTCCGAGTAAAGTCGGGGCTGAATCTAGGGCAACCATCGAAAAAGCAGGATTGCCCATTTTCAAGTCTGATATAAGGAGGCTGGCGGTATTTCAAAAAGCTGCCCTCGCCGGGGTTCCCGTAAGCGCTATCAAAGACCCTTACGCTAAAGCTGCTTGGGGGTGCTACACCGCTGTTGGCAAGGAGATACTGCCATGAGTCGCTTTGATGATTTACTGAAGGCCAAGAAACTCAAGCCCGGTGAACCTGACCCTTCACCCAGTGTAGCGCTATCTAAAAGCAAAGACCCAAACTTTGTTCGCACTACCGTTTATCTGCCCAAAATTCTGCACCGCCAACTTAAATCCGCAGCAGCACAGTCGGGTCAGGAAATGAGCGAGCTGGTCGAAAAGTCCGTGGCCCAATACCTCCAACAGTTAAATCCTGACGATAACATTTAAACATTTGGACGTTTGAATGTTTAAGCATTTTACCCCCCCTCTAAAAACAAGAAACTGTCTCGCCTTGCGATTCCCGATTCCTTTTTGAGTCGCCCGCACGAACGGTTTACCTGTTAGGGATTACGGTGCTCGATCGCGACAACTATCTCTGTTTTCAGTCGAGCGCTCGAAAAGTTCGACCCCAATGGGAAAGCCCAAGGATTAGATGCTTGAATGTTCAAACATTTGAATGTTTGAACTTCTAGATAGCTCAACGTACAGAATCCCGTATTGTTGGGCGGTTGCTGCATTCATTCGGTTTAGTGTTGGGCTGCTGGTAAGCTTGGCATTGACATGAGAATGGGAGCGACTGACAGTGAGGAAATTGTGGCAACGGGGGGCGATCGCCAAGAGAGTTGGTAGGGATGATTAGCGACTGCAATCTAACTGCGCCCTCACCGCCGTCTCAGCTTCCTCAAATTGGTCTTGAGAAACCAAAAGGGTGCAGCAACCCAAACCAAGCACCAGAGAACCAATCAGCGAGCGCCATTAATAACAGTAGTTATTAATAACAAAAAATCATGAAAGCAGAACTTTCGATAGCCCGCCTTGAAGCTTCTCTCGATGCCAAAATTGAAAGATATTTCGATACTCTAGATACCGATCGAGACGTGCTCAAACAATTACTCGCCGACAAGCGCTCCGAAAATACTCGCCGCGCCTACGAGAGGGACGTGAATGACTTTTTGGTAACTATGACAGGGACGCCCGCCTTGCCTGATAACGTTTTGGAGTTTTTACACCTTGAGGAACGGCAAGCAGTTTCGGTGGTGTTGAAGTACAAAGCTAAGCTGATCGACAAGGGACTCAAGGAAGCGACTGTTAATCGGCGGCTGGCGGCGGTCAAGTCGTTGGTGGAAATGGGTCGCAAGCTCGGCGTGTGTCACTATACTTTAGGGGATATTAAGGGGGAGAAAATTGTCGGCTACCGAGATACAACGGGCGTTGATAGAGCCACTTTTGAGCGAATTTTGCAGCAGTGCGATCTGGCAACGAAAGCTGGCAAGAGAGACTATGCTTTGTTGCGCCTGCTATGGGGCAATGCTTTGCGACGGAACGAAATCAGTCAGTTGAGTGTTTGTGACTTTGACCCTGTTGGTAAGACTTTGCGGATTCTTGGCAAGGGACGCGGTACGCAAGCTGAGATGATCGATTTGGGTTCTGCGACGGTGCAGGCGATCGCCGATTGGTTGGAGGAAAGGGGAAGTTGCTCGCACGATAGTCCGCTTTTTATAGCACTTGACTCCGCTCACAGCGGACACAGACTTAGTGGCGACGGTATCTGCAAGATGGTTGTCCGCCACAGCGAAAAAGCTGGTATTAAAAAGCAGATGTCCCCTCACCGCATCAGACACAGCGCTATCACAGCGGCGCTGGACGCAACAGATGGGGATGTGCGGAAAGTTCAGAAACTCAGCAGGCACAGGAATTTGAATACCCTGATGGTGTACGACGATAATCGCAGTCGCGACCAAGGGGCGGCCGTTACCGACTTACTGGATGGGATGTTTTGAGCCAAGACAAATCCCCCAACTTTCGAGTAATTGAGGGATTTTGGTTTTGGCAATTCTCGGCAAGTGCGATCGCACTTGCCGACAGCCAACAGAACATCGGCCGCTCTTTTTGGTCAAATAATTTCAGATTTTAGATTCAGATTTTAGATTTTTGACAGTGCAGTTGCCGTGCAAACCGCGCAAAAACGGGAATCAACGTGTGTCAAGTTTTAATCCCTGATAAGGCTTTAGGGCTTTAGTGCGGTTTGCAGTAACGCAGTAAGTAACGAAGGAGTTTCAATCCCTGATAGGGTTTTAAGTGTTTGTGGCTTAACGCCATAGAAATTATCTCAGCACATCTCCGGGATGAACCGGGGTATAGATTTCTAATTCCCTTTTGGGGTTTACTCTTCAATCATCTCCAAAATCGCTTCGATGTCTGCGAGCGACGCAGTTGATTTCTTGTGTTTGGCTTTCAGCCTGTTTAGTAGGTCAGCAGCCTCTGGTAGCTCAATTTCAGGGGGTGGGGTATGGTACAGTTCAATCCTCATGTCACTCACTAAATTCTGTAAGCGCCTATTCTCAGACTTTAACCACGCCACTTCCTCGGCTTCAGTCCTTGTGTCATGCGATTGAGACTGTTTCTTTTCTACTTCGGAACCACTACGGCTATTTGCTGTGTCACGCGATTGAGACTGTTTTTTGTCTACTTCGGAACCGCTACGAATATCTGCTGTGTCACGCGGTTCGATTTTTTTGTCAAGTTGTCGGGCATAATCTAGAGTAGCGTTAGCCAGGGCGATCGGAACTCGAATAGTGCGAGTTGGGCCGCTCTGCCAAGCTGCTTTAAAGCGGGAATCTTTGATTGAGTCTTCGTGTCCTTTAGGGTTTGGCATAACAAATGAATCCCTTGTGTCATGCGTTTCATTTACGATAGCAGTAACACTGAATAGTGTCAAGCGCGTGACACACGGTTTTGTTTTTGCCAAGAGTTAGCGGGGTGATGGCTATTTTTCCGACGGTCTTCTAAATTTTTTCATTTCGGCTTAGTGCAACAACAGATAAAAGTTTTTTAATTACAATGTAGAAGGATAAAAGGTTAAGATAAATGAGCGCATAGCTCATCTATATCAACTGACTGCTAAGAAAGTAAGAATTGGTGAGGGAGTAAATAACTATGCCACTGACCGTTGGGGGTGCATTTGATCAATTCCGTAGAGATGTTGTCGATCTCGATCCTGAGAATACCAAAAAAGCAAGGGCAAGCCGAGATAATTTGTTTACCCAAATAAAAATACTAGCCAAGAACAATTCGGATTTTCCAGAGCTTAAATCTGACACCCCATTTATAAATTTTGGCTCCTTTGCGAGGAGAACCAAAATAAAACCTTTAGATGATATCGATTTCTTGGTTATACTTAATGGCAGTAAGAGAGTTGCTGAGAAAGTTAGCTTATTTCGTACACACAAGCTCCAATTCATTAGACCTTCAATTGCTTTAATGGGTACTCGACCCTCAATGGCATTGGAACAGTTCTTAGATGACAATGACTATATTAATTCAACGATACTTTTGAATAGAATTAAATGTCATCTTTCTTCTGTAAAAAATTATGAAAAAGCAGAAATTCGTAGACGTGGAGAAGTTGTAACGCTAAAGCTAAATTCTTATAGCTGGAATTATGATATTGTTCCTGCTATTCCAATGCTTAATAATTACGGTGGTACAGCTTACTTTTTAATTCCTGATGGTAAGGGTAATTGGAAACCTACAGACCCTCGAATAGACGAGGATAATACTACTAGAGTTAATAAATATCACGACGGAAAGTTTCTTCCAGTTGTTAGGTTGCTGAAATATTGGAATAGTATAGCTTATAATAGACCAAGGTTATCATCCTACTACTTTGAGACTTTGGCAATTAAAGTTTTTGAGTTGTCTCCAAAATTTGCTAGTTTACCACATGGAGTGAAGTTGTTTTTTGACAGGTGTCCGTATTATCTTAACCAGCCTTGCCCAGATCTTAAATGTTTAGAGCCGGATTTAGATGCCGACTTAGATTGGTCGCAAAAAGAAAAAGTCAGAGAGGCGATGGCTAGTGCTTCAGTGTATGCTGGATATGCTTTAACTTACGAACTAAATTCAAAACACAAAGACGCAATTAAACACTGGCAAAGTATTTTTGGCTCGAAATTTCCTAACTATGATTAATAACTCCCCTCCAAATGATGATTTACAGCCACTATCTCAAGCTTATTTTGAGCTTGCGAAAAAATGGTGGTGGTTGAGTATTAGTTGTAAATTTTTTGTGTTTCTTGTTGGTTTAACTTCTGCCCTGTTGGTAATTTTTCCAATCTACGCACCTTTTTTAGCGGCAATTCTAGAAATTGCTTCTGAAATTTCTTTATGGCGGTCGGATACGATAAAAGACATTGCTGAAGCATTAAGGAGAAAACTTGATGCTAGAGATTCTTTTGGTTGGTCAATATCCAATACAGAATTATCGGATTTATATATCAAAACTCCTGATAGTTTGCATAAACTAGCTCCTCGTGAAACTCAAGGAGAAAATTATTTTGCAAGTCAACGACCTTTAGGTGAAAAAAAAGCTCTTGAGAATATTCAAGAGTCCGCATGGTGGAGCAAACATTTATCTGAAAAAATGTTTCAGTATTGTTTAGTAATCTCCCTTTCTCTTTTTGTCATAGTTTTAGGTAGCCTTATCATTTGTATCCAAACTTTAAGCAATAGGGATGCTCTGATAAATATTGGGCGTATCGTAACTTCTAGCCTGATGCTGTTTTTTGTACTCGGATTATTTCGTAGAGTTATAGGTTACTACGAATTCAGTCAAAAAGCTTCTCAAATTGAGTCAAGAATTGAAGTTTTACTTAATACGCAGAATGTTACCGAATCTGATGCAATTAAGATAATGCACGAATATCAACTAGCTCGTTCTAGCAGTCCATTAATTCCCTCTTTTATCTGGAAGCAGATGCGCGGAAAACTCAATATAATGTGGACAAAATACCGCCAGCAACAAACCCATTAAAATTTTAAGCAACAGAGAGTAGTTGGATAACAGGGCTTTACACTGGAAGAAAACTAAGCAAATTTGCTTAGTTTCTTTATCTAGGCACTATAATCCTTACCCCTCCATCAGGATAAGCAAATTTTCCCACTCACTCCAAAACCTTGTTCTAGGCGAGGATACTCAACTTTTCCAGCCTGGGGGTTGTACCTTTTGCAGCTTCATTAAAATACAAGTAATTCCAAAAGCGCCTCAAAGTCAGCCCCATTCACTTTAGACTTTTTCCGCTTAGCCCAGAGCTTGCTAAAACTCATGGTCGCGTCGGATGTTAATTTTTTGGAAGGAATGATGATCGGAACATAATTTTGGTTTAGCTTGGAGAATTTCACCTCACTTTACTCCCGATCAGCGCCTTCTGTTTCAAGTTTCGATTTAGCTTCCGCCAATTGTTGTTTAAGTGATTCTTTTTCACTTTCAGAGTTACCTAGCTCTATATGCAACCGCTGATTTTCAGCCCGTACTGCTTTTAATTCGTCACTACGTGAGTCAAGCTCATCTTTAGCGCGTAACAAAGATAGAGCAGACTGCATCTCTGTACCAGGACGAATAATTTCAGCATCGTCACTAAAGTAATAAGACACCCAACGTATATTTTCGTTAGAAGTTCGATTATAAAAATAACAAGCAATTTGCTGTGTTTTTGGACTCTCCATTAACCGAATAAAAGGAAGAACCTCAATAGGACGCTGCTGAGTTTTATGTAAAATATAAAGCTTTTTCTCATCCATTGGGACAAGAGTTTGCACTATTTGTTTTTTAAAAGTAGTTTTTGTACCCAATAAGGCACTAACCTCATATTTATAAATTTCTTCGCTATATTTGCAGCTACCCGGGCAAAGCATTAAAGAAGTTTCCCAACGATCTGAAATTATCTGCCGAACTCTGGCTAGACTAGATTCCAACAAAGTTAGACGATGTTCATTTTCTTTAGAATTAGTAGCTCCTCCATGTCCTTTCCACTCGTTGCGATATTTGCAAATTTCATCCAGTTCATTAAATAATTTCTTGTCAGTGAGCATTTTTAAAAAATCGGACTCTGGTTTCCCAAATGCTTCTAAAAGTCTTTCTTGCTTTGTTTTATCATCTTTAAGTCTACGGGTTGCTTTAGCTAAATTTCTACCTAAATGTATCCAGCTTGCAAAACTAGGCGTAAGCTCCCAGCCTTTATATTTTGGGTCTAAATTTATCCAAGCTACTGACTCTTCATTATAAAAATTTGAGTCTGCTGCATAAGAACTCAACATTACAATACATATAAATTGAGATAAGGCTTCAAAAAAGTGAAATAGATGGTCTACTTTATCTTTAGCATTATCATCAGCATGATAAACCCAAAGAATTGATGCGAGAGGAAAAGGCAATGACTCAAGCCAAGCCTCAAAATTATCAACATGATTTAACAAACTAACAGCCTTCTGAGTTTCTTTATACTTTTGCGGGTAGTTCCATAGCTGTTTTTCTAAAGCCTCTATTTCTGTAGATAGATTAGTAATAACGGATTTAATACCAATAATTTTTCTCTGAACCTCTGGCTCAGGTAGATATAAATTTATATTAAATACCTCGGATTTACGTATCTGTACGATATACCTATCAGTGCGTTCTGAATGTAATTCTCGAATTTTGTGACCTAACGGTGTATTCAAAAAATTAGCTACATACTCGGCAATAGCTTTCTCAGAATTTAAAACTATTTGAATGTAGTCCTGCTGCTCTTGAATATTGAGACTAGCTAGCGAATAAACAGTAAGTTTTCTCCTTGTTATCGGTAAGTAAACAGCATTTGGAAGGTCAGAAAACTCTTCAGTTTGTGTACTTGTGAAAAAATTGATCGTTGTACAAAGTTGTGAAATTGGGATAGGTAACAACCCTAAATCTTTAACACTTCTTTCAATATCATATTGAGCAACGAGTTTTGGAAAGGAACGGAAAGACGTTAACTCAACTAATGCGCCCTGATGGGGAGGAGTTTTTGCCGTTTTTCGCGCTTTGAGATTTTTTAGTAAAGTATTACTATTACTCAAGTCAGAGGTTAGCTCACCTACAAATAAACATGAAGCTTTTTTTCTTTTAATAATAATCAATAACCCCGGCATCACCGCCCCAGGATCAAAATTTCCAAACGGTATATACAACACAGCATCAATAAATAAACCGAAGCGTTCCAAGTTATTATAAATACTGCTCTCTTTTTCTTGCTCTTTCAGAAATGCTGGTGGGACTATAAAGAAACCCACTCCTTCTGCATCTAGCCGTAGTGCAGTTTTCAAAATTATTAGGTTTGTCCAAGAGTCCTCAAGCTCAATTACATTATTTTCTACAGTCAGTGTTAGCGAGCTGAGATGAGATAGAAAAGGTGGACACCCAATAACCACATTAAATTTAGTATTAATTTCATCTAGTATTAAAAGCGGATCACCTAATCTCCAATCAATTGTTGTATCTTGATGCAGTAGCTTTGCTACTTCGTATTCGCTAATAAGGTTATTAATACCAATTGCTACCGAAGGCTTAAAGTTTTTAACAAGTACAGACAATATCTCACCCATGCCAGCCCAACAATCAAGAATTGTTTTAGCCATTGATCCGCTAAGATAGGAGGCGATAAAAGTAGAGATAAAGTCAGGGCAAAAGATTAAACTAAAGGCGTTCGCGTCCCCTTCTCGCACAATAAGCGAACGTATCTGCTCTAAATCATTCGGAATGTTTTGAGCCTTGGCTTCTTTAAGGATAGAAAGTGAATGAGGAAGATGCTTTCTAACAAATACCTCATCCATTTGTCTACTAATTTGTAATCCCATACTACTCAGAAAAAGTAACAGTATTTTTCCATCTATGACTTGCAGCTACTACAGCTACCTCAGTATATAGGTATATGCTGACCCAGGACTTAAAACCGCTACAGCTTCATCAGGATAGGTACATATCTTGACCCAGGGCTTAAAACTAGCTACAGCTTCATCAGAATATAACAGCTTCCCCGCCTATCCTCACTGTACTCACAATGGCGGGTTTCCTTTACTTTTCGCAACCTATACCATCCTTATCTCTATGTTACAGCTTCGCTACTGGAGTTTTAATCTTCCTGTGTAATATTAGGAACGATTTGTCTCTACTTGAAACTCGGTGAAAACCTTTGCCTGCTCTAACACTAGCTCGATCGCAAGAGCTTGCATATCGGGTGGATAGCCGTATTCTCTCAATAGACGTTTGACCATCACCTTCATTCGGGCTCGGACGCTTTCTTTGAGATTCCAGTCGATGGAAGCGTTTTTGCGTACCCGTGGTACCAGGACGATCGCCAATTCTCGCAATTGGTCTTGTCCCATCACGTTCCGCGCACTCTGGGTTTGGGCCTGGTTGTTACCCCCCAGATTGGTCGCTTGGATGAGATTTTAAGGGAGACGGCAATTAAGTCTCTATCCAGAGGGTTTAAGAAGGTTGAAAAGACTGTTTTGCAGGAAGTGGCTAGGGAGTACGCATGACTTATAGTGAAATTCAGCCTTGGCTATTTGCGATCGCACTTTTGTCAGGAGAAAGTTTAAGTCATTTTTTAGGACGGTTTAGGAGAGGCAATCACTTAACGCCTAGTTAGTGTAGGGCAAATAGCGAAAATTGGGCTGTAGTGGCACGTTGGAACGCTTTCATTTCAATTCTTATCCTAATCAGCCATCGCCATCAGCTTAAGCTTTTAGCGAAGTGTCCCCAGTGTGAAGCACAATTCAAGATACCTGCACTGTGGGAGAATGGGAGATGCGATCGCTGTCGGTTGCCGTTTGGGAGGATGGCAGAGTATCAGAAAGCTATTTGAGCGAAGTGTTTTTCTTGATAAAGTTCGTGTTCAGCAGCTACCAGTAACTTTCGCGATGCACTAAAAGCTTTCGTTAGTCCGCTACAACACAGTTATTAAACTGCTTTGCCGAAAAAAGTCCTCTACAGACACTAACTAATGTCACAGGATAACACGCTCAATTCACCCAACTTTGCTTTCCTAAAGGTTCACGAACCACTGTTAGTAAGCTTAGGAACGCTGGCAGAGCAATACTTTGCCACTGACCCCGTAACCTGTTTGATGAAACTGCGTCAGTTTGGGGAAGTCTTGGCGCAGTTGGTCGCAGCGAATGCTGGTCTTTACAAGAGTGACACCGAGGAATCCCAAATTGAGTTACTTAACCGCTTACGGGATAAGGGCTTTCTTCCTGGTCAGATTAACCAATTCTTCCACGAGTTACGCCGCGCGGGAAATGATGCCAACCACGCCCTATCGGGCGACCATCGCGCAGCATTAAGTAACTTAAAGTTGGCCAGGGAACTGGGTATCTGGTTTCAGAAGAGTTTTGGTAGAGATACGAACTTTAAAGCTGGGGCGTTTATTCCACCACCTGACCCGGTGAGGGAAACCGAGGCACTCAAGCAGGAGTTAGAACGGCTGCGGCAGGAAGCCAACGAAAGCCGAACGGCTGTGGAAATGGCGTTAGCGAAAGTAGCGGAGGAGGCGCAACTGAGGCAGTTAGCCGAACAGTTGCTGCAAGACGCTGAAGCAGAAGCAAAAGAAGCCTTGAACCATCTGACTCAACTGCAAGCGAGTGCTGTTAGTCAGCCCCCTGAAGTTCTACAACAAACCATTAGCCAAGCACAGCAGGCGGAGAAGGAAGTTGTTCTGGATGAGCCAGAAACACGTCGTTTAATTGATGCTCAGTTGAGGGCAGGGGGTTGGGAGGTAGACTCAGAGGAACTTACCTATGCTAGTGGCACCCGTCCTCAAAAGGGGAGAAACTTAGCGATCTCAGAATATCCCACAGCACACGGACGCGCTGATTATGCGTTGTTTGTGGGATTGCAAGTTGTGGCGGTGGTGGAAGCCAAGCGCAGGAGTACAGACGTTTCCGGTGCCATTGACCAGGCGAAGCGCTACAGTCGGGGCTATCAAATCCAGGGGAACGAAACCTTACCAGATGGCAGTCCTTGGGGTGAGTTTAAAGTGCCATTTGTCTTTGCAACTAATGGTAGGGAGTTTTTAGAGCAACTGCGGACAAAAAGCGGTATTTGGTTTTGTGACTTACGCCGTCCGGAAAACTTGCGCCGTCCTTTACAAAGTTGGTATTCTCCCCAAGGATTGCTTGATTTACTCGAACAAAACATTGAGGAAGCGCATCGGAAGCTGGCTCAAGAAGAATTTAACTACAACTTCACGCTGAGGGAGTATCAGAAAAAGGCAATTCAGAAGGTTGAGGCAGGACTTGCCTCTGATAAGTGGCAACTTTTGGTGGCGATGGCAACGGGGACGGGAAAAACCAAAACCTGCATTGCTTTGGTTTATCGGTTGTTAAAAACTAAGCGCTTTCGTCGGGTGCTGTTTTTAGTTGACCGCACAGCGTTGGGAGAACAGGCGGCGAATGCGTTTAAAGATACTCGGATGGAGAGTCTTCAGACATTTTCCGATATTTTTGAGATTAAGGAATTGGGAGAGCGGGACATTGACAGCGATACTAAAGTTCATATCGCTACTGTCCAAAGCTTTGTCAAACGCTTGCTTTACCCTTCGGATGAAACGACTATCCTAACCGTTGACCAGTATGACTGCATTGTGGTGGATGAGTGCCATCGGGGGTATTTGCTTGACCAAGAGTTGAGCGAAACAGAGTTAACGTTTCGGGACTTTAACGAGTACATATCGAAGTATCGACGGGTGCTGGATTACTTCGATGCGGTGAAGATTGGTCTGACGGCAACTCCAGCGCTGCACACAACGCAAATCTTTGGAGAACCCGTTTACACTTACAGCTATCGGGAAGCGGTGATTGATGGCTGGTTGATTGACCACGAACCGCCCTATCGGATTAGGACGGCCCTTTCTGAAGATGGTATTGTCTGGAACCCAGGCGACCAGATGGAGTTTTTTGACCCCAAAACAGGGCAGCTAGATTTGGTTCACGCCCCGGATACTGTCCGCATTGATGTTGAGCAGTTTAATAAGCGGGTGGTAACGCAAGAGTTTAATCGGGTGGTTTGTGAGTATTTAGCGGAAAATATTGACCCTGCGTTACCGGGAAAAACTCTGATTTTCTGCGTCAATACCACTCATGCCGATATTGTGGTCGATCAATTGAAAATTGCTTTGGAAAACAAGTATGGTAGCGTCGAAGATGACTCGGTGCTGAAGATTACCGGCAATGCCGATAAGCCGTTGCAGTTGATTCGCCGCTTTAAAAATGAGGTCAATCCCAAAATTGCGGTGACAGTAGATTTGTTGACGACGGGGATTGATGTTCCAGAAATCTGCAATGTCGTGTTTATGCGACGGGTGAATTCCCGGATACTTTACGAACAGATGTTGGGGCGGGCGACTCGACTGTGTGACGAGATTGGTAAAGAGGTGTTTCGGGTGTTTGATGCGGTAGATATTTATACCGCCATCTCAAAGGTGTCCGAGATGAAGCCCGTAGTCAATCAGCCTAATTTTTCCTTTAGCCGGTTGGTCGATGAGTTGGGGAGAGTGCAGAATTCGGCGGCGGTTGAGAGTATTATTAATGAACTGTTGGCGAAGTTGCAGCGCAAAAAGCGATCGCTCTCGGATGACAGCAAGGAGGCAATTGAAACGCTGGCGGGAATGCCTGTTGAGGGCATGGTAAGCCATTTACGCGAATCTAGCCCCAGTGAGGCAGCGCAGTGGTTGCGGGATAGAAAAGAAATCGCCCAAATGTTAGACCGACGGGATGGCGGGATGCAAGCAGTTCTCATTTCCCGGCATCAGGATGTGTTGAGGAGTGTGGAACGAGGCTATGGGGATGCCGAACGACCGCAAGACTATCTGGATGGCTTTAGAGCCTTTTTGCGGGAGAATTTGAATAAACTCCCGGCGCTGCTGGTGGTGACTCAGCGACCGCGT
The DNA here is from genome assembly GCF_036700365.1 of Microcoleus sp. w2-18bC1. Lineage (NCBI taxonomy): Bacteria > Bacillati > Cyanobacteriota > Cyanophyceae > Oscillatoriales > Microcoleaceae > Microcoleus > Microcoleus sp. w2-18bC1. The sequence continues at coordinate 45,763 of NZ_JAUBOS010000032.1, forward strand.
GACTTGACGAGGGCGCAACTTAAGGAACTGCGTTTGTTGTTGGATGCGGCGGGGTTTTCGGAAACTAATCTGCAAGTGGCGTGGCGGGAGATGACGAATGAGGATATTGCTGCTTCGATTATTGGGTTTATCCGGCAGGCGGCGTTGGGGGATGCTTTAATGCCTTATGGCGAACGGGTGGATAAGGCGATGAGGAAAATCCTGGCGAGTAGCGCTTGGACTGCACCGCAGCGCAAGTGGTTGGAGCGAATTGGTCAGCAGTTGAAGACAGAGGTTATTGTAGACCGAGATGCTTTTGACCGGGGAGCGTTCAAGGCGCAAGGTGGAGGATTTGAGAGAATTAATAAAGCGTTTGATGGGCGGTTAGAGGAGATTTTAGTGGAAATTAGCAGTAACCTTTGGGAGAATGCAAGTTAGAATTTGTAGAACTTGAACAATTAGAAAAATTTTTAAGAATCACACACAAAGTTGTTCTGAATATTGTTGTTTTTTAATTTCAAAGTGACTATGAATTATAGACCTAAGCATCGCTCTCTATTAAATACCAAAGCTACTGTAATTTCGCTGGTAGTAATGGTTATTGGTTCGTTGATGTTGCTGTTAGAGTTCTTTCCCTGTCAATCGATAGAGCGATTTATTCAATGGAAGCTAGATTTTTGGCCTCTTATTATGGGAATTTTCTATTTATTTTTTATAATTCTCTTTCTCTGGCCGATTTGGTGGTCAATTTATTCAGATAACAACTTAGCTCGAAAAGACATTTCAGCTATAAGGATTTCTGTAGTTTGGACAATAGCTCTTTTATATCCTTGGCTTATTGGGCTTAGTATGGCTACGATAGCTTTTCCGAAAATCTATACTTTTTTGAGGTCGGGAGTTGCACTACTGGTACTCAATCGGAATTTTTGGAAGCACATCGAGCCATGGGAGAGAAAAGCCGCTATAGTTCCTTGGGGAATTAGTGTAATGTTTTGCTTGGCTATCTTTTTAAGCGAAACCCCTTATATTACGCAGGAAAATTTCAATTCAAAGTTATCGGAATTTGAAGCGGTAGTGGCTTTAGTTGATTCCGGGAGTTTGACTCCTAATAATGAGGGTTTTGTCGAGCTTCCCTGCCGATATAGCTATCTTGCAAATAGGGGCAATAAGTTCGTTCGAGGAAATATCAAAATTACTAAAGAAGGAGAGGCGAAAATCATTCAATTCCGGCAAAGGACTTATGGATTTGGAGATGGAGCTGCTGATTTTATTTACAGGTCAGATAATAAAGATATCTCCCGTCCTTATGATTCAATGGGTAATGGAGTTATTAAAGTTAAAGACCATTGGTTTTGGCAATCTTTAAGTTACTAAAATTGCTAAACTGTTGAAGGCATATTTTAATCAAGAACCGAGTGAACGCAACGACCGATATTGTCCAAAAACTCTGGAGCTTGTGCCACGTCCTGCGGGATGATGGCATTACTTACCTGCAATACGTCACCGAACTGACTTACCTGCTGTTTCTCAAGATGGCGCAGGAGACGGGGGTGGAAGACCAATTGCCCCAAGGGTTACGCTGGGCAGATTTGACGGCGAAAGAGGGGATAGAACAATTGACATTCTACCGCTCTCTGCTGCTGGAATTGGGATCTAAAGCTTCATCGCTACGGGTGCAGGCAATTTTTGCCAACGCTCAAACGGCGCTGAAACAACCGCGCATTTTAAGTAAGCTGGTCGAAAGTATTGATAAGTTGGACTGGTATTCTGCCAAAGAGGAAGGGTTAGGCGACCTCTACGAGGGGCTATTAGAGAAGAATGCCAGTGAGAAGAAGTCCGGGGCAGGGCAGTATTTTACGCCACGTCCGCTGATTGACTGCATGGTGTCCTTGATTAAACCGCAAGCAGGGGAACTAATCCAAGACCCAGCAGCGGGAACGGGAGGGTTTTTGATTGCGGCTGACCGCTATGTTAAACGACGCACGGATGACTTGTTTACCCTCTCGGAAACTGAACAGGTGTTTCAACGGCAGCAGGCGTTTTATGGGATGGAGTTGGTGCAGGATGCCCACCGCTTGTTGTTGATGAATATGATGCTGCACGGGATTGAGGGAGAGGTGACGTTGGGGGATACTCTCTCACCGGATGGGCAGCGGTTGGCGAAGGCTAAGGTGATTTTGACGAATCCGCCTTTTGGTACGAAGAAAGGAGGTGGCAGTCCGACGCGGGATGATTTTACCTATCCCACCTCGAACAAGCAGTTGGTATTTTTGCAGCACGTTTATCGCAGTCTGCTACCGGAAGGACGGGCGGCGGTGGTGTTACCGGATAACGTGTTGTTTGAGGATGGGCAGGGGCGCAATGTTCGCGCTGACTTGATGGATAAGTGCAACCTGCATACGATTTTGCGGCTACCTACGGGGATTTTCTACGCCCAAGGGGTCAAGACGAATGTGCTGTTTTTCCAAAGGGGGACGACGGAGAAGGGCAATACTAAGGAAGTGTGGGTGTATGACCTGCGGACGAATATGCCCAGTTTCGGGAAGCGGATACCCCTGATGCGATCTCATTTTAATGAGTTTGAGTTGGCGTATGGGGATGACCCGAATGGGAAGAGTCCGCGTGTTGACCAAGGGGAAACGGGGCGCTGGCGCTGTTTTAACCGTGAGGAGATTGCCAAGCGGGGGAATAACCTCGATATTTCTTGGTTGAGGGATGAGAGTTTGCAATCGGAGGATGGTTTGCTGGAACCAGATGTGATCGCGGCTGAGATTATGCTAAGGTTGCAGACAGCGATGGAGGAGATGGAAGCGCTGTCGGAATTATTAGAAGGTGAAGAAATAGCGTGACTGAGGATAGAGATAATTTGCCAGAACTTCCTACAGGCTGGGTATGGGTAAGCTGGGAACAAATAGGGTTTTGTCAGAATGGACGTGCTTTTCCCAGTAAGGAATATCAGTCAAGTGGTGTTAAATTACTCCGTCCCGGTAATCTTCACAAGAGCGGTAACGTTCTTTGGACGGAGGAAAATACACGGTATTTACCAGAGCAATATGCAAAGGAGTTTCCATCCTATATTGTTGGCTCTGAAGAGTTAATCATAAACTTGACGGCTCAATCGCTTCAAGATGAGTTTCTAGGACGTATATGCCTTACAGAAAAATCCGAGTATTGTCTTCTAAATCAACGGATTGCTCGTCTGACTCCAATCCAGATACCTCCCAGGTATCTTTTATGGCTGTTTAAATCGCGCTTATTTAGAAAGTTTGTTGATAGCCTGAACACAGGCAGTTTAATACAACACATGTTCACTTCTCAAATAGAGAAGTTTAATTTACCACTACCTCCCCTCAACGAACAACGCCGCATAGTTGCCAAAATTGAGGCGTTGAAGGCTCGGAGCCAGCTGGTGAAGGAGGAACTTGAGGCGATTCCCGTCCTCTTAGACCAGTTCCGTCAATCAGTCCTCGCCGCCGCTTTCCGTGGCGACCTCACCGCTGATTGGCGAGAGAAAAACCCTGATGTTGAACCTGCATCAGTTCTGTTAGAGCGCATTCGTGCTGAACGCCGTCGCCGTTGGGAAGAAGCTGAACTGGAGAAGATGAAAGCTCAGGGGAAAACGCCCAAAGATGATAAGTGGAAGGAGAAATATAAAGAATTTTTACCTGTAAACAACCCAAGCGTTTTTGAAAAATCAGTAATACCTACCCAGTGGAGTTGGGTAACTATTGGTGATGTGGCTGAATGTCTTGATAAAATGCGTGTTCCTATTAATAAGGATGAACGTGAAAAACGGATAGGTGATATTCCTTATTATGGTGCTAATGGTCAAGTGGGTTGGATTGATGATTATATATTTGATGAAGCTCTTGTGGTTGTAGTTGAAGATGAAACTTTTATTGGTCGAACAAAACCATTCTGCTATAAGATTTCTGGAAAATCATGGGTGAATAACCATGCTCATGTGCTTCGAGCAACAGATGGCGTTGAAATTGACTATGTTAATTACTCATTAATGTTCTATCCCTTCATCCCTTTGACATCTGGTTCTACAGGGAGAAGAAAGTTAACTCAGGCTGCATTGATGTCTGCTCCATATCCCGTTGCACCGCTAGCTGAACAACAAGAAATCGTCCGCCGTGTTGAACTATTTTTCAAAACTGCCGAGCAAATTGAGCAACAATACCAAGAAGCTAAAGCCTACCTAGACAAACTCAATCAATCCATCCTTACCAAAGCCTTCCGAGGCGAATTGGTTCCCCAAAACCCCAACGATGAACCCGCCTCCGTCCTCTTAGAACGCATTCGCGCCGAATGGGAGAAGTTGGATACAAAGAAAAAGGCAAAAGGTAAAACTGAAAAGAAAAGCTGCAAGGCAAAACCTGAAGCCAAAGAACCGAAACAATTGAGCTTACCGGGATTCGAGTAACCCTGTAGCTCGCGTCAAAGCCGCCATTACTCAGAACAATTACTGCGTCAGAATCTCATGCTATTCAAAACGTTTAGAAAAGGGGTATTGGCTCGGGTCATCGTGGGTGCAGCCGTGATAGTATTTGCGATCGCCTACAACTCTGCTCAATCTCAGCATATCGACTTCCCGCCTGAAAGCAAGAAAACCCAAAACGCGATCGTTTAGAGCAGTCAAGATGTCACTTTGGCGAACTTTACCGGACATGGCTTCAGGAGTCTGATGAATCCTTAACCAAACTTCTCTGTTGCCCGAAGCTGGTCAAATTCTGTTGTAAACGTTGATGAATGCGATCGCTCACCAGCCAGCACTTATCTCATCATCACTCAACCGCATTAGGCAAACTCTCAAACCACCACACGCTTGGTACGGACATGATCGAGCGCTCTCCGCTAGCCGATCGCCGATCGCCCTTAACCTCCCATTTTTCGGAAATCTTAGCGGGGTGAGCCACCGATCGCCCGTTCGCTTGTTTTTGCGCGTTTTGTAGTGGTCGGGTAGCGCTCCTGCTCATCTTATTGAGCGCTTGCAACAAGTCCGAGAGGGAGTGGAAATATAACAATATTTTGCCTGACTTACTATATAGGTTTCTAGTAAGACAAAAAAATAATTTGTAAGACAAATATTAAAACAGTCTTACTTATGTCTTACGTGTATGTAAGACACGGCGTAAAACACCTCGGAAAGACCCAACTAAAACAAACACTATAGCTTTGGTACAGTACCCAGAACACCAAAACCATAACTACTGATTAGTACCACATTTGCTCAGGTTGACGCTTCAGCTAAAACAGCAAAACTCCCGATTTATAACGGTTTAGCTAGTATCTGGGAGTTTATTAACACCAACTAAAACTAAGTAAATAACTAAATACCCCGGCTATATTTGTGCAGGAGTTAGTTGTCTTACGTACTGCCTTACGCATTTTGCATTTTGTCTTACACTTGACCCCCTACTCTCTAGAATCACGCCCAAGAGGTATATTGTTGGCTCCGAATTAAGGTTGTTTGTCCGTTTATAGAAATGGTTGACTGAACCTTGACTCCCGTTTATGGAAACGGTTAGATAGAGACAGCAACCATTTATGAAAACGGTAATGCTGCACCAGGGCTGTTAGGTAATGCTTGAGAACGTGAGATCAGACTGCCTACCGAATTTCAAAACGATGCGCTTGGAAAGACGGTAGTGCGCCATTGAGAGATGTCATATAACGCAATACGGTTCACTTAAGGCTAGGCAGTGCTTAAAACAGTAAAAATAGGAGGATTCATTTTTATTCCAGTACCTCTATGTTGAACTTTTTTGGATAGGAATTTTGAAACAGGCTTTTTCACCACTCTTGGGTTATTTCTCTGAACCCTTTCCGGTAAACTTTGGTCAAGTATCTCCAAAGTTAACCAACTTAAAAAAAGGGAAGTTCTTGTGGTTCTAATCGCTGAAATTTTGGTAGTGCACGACGAATAACTCGTAATGTTCCCGTAAAAGACAGACGTAATGGTGAAATCTCTGCACTATGCGCTGCTTGACAAATTAATGACCGCACCGCCCAATGTCCTAATAATAGACCATAAATTTCTTGCACTACTTCCTTCGGTCTTTGAGAACGAATATGAGTTTTTCGCTCTAAGAGATGTACTTTGAGTTCATCTATTGTATTTTCGACTTCCCACCGTTGATGATATTCGCAAGCTAGTAACTTGGCCGGAAATTTTTTATTATCCAACAAACTTGTAATCAAACGATATCTAGTTTCGGCTTCCGGCTTCTCTAAATTTTCAATTTTATACTCGATTACTCTAATTTTTATAGGTGGAAATCCTTTTTTTCGGAATTTACCGGGTGGATAAATCAAACTCAAATAAGAACCATCTTTTTGTTGTGTTTCGTTTGTGAATTTAACATTAGATGGAATTCGCCCTAAATAGTCACAACCTTTGCTGACAGTAGCTTCTACCATCGCATAGGAATGTAAACCTCTATCCCACATCAACAACATTTCTGGGGTAACGGAGCGTAATAATCTTAACGCTCTTACTCTTTCTCCTATCTTATATGGACAGATTAAGGCATCGAATATTAAATGTGTTCCTGCTTCTACTAAAATGACTAATCTAGCTTTTGGAAATGCAGCTCTTGTACCTGGACGACTCCCTGGACGGCCAAAAACTCTGGCATTTTCATCACTGTCTGGGATGTCTAAGCAGGTTCCATCTATCGCTATAATTCTCAATCCATTGAGAAAAGCTCCTACTGTTTCAACCGTAGCCATTGGTTTTACCAACTGATGAAACAACTGTGTCATTACTCCTGCTCCTAATCTTTGTCGGGCTTGAGTAATAGCTGCTTTACATGGGATTTTCCAATATTTACCAGTTTTTAACCCGACTTCATTAAGCCCATCAATTAGATTTTTTAGCACATCCCGCATTGAGTCTTTTGACCACAGGCTCATTGCTATTATTAGACATACTACCAGTTGTGATGGTAGCCCGCGATGCCGTTTTTCTTTAACTTTTGTTTTGAGAATCGCCGCTTCTATTGCTGTTGATGGAATTGCTATCTCTATAGCTTTGAATATCTCCTTACTTTTGAGCTTGGGAGATTCTAATAATAATTTTTTTAAAGGCACTGTCCTTGATTTCCTTTTTTGTACATAATACCTAGTTTACTACTTTTTCAGCCTTAAGTGAACCGTATTGTCATATAACGGTCAAGTGCTTGAAGCGGGACAGTGCGAGCTTCGCGAACATGTTGTTGTAGCTGATTGACTAAGTACGCAAAACACCGATCTAAAGCTGGCACAAATGAGAAACTATCAGATGTGAGCAATGAAAACTGTAGGCTCATGTTGTTCGACTGCATACCCTGAATGAATCCGTCGTTCAGAGATATTATGATATTAGGCATACATTTGTGTCCGTGAAGATGTTCGTATTCCACGAGATTTTTCAAAATTGCATCTGGGCTAGAGGTAAACGAATTACAAAGAATAAAGCTATAAATCTGATCCCTAAAATTGCGATCTTGATTGAATTCATCGCTAGGTGTGGCGGCGAAGGGAACGGCCATCCCAAAATTTCTAAAGGAGGCAAGAGATCCTAGCCCTTCATCAGTCTTGTGAGCATACCTGCGAAGCAACTTAGCTGACCTAATATTATCTAATGCATTGAATAAAACCCCTTTATCAACTGAACTCTTTACTTCACCGTTTGCAATAACGCCCTCAATTGGAAAATAGGTAGCATCCGGAGTGTCATTAATTGAGTAGACAGGGCAAAAGTCACGCTCGAACATAACAATATCTTGTTGTTTACTCTGCTCACCATAGCTATCGATTAGCAAACCGCTTCCTATAGATACATAAGCTGGTAATAATTTCACAAGTTGCACACGTGCTGGATGTTCGCGCGCGCTACCAATCAGTCCAGGCGTACCAGCATCGCTTGCATCTGCGAACTCCATTACAAGCTTTCGCCCAATGCGATTAACGAACTGTGTTGGATCAAAACCTGACATATATCCCCCTTACTTTGCTAAGCTTGCGTGACTACTCGTTGCTCAATATTGTAATTCTGTTACCAAGGTATTTATGAATTTCTTCAACGCCGCAAAAACCATAAAACCCTATCAGGGATTGAAACTGGACAGGTTCAGCCTAACTGTGGCTATAACGGTTAAGCCACAAAAACCCTAAAACCCTCTCAGGGATTAAAATCGAATTATTAAACAGCGCCGTTTAAGCTTTACTGGCTATAGCGGTTTCAAGTCATAGGTGGGAAATGTGACTATTTCCGCCTAGCTGTAGTGCTTTTAAACCACGGGTAAGGATAGGAAAAAAATTGGTGGAATAAAAATTGTTTATACTAAAGCTTAAAGCTGTGAATAATCCTTAATCACTTTAACAATGTAAACTTGTAATCGCGTGCTTTTTGATACAACATTTATTTTTCCTCTCCTTTGCATATACTTTCTTGCCAAAATAGCTCTCACTAAAGACCCAGGTATTTCCTAAAAAATAAAATCTTTAGGCTGTGGATAACTCTTAAGGAATGAAAAATTAATAACTTGCACAATTAAACCCCAGAAGCCTTGATCCAAGGTAAACTCTTGCTCTATTAGTCACCTTATTTATTTTTCATTCCTAAGTGCTTCAAACCTGGAAACCTGTAATCGAGTGCTTTTTGGGGTATAGCCGAGATACGCGCAAAATAGGACATGACGTAAAGTTTTGTAAATATAAGACAAAATGACTTGAAGTAGCAAAGCCTGAAATGTTTAGCAGTAAAAGATTTCCGCTTTTTGGGTCTGTACGAGGGCAGAGTAGTAATACTACTCTGCTCTAGCTGACTGAGTGTTGGCAGCTTCTTTAGGCGGAAGGGACATTGAAAAGCGGCATTGTTACAAAACTTTACGTCGTGTCCTCGGAAAGCCCGTATCTCGGCTATACCCCTATCTAGTCCAAACTGTCGGGGAGATAATTTTAGCTGATAGATCATCTAAATAGAAATCGTAAACAGGTTCTCCTGATAATTCACAGCAAAGAGGTTCAATAATTTTAGTGAACGGATTCCAAACTATTGTTACAGTCCGTTTCGTTTTCTTTCTTTGCAACTCACATTGAATATGTACTGTAGGTAGATGGATAATCATTGCACTGTGCAACCAAGCTTCTACACTCATTGCATAACGCTCTTGGATATCTAACAATTTTCGATCTAGCTCTCTATTAGTAGCTTCAATTCGAGCTAATTCTTTGTCTAATTCATCACCAATCAAATTTTTTAACTCAATCTTGTGGCGAATCCCAGAGCTAATCGTGTTGTAATAATCCTTGAGTCTTTCTTCATCCCTAGCTCTTGCTCTTGTTAATTTAGCCTGCCAATTATCTAAAGATTTTCCAATCAATATTCCACTTTGATGTTCGATTAACTTCAACAACTCATCAAAAGGAATAGAAAATGGTGTTTCTTGATTATCCACATCCATTCTGTCAGACTCCCAAAATAAAGCATCCCCAATTTGTACTGGTGTTACTCCTGTTATTTCATTGATAATAAACGAAACTAGACCAATCCTTTTTTCTTCGGCATTCGCTGTGTAAGCCACATTACATAAAATGTAGCGAGTGGTTGATGGTTTAGCATCTACAAAACGAATTAACCCATTTTGAGGTTTGAATCTCTCTGGTATGCTTTTGTCAAATCCCGTAGCTTTTAGATAGCCATCAAATTTTACACCCAAGGCACTAATCTGCCCTTTGACAGCTAATAGTTCAGATAATTTATTTAATACTTCTGAATGATAAGTAACAAAAACACTTTGAGGTACATCAGTGATAGTTGTAAAAGTTACTTCTTCTGGTAGAGAAAGTAACGAGGCTATGTTTTCATTTAACAGCGCATTTAAAACGTGTTCCCCAGCCGGTTCAGCTATTCCGTCATGGAGAGCTACAATTTTTTCTAAAGTAGTAATTATTGGGTCTGATAACATATTTAATCAAATCAATTTTTCAAGCTTCAAAATCTTCGCCAAAAATCTGTTCATCCAGTTCTTGAATTTGCTCATATTGTTTTTGGGCTTTCAACAAATTATCTGCCAATTGCTCAAAGGCTTGATCTAATTCGGGTTTAACTTGATGCTTAAGCCAGATATCCATGACAACTTCACTAAAGTCAAATTCATCATCCACATTGCCTAAAATTGTTTCAATTTCTCCGACTACCAGTTCAAACATATTAATTTTGTCGTGCAGTATCCGCAGAATATACTCTTCGATACTGCCTTTGAGACAGAAGTTAAAAATAAAAACATCCTGGGTTTGTCCGATGCGGTGGATACGACCAATGCGCTGTTCAATTTTCATTGGGTTCCAGGGCAGGTCATAATTAACGATCGCATTAGCAAACTGGATGTTACGTCCTTCTCCCCCTGTTTCCGATGCTAAGAGTACACAAACATTATCCCGAAATGCGGCTATAGCCTCATCTTTCTGTTTAAGGGACATTCCGCCAGTAAATTCTGCAAAGGGGATATTTTCCGCTTGCAGCGTTTTAGCTAAATAGGTGCTAGTTGCTTTATGGGTTGTGAAAACTAAGGTTTTCTGGCGAGATTTGGAGAGCATCTCTACTAAGGTTTTTGCTTTCTCGACCTGCTTGACTTGGGATGCTCGTGCAGCTAAAGACTTCAGTTCTTCATCGGGTAGGCGGATAGTCAGTTGCTTGAGGGAGTCAGCTAAAGCATTAGGGGATGAACCCGCTCGCATTAGCAAATTAGTACGGGAGAGTCTGTCTAGTTTGTCCTCTGAAGAACGTAGATACTTGCTCAAGTCTTGGTAAAGTTTCTCCTCTCCGGCTGCCGGGGTAACGGTAATTGTGGTGGCGAAGCGTTTGGGCAGTTTGACATCTACTAGGGCGCGGGTATTTCGTACCATAACTTCCCGCATCAGAGTGCGTAACTTTTCGGGATTTTTAGGGACTCGTCCATTATTGGAATTGACGTATTCTTTTTTAAAAGCGGCTTCTGTTTGTAGCAGTCCCGGTTTGAGGAGGGTTAGCAGATTAAACAGTTCCACAAGGGAGTTCTGCACTGGCGTAGCAGTAAGCATGAGGATAAACCGCTTATTGAGGGCGTTGACCAGTTTCCAGTTGAGGGTACTGCGATTTTTTAGATGGTGTGCCTCATCGACAACAACCAAATCCCAAGTACGACTGGTGACGTGAAGATAATGTTTAGCAGACTTAGCCGTGTTTAATGAAGCGATAATTCGCGGATTATTTGTCCAAAATTCGTCTATCGGTTGTTGTGGGTCACGGTTATCTGTGGTGATAGTAGCGATATTAAATTTGTCACTTAACTCTGATTGCCACTGGGAAACTAGGGATGCCGGAGTTAACACTAGGATGGACTTTACCATCCCCCTAGCTAAGTATTCGGCGATGATTAGTCCCGCTTCAATGGTTTTACCCAATCCGACTTCATCCGCTAGTAATGCCCGTCCACCCATTTGTCTGAGGACTTTTCGGGCTGTTTCAATCTGATACCAGTATTTGTCGATAGCAGTTAATGTGGGTAGGCAAATGAGTTGGTCATAGTCTGCCATTACCGAGAGGTTAAACAGGTCTAAACGCGCTTCGTAGAAGTTAAGCGGGTCGTATTTACCAGCTTTCAGGGCTTCTAAGGCAGTGGAAGGATTGAATTGAAATGTATAGTTTTTTTCCATATTTATAGTTTTTCCTTACTTGGTCTGCTAAACAGACCTGTCCGCTAGCCTAAAAGCTTTGCTAGGTAATAAGTGTAGTCATTATCCTTAGCGTTTGAGGCTAAGAATACGGGCGACCCACGGCTAGAACCCTTTATTGTACAGCAAGCGTTATGATGCTTGGTAATGATACGGAAGTAGTGGTGAGACATAATCCTTGTCCCATAAGCAATACGGAGGACAGTTTTAGCTCTAGTCGAGTCTCCGAAACCCTTACTGGCTATATGCTGGACTATTTTTTCAAGGTTTAAGTAAGCGCGCACTCGTTTCAGAAAATGCGTAAAAAATGGCAGGGCTTCCTCGCCCTCGGCGGTGCTGGGCCGTTAAAAAACTGTCCGAAGTATTGATCAACAGGTTTTATCAAACATATTGATTGATTTTATGAACCTAAGCACTTTGTTTAAATTCTAGACAAATTTAAGGTAGCAACAATTAATCCAGTTCGATGTCTTGGATGCGCTGTTTATAAGGTTGGTTATTTGGTTGAATATTTTGCTCTTCTTGCTCAATTAATTGTATCCAGATATCATTCCAACTTGACTGTGGATTAACAAGTTCTGCATTCGGTAGCAGCGCAAGCGCATTTCGAGCGAGCTGAGAATTTTCGGCGATCGCTATAATAACGCTATCGAGTTCTTGTAAGAATTGTATAGGCAGTTGTGAAGCTCGTTCAATTCCTAGGTAAATTGTGGGTGGTGTTATTGCAGAGTTATCCTGGTTATTTTCCTGTTCAATAAGCAAAATTGAAAGGGCTTCGATTGGGTTACACGCAATCACAGCTCGCTCAATTTCTCCAGTAGTGGCTACCCAGAAAGCAGCTTCAGATGACAGGGGATGGGTTGTAGTAAAGTTGCCTCTTTCATCGAGAACAAAAGCGAAGCTGGCTTCCCCGTCAAGCGTCCGTGCCGTAAAGACAGCCTTTTCTGAGCCGGCATACAGCCAAGAATGAGAGTGCAATAAATCGAGCAATTCTAAAGGTAAACTGTACTCGACTGCTAGATGCGATCGCACTTTTTGCCACTGAGTTTCATTCCTTTCAGGCAGGATTGATAATTGTAACTCTAACTCATTTGCTGTTGCAGGAGTTGGAGGTACGGTTGTTTCTAGCTCAGATTGTGACAACTCTAACTCATTTGCTGTTGCAGGAGTTCCAGGTGCGCTTGCTGCTAGCTCGGATTGTGACAACTCTAACTCATTTGCTGTGGCAGGAATTGCAAGTGCGGTTGTTTCTAGCTCGGATTGTGACGACTCTAGCTCATTTTTCTCTGCCTCGCTAGGGGCGTTCGCTAAGTGTTGTGGCTGCATTAAAGCCTCAATTAGGGCGTTATCTCGCCCTTGGTCATAGCTAACGCCTCGATGCTTCTGCAATCCAGAAAAAGTGTAGGCTTTACCCAACTGAGTACCACTTAAAGCGACTCCATCTAAATTGTAAGAAATGCCTTTACTGAAGCCGATTCCAGTTCGAGTCAATCCGACTTGCACCTCTACGCCTTGTTGCTGCAACCGCTCAACGAATTCTGGCATACTTAGATTGTCTTGGGTAACTTCATCAATTAGGTCTTGCAATTGCACCCTGACGCTCTTGTTTCCCTTGCTTTTTAATTGCCTGTGTTCTCCTGTAGTCTGAGCTCGCTTGTCTGTTTCCCAACTGGGTGTAACAGTTTCCAGGCTGTAGTTCCGTTCGAGTTGGCGAATAGTTTCTTGGCTTTTGTAATAATCCCAGCTATCGTCAACAACACCTCCATCTAGGCAAATGCGACTGGCGACTATGTGAATGTGGTCGTGTTCTGTATCGCTGTGCTTGACAACTGCGTACTGGTTGTTGTCAAATTCCATCGCTTTCATGTAGTTGGCTGCGATCGCCAGCCAGCGCTGGTCATTTTCTTCAGAATCTTCTAGTTTTTCGGTGCTATCGACAGATAAAGTGGCGTGAAAAACTGCTACTTTCAGGTTAGGTCTTAGTTGTCGGGCGATGCCAAATTCAGCAGCCAATTCTTCAGGAGTTTGTCCGCACATAGTACCGCCAATTAGAGCAGCGTCTTTTTTGCCCAGCACGTAGTTCAGACAGCCTCGAAAGCCTGTACCTTTGATTTGTTTGCCAATCATAACCGAAAAGCCGTCAGTTGCACAGAATCGATTGCTCAGGCGGTAAAGCCCAGGCTTGTTAATAATTAGCGTATTGTAGATTTGGCGAGGTTTGCAACTATAGTTTTAATTGCCTTCCCGTTTTCTCGAATGAGTTGCTGTACGCTTTCTAAGAGTCCTGTATTGACAACAACGGGTTCTCCCAATGCCACAGCACTATTGCAAGCTTTAGTAAGTTGATTGAGGTTGTTTCCTGCAATTCTAAGTTGGGCATCAATCTTGCATAACACTTGATAGGCTTTTAAGTCAAATGCAGCTAGAGGGCGCGGCATGGTTCTCCTCAAAGCTGCACGCCGCATGAAGTCGCTCATGCTCAAATTGACTTGCTCTGCTCTTGCTTTGATTTGATTGTAGTCAGAGTCAGTGAGGCGAATGTGAATATGGTTGGATAGCAGCTCTCTAGGTTTTGCTTCCGATAAAGTTTTCATAGTTTTTAATCAGTAAAAACCTCTTGCCAAGATACAAGTTAACAACTGTAATTAAAAACCCCTAGTCAGGTGATTTTATCCCCTCCAATTGGAGAGGGCTGTTTAGACAGTTTATTAAGGTAGAGACTGACTATAATTTTCTTTATTTGTATAGAATAGTGGATTTAGGTGCGATCGCACTTGAATAAGTGATGAGCTTGTTGAATTGCTTTTGAAGCATTTTCTCCCTCTAATTTCTTAGAGCTATAGAATATTCAGCTTAAATCGTAGTACAAATAGTTACAATTGTCATTAAAGCTAAAGAAAGTATTAAACCCGACCTTACGGTTAGGCTTCCGTAAAAGGAGGGTGCATTATTTCTCTTCCTGCACGTAAAAGTCTGGTTTGTGATCACAAAAACATTGCTTGCTACCGATTGAGAACAGCCATAACCGACCTCAACCAGCAAAGGCAGTCCTTGCACAAAAAAGCAGCAATTTAACCGAAAAAGTCAGGCATTTGCAGGATATTTTCAGGTAAATGCAGGTAAAGTGCAGTTCCTGCAAATACCTGCATTTACCTGATTTTGTACTGCAAACGCCTGACTTTATACTGCACTTGCCTGACTTTAGGGCACACAACAATTAGCTAATTTTTTAGCGTTTTTAACAAAATCCGAATTGATTTAATAGTCAAGTTACAGTATTTAAGTTGAATTAAGAATCAAGTTGAGCAAGTGTGAGGAAATTGGCAGGTAGCTAAAATTTTAGAAGTGATTTTGTAGTGTAGTACCCACTATGCCAGCAATAAAGCTGAGGCTGGACTATCTGGTTTTTGCGTTCCGTTGAGGCTGTTCGCGAGTGTAAGGCTTACCTCGATCGAGTGTCCGCTGCTGTCTATTGCTAGCAGTTAACTACTAAACTACTATCGCCAGCCTTTCAATTCTTTGCAAGAGTAAGCGAGTGCGACCTGAATTTTTAGCAGCGGACGAGAGGAAAGCAGGCGCGATGGAACACAGATTTTCCAGCTCGGCTCGAAACCATCCTGATAAAAATGCTTTCACTTCATAGTCAGCTTGTTGCACTTCCTCTAACAAACTAAAACGCCCGTCAAGCAATGCCACGATGTCTTCAATATCAGAACTAAAATAAAAGTTACCCCCACCTCTAGCAATGAAAGCTTCTATTTTGGAGGCGAGGAGGTAAGGCGTTGAAAAAATTAGGATTTGCCTACCACTTGGAAGTTGGTAGCGAATAGAATTAGCAATACCTGGCTTGTACCAGCGGTTAGAAAACCCCAGCACCGATTCATCGCATGGCATGACATCAATGGAAATGCCCTCATACTGCCAGCGACATAGGGGTGCACCTGATTCTGTAGTCTCTTGAAGCCCAAGGGTTCGCAACAAGTTCGAGAAGTTGTAATATTCAGCTCTGGACATGATTTCGACAACACAATCAACATCATCGGTAGGTCGAATGTCAGGAGCCGCCACTTCGTCCAGATACAGGGATATCGTTGCTCCTCCTGTGAAGACGATGGTAGTGCGTACTTGAGAGAGTACCCTGGCAACTATTTCCAGCATGAGTATCTGCGGGTTCATAGAGCAGCGACGATCCTCTTTTCAAGTTCGCTAGCGGCTAAACGTTGCTCCCGCACCCGACCAACTCGAATAGCGTCAATCAAGCTGAGCAAGGCATAAAGTTTTGGATCGTTACTGGCAGCTTGGGGGACTGAACGGTACAGAGGCGCGATTGCCTGCCCTCTCACGACACCTTTCGGGTCAGGCCAGACGTAAACCTCAGATGGCGAGGCAACCAGCTTGCTTTTCAATGGCTCAGCAGAATGTGCAGTTGGCAGTCCCCGCGAGAGGGGACCTGGTTGGGCGTAGAATACATAGCGCAACCCGTGAACCAAGAATTCCAACACCGCTTGCTTCAAAATTTTCCGCTCGGAGCCATAATACAGACCGGCAGCTTCAGAACGCTCAAGGGCAGCATGAACCTCTGATGCGCTCATTCCCAAGCTTTGAGCGAGAGAACTGTATGTCCAGTTCGTTGAATCCCAACTGTGGACTTTGAGTATTGCAAGGATATCTTGGGGTTTTAGCATAGCGGATGAGCTCGTGCATTGTTTCCTTGTTTCCTTTATTCTACATTCGCGAATAGCGAATAATTAAGGTGTGGCGACTTTAATTTACCGCTCGGCGATTGTTGAAGGGCGTGAGCCATGTAGCCAATACAGCGCTCGCCCCGGCCGCTTGAAGCCGTTGTAGGTAGGAGCGATCGCACTATAAGTTTCAGAAAGCTTAGCCGGAACTTTCCTTTACCGGTATCGGTATAAATATATCTCCCAACATTGCTATTGCTACCACTGCTCCTAACTTTTTTCCCTAGCTTCCTATCAGGCATAAAATTTAGTTTACAAGAGAGCGAGCTTTTGAGCGATCGCTACCCAGGCGCGATGGAAAAATTGCGGCAATTGATGCCAGTGCTGCCACAAAAGCCGCCACAACAACAGGAGCAATGTGAGCAATCGGCACAGTCGAATATCGGGTAAAAATCAAGCTACTTAACACCTAGGATTCCCCATTCATCAGGGTGCATTATTTTTTGTCTGCATATATTAGTCAGGGTTTGCGATCGCAAAACCATTGCTTGCTACCGATTGAGAACAGCCAAAACCAGCCTCAACAGGTCAAGACACGAACAGCACAAAAAAGCAGTAATTTGACCGAAAAAGTCAGGCATTTGCAGGATATTTTCAGGTAAATGCAGGTAAAGTGCACCCCCTGCAAATACCTGCTTTCCGCCTGACTTTATACTGCAAACGCCTGACTTTATACTGCAAATGCCTGACTTTAGGGCGCACAACAATTAGTGATTTTTTAGCGTTTTTAACAAAAACTGAATTGAATTAATAGTCAAGTTGCTGCATCTGAATTGAATTAATAGTCAAGTTGCTGCATCTAAATTGAATTAATAGTCAAGTTGCTGCATCTGAATTGAATTAATAGTCAAGTTGCTGCATCTGGATTGAATTAATAGTCAAGTTGCTGCATCTGGATTGAATTACAGCAAGCGTATCTTTTCGCTTGGTCACTCAACTCAAAACCTTGACGCACCTTTGCTTTCAATCTGCTTGTCACCCCGTCAACACCCCCCCAGGTGGATTCCACCTGATTATTGATTGGGTACTAAAACTCAGAATCACGCCTTCAACGAATTCTTTGACTTGCTCGGTCGCAGCAGCCGCTTCTCGCGTTTAGAGGGTGTAATTTCAGGAAGTTGATAGGCGGCCACCAGTCGCTGCGACGGGCGGTCAATTCCTCCCGCAACTCCCCCACATCGGACGGTTCCTGTTCGTACTCAGCTCTTCTTTGGAACACTATCCGCGAAGATTCTAAATTTTCAAGTTTTCGGTTTGCGGTGGCGATTGCGAGTTTCGCCGGAGATATTTGATGCTCGCGGTTGTTCATGATGCGATTGATGGCGGCTTCTCTCGACGGTGCGAGTCGCGAACAGATAAGTCTGCTGGAATTCGACAAATGTTTTCATGGGAATAACTCACTTATTTGGAGTGAAGCTGACTAAGAGCCAAGATCGATACAGAGAGACGAAAGCCTAGACTGGACAAGGCTCGCAGTGTGTTCTTGGATTAAACCCAATCTTCAGATTCAGGCGAAAATCTCCCGTCGGAGTCTGAAAGCGGCTTGAAATCTGGCAGCAAATCAAGCTGATGCGCTTCAGTATCTGCTGTGAAGATTGGCAACTCCGGTTCTGGCTCTGATTCCAATGGGGCGTGAGGCACAAATGACTGTTCCCACTCCTGCTTCGAGAGTTCGATTTCTGTCACTGCTTTTGTTGTCGGCTGTTCCCACTCCTGCTTCGAGAGTTCGATTTCTGTCACTGCTTTTGTTGTCGGCTGTTCCCACTCCTGCTTCGAGA